>SHNC01000085.1 GCA_004295105.1 Betaproteobacteria bacterium | reverse complement strand
TTCTCGCGCAATGCGTCGATCTATGACACCACCATCGGCTGGCGCTTCATCAACCCGCTGATGAAGAAGCTTTACGAGACGCACTCGATGCCGCAGACCGCGGACAACGTCGCCGAGGAGTTCAAGATCTCGCGCGCCGACCAGGACGCCTTCGCGCTGCGCTCGCAGCAGCGCTGGGCCGCCGCCCACGCCGCCGGCCGCTTCCGCGACGAGCTGGTGCCGGTCGAGATCCCGCGCAAGAAGGGCGACCCCGTCCTGTTCGACACCGACGAGCATCCGCGCCCCGACACCACGCTGGAGATGCTGGCCAGGCTCAAGGGCGTCAACGGCCCCGATCTGAGCGTCACCGCCGGCAACGCCTCGGGCGTCAATGACGGCGCCTGCGCGCTGCTGCTCGCCTCCGAGTCCGCCGCCGAGCGCCACGGCCTGACGCCGCGCGCCCGCGTGGTGGCAATGGCCACTGCGGGCGTAGCGCCGCGCATCATGGGCTTCGGCCCCGCACCCGCAGTGCGCAAGGTGCTGGCCAAGGCCTGCCTGACGCTGGAGCAGATGGATGTGATCGAGCTCAACGAGGCCTTCGCCGCGCAGGCGCTCGCCGTCGTGCGCGACCTGGGGCTGGCGGACGACGAGGCGCGCGTGAACCCGAACGGCGGCGCCATCGCCATGGGCCACCCGCTGGGCATGAGCGGGGCGCGCCTGGTGACCACCGCCGCCTACGAGCTGCAGCGTCGCAACGGCCGCTATGCCTTGTGCACGATGTGCATCGGCGTCGGCCAGGGCATTGCGATGATCATCGAGCGTGTCTGAGCGGGCGCCAGGTTACAGAGAATAACGGAGGAGACCCGCAGCGGCCCGGGCAGGTCCGGCTTCACGCCGGACCTCGCCCGCGGGCAGCGGCGGCAGGAACAGCAGAATGACCTACGAAACACTGCAAATCGAACGCAGCGGCGCGCTCGCCACGATCTGGATGAACCGGCCCGAGGTGTTCAACGCCTTCAACGAGCAGCTCATCGCCGAACTGGCCGCGGCCTGCGCCGCGCTCGACGCCGATACCAGCGTGCGCGTGGTGGTGCTGGCCGGGCGCGGCAAGCACTTCTCGGCCGGCGCCGACCTCAACTGGATGCGCCGCGCCTCGGACAGCACCGAGGCCGAGAACCTCGCCGATTCGCGCAAGTTCGCCGCCATGCTGCGCGGATTGTCCGGAATGTCGAAGCCGACCATCGCCCGCGTCCAGGGCGCGGCGCTCGGCGGCGGCACCGGACTCACCGCGGCCTGCGACATGGCGGTCGCGGCCGATGACGCCAGCTTCGCGACCTCCGAGGTCAAGTTCGGCATCATCCCGGCGGTGATCAGCCCCTACGTGCTGCGCGCCATCGGTCCGCGCCACGCGCTGCGGTACTTCCAGAGCGCGGAGCGGTTCGACGCTGCCGAAGCGAAGGCAATGGGCCTGGTCAACGAAGTCGTGCCGGTGATCGACCTCGATGCCGCCGTCGAGCGCCTCGTGCAGGCACTGCTCGCTTGCGGCCCGCAGGCGCAGCTCGCCGCCAAGCAGTTGATCGCCGCGTTGGCCGGGCGCCCGATCGACGACGCGGTCAGCGAAGAAACGGCCATCCGTATCGCCCGCCAGCGCGCGACCGCCGAGGCGCGCGAAGGCTTCGCGGCGTTCTTCGAGAAGCGCCCGCCGGCCTGGATGAACTGAACGGCGGCAGGCAGAAACAACGCAGCACAGAGCAAGTCGAAATACATGTTGAGTTCCGCCCCGGTATCCCCCGGGTCGGTATTTGCGAGGAGAGAGCAGATGTATACACAGGCGATGGACATCCCGGACGAGTCCGGGAAAAAGCTGGCCGTCGTACCCGGCACCGCGAGCGAGCTGGAAGCCGCGTTCGAGGCCCGCATTGCCGCCGACGGCCGCATCGAGCCGCAGGACTGGATGCCCGATGCGTATCGCAGGACGCTGGTGCGCCAGATCAGCCAGCACGCCCACAGCGAGATCGTCGGCATGCTGCCCGAAGGCAACTGGATCTCGCGCGCCCCCAGCCTCAAGCGCAAGGCGATCCTGATCGCCAAGGTGCAGGACGAGGGTGGCCACGGCCTCTACCTGTACTCGGCTGCCGAGACGCTGGGCACCGGCCGTGACGAGATGCTCGCCGGCCTGCATTCGGGCAAGGCCAAGTACAGCTCGATCTTCAACTACCCGACCCTGACCTGGGCCGACGTCGGCGTGATCGGCTGGCTGGTCGATGGCGCCGCGATCATGAACCAGATCCCGCTGTGCCGCTGCTCCTACGGCCCCTATGCGCGCGCCATGATCCGCGTGTGCAAGGAAGAATCCTTCCACCAGCGCCAGGGCTACGAGGCGCTGCTGGTGATGATGAAGGGCACCGACGAGCAGCGTGCGATGGTGCAGGACGCGGTGAACCGCTACTGGTGGAAGTGCCTGGCGATGTTCGGCCCGCCGGACGCCGACAGCCCGCACAGCGCGCAGGGCATGCGCTGGGGCATCAAGCGCATCAGCAACGACGAGCTGCGGCAGAAGTTCATCGACGCCACCGTGCCCCAGGCCAAGGTGCTGGGCGTGACCCTGCCCGACCCCGCGCTGAAGTGGAACGAGGAACGCCAGCACTACGACTACGGCCAGATCGACTGGACCGAGTTCTGGAACACCGTCGAAGGCAACGGCCCCTGCAACAAGGAACGCCTGGCGACGCGAGTGAAGGCACACAACGACGGCCAGTGGGTGCGTGATGCAGCCCTGGCATATGCACGCAAGCAAAAAGAACGCGCCATCAAGGAGGCAGCATGAGCACCGCACCCGCACTGAAGGATTGGCCCCTGTGGGAAGTCTTCGTCCGCAGCAAGCAAGGCCTGGAGCACAAGCACTGCGGCAGCCTGCATGCCGCCGACGCGGCGCAGGCGCTGCACATGGCGCGCGACGTGTACACCCGCCGTCAGGAAGGCGTGAGCATCTGGGTGGTGCCGTCGTCGGCGATCACCGCCAGCAACCCGGACGACAAGGGCGAGCTGTTCGATCCGGCAGCGGACAAGATCTACCGCCATCCGACCTTCTACGAGATTCCCGAAGAAGTGGGGCACATGTAATGAGCACGCCGATCGACTACCTGCTGCACCTGGCCGACAACGCCGTGGTGCTCGGCCAGCGCAACGCCGAGTGGTGCGGCCACGGCCCCATCCTCGAGGAAGACCTCGCGCTCGCCAACGTCAGCCTCGACCTCATCGGCCAGGCCCGCCTGCTGTACCAGCGCGCGGCGGAGATGATGGGCGGCGACGCCACCGAGGACAAGCTGGCCTACTTCCGCGACGCGCACCAGTTCCGCAACTACACGCTGCTCGAACTGCCGCACCATGGCCCGTTGGTCGGTTACGCAGCCGCCGACCGCGACTACGCGACCACCATCGTGCGCAACTTCCTGTATTCAGCGCTGATGGTGCTGGTGTGGGACAAGCTGCAGCAGTCGAAGGACGCCGGCCTGGCCGCGATCGCCGCCAAGTCGCTGAAGGAAGCGAGCTACCACCTGCATCATTCGCGCGACTGGCTGGTGCGGCTGGGCGACGGCACCGAGGAATCGCACGCCCGCGTGCAGGCGGCGGTGAATCACCTGATGCCGTACACGGAGGAATTCTGGACCACCAGCCCGGCCGAAGGCTCGGCGGTGGCCGCCGGTGTCGGCATCGACGTGTGGGCCTTGCGCCCGGACTGGGACGCGATGGTGAACGAAGCCCTGGAGGAAGCGACGCTGACGCGCCCGAACTTCCACGGCTACGTCACCGAGGGCAAGATCGGGCTGCATTCCGAGCACCTGAGCTACCTGCTCGGCGAAATGCAGACCCTCGCCCGCGCGCATCCGAACGCCACCTGGTAAGGCGGACCGCCATGAGCAGCACTGTCGACAAGGTCTGGGCGACCCTCGAGCACCTGACCGATCCCGAGATCCCGGTGGTGACCCTGCGCGAACTGGGCATCCTGCGCGAGGTGCGCGAGGGCGCCGACGGGCTCGAGGTCGTCATCACGCCGACCTACAGCGGTTGCCCGGCGATGGGTCAGATCGAGGACGACGTGCGTGCATGCCTGGAACAGGCCGGCATCGGGGCGCGGGTGATCACCCAGCTCGCGCCGGCCTGGACCACCGACTGGATGAGCGACGAGGCGAAGGAGAAGCTGCGCAAGTACGGCATCGCACCGCCGCACCACACGCCGAAGGACGTCAGCGTGGTGAAGTTCGTGCGGCGCGCGCCGGCCGAGCCGGTGGCCTGCCCGCTGTGCGGTTCGACCGAGACCACCGTCACCTCCCAGTTCGGGTCCACGGCCTGCAAGGCGCTGTACAAGTGCCTCTCGTGCCAGGAGCCCTTCGATTACTTCAAGCCCTACTGAGGGCCGGAGCACAACCCATGTCAGCACCCCGTTTTCAAGAACTCTCCGTCAAGCGCGTGAGCCCCGAGGCGGCCGGCGCGGTGGCGGTCACCTTCGCCATTCCGGAGGCGGAGAAGGAACGCTTCGCCTTCGAGCCGGGCCAGTTCCTGACCCTGCGTGTGAACATCGACGGCCAGGACGTGCGCCGCAACTACTCGATCAGCAGCCCGCGCAGCCGGCTGGCGAAGGCCGGCGAACTGGAGATCGGCATTCGCCCGGTGGAAGGCGGTCTGTTCTCCAACTGGGCGGCGCGCTCGATCAAGGCCGGCGACACGATCCAGGTGATGCCGCCGGACGGCCGCTTCGTGGTGAAGAAGAAGCGCGCGCTGCACCGCGTCGGCTTCGCCGCCGGCTCGGGCATCACGCCCATCCTGTCGATCGCCGCGAGCACGCTGGAAGAGCAGCCGGAATCGAAGTTCACGCTGATCTACGGCAACCGCCGCATGTCCACCGTGATGTTCAACGAGGCGCTGCAGGACCTGAAGGACCGCTACCGCGACCGCCTGACGATGATCCACGTGCTGTCGCGCCAGGCGCAGGAAGTCGACCTGCTGCAGGGCCGCATCGACGGCGACAAGGTGCGCGAGATCATCGCCGCGCTGCTGCCGGTGGGCAGCATGGACGAAGTCTTCATCTGCGGCCCCGACGCGATGATCACCGCCACCGAATCCGCGCTGCTCGACGCCGGCGTGCCGGCCGACCGCATCCGCACCGAGCGCTTCACCGCCAACCTGCCCGCAGGCGTCAAGCCGCAATACACCAACCCCGCGGTACCGGGGGACAAGAACGCGCCCAAGGACGTTTCGCTCACCCTGGTGCTGGACGGCAAGGAGCATGAACTGCAGATCGGTTCCGACGAGCACGTGCTCGACGCCGCGCTCAACGCCGGCCTAGACCTGCCCTACTCGTGCAAGGCCGGCGTGTGCTGCACCTGTCGCGCCAAGGTGCTGGACGGCGAGGTGGTGATGGACAAGAACTTCACGCTGGATGCCGCCGACGTCGAGCAGGGCTTCGTGCTGAGCTGCCAGGCGCGTGCCACCTCCAGGCATCTGCGGGTGAGTTTCGACGAGCGCTGAGGCGCGCCCGACGGACGGCGGGCAC
>SHNC01000172.1 GCA_004295105.1 Betaproteobacteria bacterium | reverse complement strand
CCAACTGTCGGCGATGGTACGCGGCAAGCCGGTGCCGATCGAAGTCGTCAGCACCCCCTTCGTTCCGCAGCGCTACTACCGCGGCTGACGCAGCGCAGGGCGGCCCGCCCAGAGCGGGCCGTCGGCCGCGGCCCCCGTCTGCAATACGCAAGCCATGGGTCGAAGGGGAGGGGGCATCGCGGCGGGCGGATGGTCCTGTGCGCCCGCCGCGGTCATGTCGCCGGCGGCGTGCTCAGCGCGCCGGCAGCGACAACTGCTCCACCGAACGCGTGTCACGCCTGACTTCCTCGGCCGACCACGGCAGCACCTTGCGGCCGAAGGTATCGAACAGTTCGAGCTGGTCGGCATAGTGTGGCGAGCGCATGCCCTGCGGGTCGATGAAGCCGCTCTGGCCGGGACCGAGCACGTCCCACGCCCGCACCGGCCCATGGCCCAGTGCGACCATGTTGTTCTCGGTGCCGCGGTTCATCACGACGTGCGTCTGCGCGCCCTCGATGTCGAGCGCCTGCGGGATGCCCATGAAGTTGCTGGTGAAGTAGCGCAGTCGCGCCACCGGCACTTTCCAGTTCGCCGGCACCGGCCCGCCATACGTCGCCGACAGCTTCTCCGCCGCCTGGCCGAGCGTCTCGCGCACCACGTCGAGCGCATCGCGACCATTCAGGAAGTCGTGCTTCTGCGGCACGCTGGCCGACTTGCCGCGCAACACCTGGTACAGCAGCTTGGTGCCGACCTGGATGTTGATCGAGCCTGCGGGCGGACGGTCGGGCGTCGGATAGCCGGTGGCACCGAAGTAGCGCATGAAGTCGGCGGGCACTTCGTCGGCGAAGGTCGCCTTCAGCATCGCGCCCAGCCAGGCATCGAGGATCGCCGGCGCCGGATGGTCGTAGTAACCGTCGCGGTTGTCGTCGGCATTCATGCCGTCCCAGCCGTCGAGTGACGCCACGAGGGACTTGCGCGGGTCATCCGCTGGCAGCGCCGCCACCGCCTGACGCAGCACGGGCAGGAAGTAGCGCGCATTGACGTCGGCGAGGCTGGTCGGCTTGAGCAGGCTCCACATGCCTTCCGCGTCCATCGGCCCTTTCGCGCGGAGGCGCTGCTCGAGCTCGTGCTGGCGGTCGGCCGCACCCCACGACAGCCAGATCATGTCCGGATTCGGATAGCCCTTGATCGGCGGGTTGTTCCAATTGGCGATATAGCCCTGGCGCGGGTTGTAGACCTTCGGGTTGGTGTCGAAGCCGAGCAGGCCGTCCCAGTCCATCGTGCCGTCGCCGGGCACGGGCAGGCGACGGTCGTGGCCGGGCTTGCGCTCAGGATACTTGCCGGTGTGGGCGTAGCCGATGTTGCCGTGGGCATCGGCGTAGTACCAGTTGATGGTCAGCGCGTGGCGTTCGGCCTGCTGCAGCCACTGTGCCCAGTTCTGCGACTGGCCTTTGCGCGTCCAGGCGATCAGCGATTGCAGTTCCAGCCCGTCCCAGGTGCGCTGCTTGGCATAGGCCACACCCTGGGCCGGATCGGACTTGACCACCACGCCATGCACCGTGCGGAACACGTCCAGCGTCACCGGGGCGGCGTCCTTCACCGCGATGGTCTCGGTGCGCTTTTCCATCGTGCGCCATTCGCCCTTGTGCTGGTAGCGCGTCGGATCGGACGGATCGAGCTTCTCGGCGAAGATGTCGACGCCATCGCCGAAGCCGGCGGTGGAACCCCAGGTGATGCGCCCGTTGGTGCCGAACAGCACGCTCGGATAGGCGAAGGGCGTGTTGCCCACCAGATCGAAACCGGCGCCGTGCAGGCCGATGCCGTAGGTATAGGCGGGAGCGAACCAGCCGAACTGCGGGCCGTTCAGCAGGATGGCGTTGGCGCCGCGGGCGAGCTTGCGGCCGATGATCCACATGTTGCTCGCCGCCGGAAAGCCGGCCTGGCCGGTGATGCCCAAGGTATCCAGTTCGGCGAGCAGCAGCTCGCGCTGCGCTTCGGGCGTTCCACCGGCGAGCGCGCCGTCGGGCGTCTTCGCCAGTCGGGCGAGCGTCGGCGGCACGTCGTCGTAGCGCGGCAGGGCGTAGGCGAGGGGGGCGTCGGCGGCCCGCGCCGCGAGCTTCACCGCATATTCGCCTTCCTCCGGCGCGATGGTGGTCGGCGTCTCGGGGTCGACGATCCACTTCAACTGGTCGAAGATCTCCTTGCCCTTCGCCTCGCCGTGCTTGTCGATCAGGGCAGTGCGCAGCGCGAGGTTGTCGAGCTCGGTGTTGAAGTCGGAGAAGCGGTTCGCCATCGTGCCGACGAACACCATGGCGACGTCGTAGGCCGTCCACTTCGCGGGCGCGAAGCCGAAGTCGCGGAACTGCTTGGGCATCAGGCGTTCGGGATCGGCCTTGACCCTGTCCAGCCAGGCATTCATGCCTGCCGCGTAGCCTTCGAGGATGTCGCGATCGGCCCTGGGCAGACGCTCGATCTGCGCATGGATGGAGGCCGGCCAGAAGTTGGCGCGGGTGGCCTTGTCGAAGGCGACGAACTTCTCGCCCAGCACTTCGGCCACCGTGCCCTGCGTGCTGCGGCGCGCCATCTCCATCTGGAACAGGCGATCCTGCGCCACCGAGTGGCCGTAGCCGTAGAACAGCCCGAACACCGTGCTCGCATACACATGAGGCACGCCCCACGAGTCACGGCGTATCGTCACCGTACCGAGCTTTCCCTTGACGCCGGTTGCGTGCCGCATCGTCGTGGCATTGGATTCGGCACCGGCAGGCGCCGCCGTCAGGGCAAGGCCGCCGGCGGCAGCAATGGCGAGCAGGGCTCCCCGCAAGCGGGGAGCCCGGATGGGGCTGTGCATGTTGTTTGTCTCCTCGGCTGTTTACGGGCGCATCGGCTCACGCCCGTCGGACATGATCGCTTTGTTCTTGTGCGGCTTCCGGCAAGCGGCCCGGAGACCGCGCCTCCCATCATATCGCCCGGTTGCAGCGATGTCGTCCGCGGGGCTGGCGCGCGCCCGGAAGTCCGGGTCGATGCGTGGAGGACAAACGCTAGCGAGGCCGCGATTCAGCCCGGCCAGACGCTCGACTCGGCGCCACCGTCGACTTCGATGATCTTCCCGGTGACCCAGCTTGACGCCGGAGTAGCGAGGTAGAGGGCGGCAGCCGCTATATCCTCCACTTCGCCGAGCCGCTTGAGCGGGGTGTTCCTGATCATGCCCTCGCGCATGTCGGCCGGAAGTGCCCGTGCCAGCGCGTCGGTCATGATCGGCCCCGGCGCAATCGCATTCACGCGCACGTCGGGGGCGAAGTCCTGCGCCAGCAGCCGGGTCAATTGAGTGAGCGCGGCCTTGGCCGTGCCATAGGCGCTGAAGTACGGCTGGGCGTAGCGCGCCGCGCCCGAGGTGATGTTGACGACGTTGCCGCCACCCGCCGCTTTCATGTGCGGTGCACACAGTCGGGTGAGCTCGTAGGCCGAGCTGACGTTGAAGCGCAAGACACCCTCGAACTTCGCGGCAGACATCTTCAGTGGATCGTTGGGACCCGAGCCGCCGGCGTTATTCACGAGGTGGGTGATGCGGCCGAAGGCCTTCAGCGCTGCCTCGACCACGCCGCCCAGTTGGGGCAGGTCGGTAACATCGCAACTGACCGCGATGGCGCGTCGGCCCAGCGCGCGGATCTGCTCGGCCACGGCCTCGACGTCGGCCATCGTGCGCGCTGCGCACACTACATCGGCGCCAGCCCGAGCGTAGGTCAGCGCGATGGCGCGGCCGATGCCGCGGCCGCTGCCGGTGACGATGGCGACCTGATTGTCCAGCCTGAAGCGATCGATGATGTTCATCCAGTCTCCTGTGCGCGTCTGTGCAGGGTCGGTATTCGGAATCAGTGGTTTGCGGCAGGTGTCAGCGCGGTGCCCACAGGTCGGGCATGCCCGGGTCGCTGCAGGCGATCAGTCGCTTGAGGAGCAGCTTCAGTGCCATGGTGTCGCCGGGGCCAAGTCGGCCCGCGATGTCCTCCTCGACCGCCTTCGCCAGTGCGATCTGGCGCAGTGAGGCCTCGCGCCCGTCAGCGGTGAGCACGTAGCGCACCTTGCCGGACTCGGGCTCGATGGCGACGAGGCGCTGCGCCTCGAGTGTGTTCATCGACTCGGTCGTAGCCAGCATGCCGGTATAGCCGATGAAGGCATTGATCTCGTGCAGCGTCAGGTTGTCGCGGATGGACAGGACCGACAGCACGAAGAACGAGCGCTCGTCCAGTGCCTGCGTGTCCAGCAATTGGCGCAAGGCATGCACCATCTGGTAGTGGCTGCGGCCCAGGAGATAGCCGAGGAGATCCTCGGTGTAGCTGCAGTCCGGCGGCGGCGTCGCCCCGAGGCGCAGTTCTTCGCGCGGCTTGCGCGCCGTCAGCGCGTAATGCCCGCCCTGGTAGACGAGGGGCGGGCGCGAACTGCGGTCGTAGGCGAGCACTTCGCCGACGAAGATGACGTGGTCGCCCCCCTCGTAGCTGAAGGCCGTGCGGCACTGGAAGCGCGCGGTGCAGTCGGTGAGCAATGGGGCCTTGCTGACGCCTTCTTCGAGTTCCAGCCCGGAGAACTTGTCCTCGCCCTGGCGTGCGAAGCGGCCAGACAAGGCTTCCTGCTCGATCGAGAGCACGTGCACGTTCCAGTGCCTGGTGGTGAGGAAGGCGTCCAGGCTGCGTGCGTTCTTTGCAAGGCTCCACAAGACCAGCGGCGGGTTCAGCGACACCGAATTGAAGCTGTTGGCGGTGATGCCGACGGGCTCGCCCGAGGCGGTACGGGTGGTGATGATGGTGACGCCGGTCGTGAAGGTGCCGAGCGCCGCCCGGAAGTCCTGTGGGTCGAAGCCCTTTTGCGTCGTCATGTCGTGCCTCGCTGGACGGGTAAACTGGCTTCGAGTATGGGAGCCGATGCCGGCCGGGTCATCGTCCCAATGGACTAGCACTGCGGGTTGGCATCATGCGTCGCCCGGCGCACGATCGTCCGATCGGACGACGCGTCTCCATCGGCCACGGGTTAATTTGCGGCATGTGCGCATGGGCGCGGAACCCGGCCCGCGTTCCATGTTCCTGATTCCATTTTCCTGATCGGAGCGATTGCTTTGGCGAAACAGATCATCACCACCGCTGCAGGCCTGGCTGGCCTGCTCCAGCAACAACGCCAGGCCTTCAATGCCGCCGGTGCGGTCGGCGCCGCCGAGCGCAAGCGCCGCCTCCAGACCGCGATCGACCTGCTGGTGAAGTACCACAAGCCGCTGGTCGAGGCGATGGACGCGGACTTCGGCGGCCGCCCCGAGGGCTACTCGCTGATGAACGACGTGCTCGGCTCGCTGACCTCGCTCAAGTACGCGCGTGACCACCTCGAACCGTGGCTGCCGAGCGAGCCGCGCACGCCGTTCCCGCCCTACGACCAGCTCGGCGCCCAGGCCTGGGTGATGTACCAGCCCAAGGGCACGGTAGGCATCATCGGCACCTGGAACGCGCCGCTGTTCACGCTGTTCAGTCCGCTCGCCAGCGCGCTCGCGGCCGGCAACCGCGCCATCCTGAAACCCTCGGAGGTGGTGTCGCGCACCGCCCAGG
>SHNC01000228.1 GCA_004295105.1 Betaproteobacteria bacterium | reverse complement strand
GGCTGCATGCGCGAGGCGAGGAGTACGGGATCGAAGTTCATGTGCTTTCTCCGTGACGGTGCCGGATCACTTCTGCACCAGCTTGCATTTGGACTGTGCCAGCGGCAGCGCGGCGTCGGACGCGGGGATCACCGCCCGCACGTGGTAGTAGTCCCAGGGTTCGGTGGATTCGCTCGGCTTCTTCACCTCGAGCAGCAGCATGTCGTGGGCGAACTTGCCATCGGCGCGGATCTGACCCTTGAACAGGCCGTCGTCGATCGGCGTGGACTTCAGGTACTTCATCACCGTGGTGGTGTCGTCGGTGCCCGTCTTCTCGACCGCCTTCAGGTAGTTCGACACCGAGGAATACACGCCGGCGTGCGCCATGCTGGGCATCTTCTTCGCCTTCTCGAAGAAGCGGCGCGACCAGGCGCGCGTCTTGTCGTCGCGGTTCCAGTAGAAGCCCTCGGTCAGCGTCAGGCCCTGCGCCGTCTTCAGCCCCAGCGCGTGGATGTCGTTGATGAACAGCACGATCGGCACGATGGTCTGCTTCGAGCCGGTGATGCCGAACTCGGCCGCCTGCTTGATCGCGGTGATCGTGTCCTGGCCGCCGTTGGCGAGCGCGATGACGTCGGCCTTGGAGGACTGGGCGCTGAGCAGGTAGGACGAGAAGTCGGAGTTGGGGAAGGGGTGCCTGGTGACGCCGAGGACCTTGCCGCCGTTCGCGGTGACGATGTCGCCGGCATCCTTGGTCATGGCCGCGCCGGCGGTGTAGTCGGCGGCGATGAAGTACCAGTTCTTCTTGCCGGCGTTCACCATGGCCTTGGCGGTGCCGGAGGCGAGGCCGTAGGAGTCGTACACCCAGTGCACCGTATTCGCGTTGCAGCGCTCGTTGGTGATGGGCAGCGACGCGGCGCCCGACACCAGCGCGAGCCTGTTCTTCTGCTCGGCCACTTCCATCACCGACAGCGCGACGCTGGTCGTGACCAGCTCGGTGATGACGTCCACCTTGTCGCGGTCGAACCAGTTGCGTGCACGTTCGGCGCCGATGTCGGCCTTGTTCTGGTGATCCGCGCTCACCAGCTCGATCTTCTTGCCGAGGACCGTTCCGCTCTTCGCGAAATCGTCGATCGCCATCTGCGCCGCGATGACGGCGCCCTGACCGGTGAAGTCCGAGTAGGTGCCGGACATGTCGGTGAGCACGCCGATCTTGACGATGTCGTCACTGACCTTCTGCTGCGCCAGCGCCGGGCCCGCGAGCAGCGCGGCCGCGCAGGCGGCGAGTGTCAGCGCCGACGTCTTGCGTGAGTCTGCGCGCTGGATCCTTCCTTTGTTCTTCATCGTGCCTCGCTCCTTTGGATGCTTGTGCTTTGTGGTGAATGCCGTAGCGGGAACTAAGCTATCGAGTCCAGAAATATAAGTCAATAGATTGACGTAAAAGGTGGGCCTGACGGCGGAAACGTTTGTGCATTGCAGCATCGTTATAATCATATGTGACTGAAAAATAGATTAAAAGTTTACGAAGCGATTCTGGCCTATACGAGACTGAGAAAATTATATGGAAAGATATTGACAGAAATTCGCGCCCTTCCTACACTGGCTCCACATGAACGAAGGAGGAGCGGTGATGGATTTCAGTCTCAGTCCCGAACAGCAGGCGCTGGTCGAAACCGCGGGCAAGTTCGCCCGCAATCGCCTCGCCCCGGGCTACCGGGCGCGCGAAAAGGCCGAGCGCGTCGAGCGCGAAGTGATCCTCGAGATGGGCGAGATGGGATTCCTCGGGCCGGAGCTGGCCGAGGAGCACGGCGGCCTGGGGCTGGACTGCGTGACCAGCGGCCTGCTGCTGGAGCAGATCGCCTACGGCGACTTCAACGTGTCCTACGTCAATCTGCTGGTGTCGCTGTGCGGCCAGATCGTTGCCACCCACGGCCGCTCGCCGAATGCGAAGGAATGGCTGACGGAAGTGCTGGCCGGGCGCAAGGCGATCGCGATCGCGCTCACCGAGCCGAGCGCGGGTTCCGATGCCGCACGACTCAAGCTCAAGGCGGTGCGCGAAGGCAACGACTTCGTGCTGTCGGGCGAGAAGACCTCGATCTCCATGGCCACTCAGGCCGACGTGGCGGTGGTGTTCGCCCGCACCGGCAGCGAGGCCGACGGCGCGCGCGGCATCAGCGCCTTCCTGGTGCCGATGGATCTGCCCGGCGTATCACGCACCACCTTCGACGACATCGGCACGCGGCCGGTCGGGCGCGGCTCGATCTTCTTCGATGGCGTGCGCGTGCCGGCGGACATGATGCTCGGCGACGAGGGTCAGGGCTTCATCCAGGTGATGCAGGGCTTCGACTACAGCCGCGCCTTGATCGGACTGCAGTGCATGGGTGTGGCGCGCGCCTCGCTCGACGAAACCTGGCGCTACGTGCAGGAGCGCGAGGCCTTCGGCAAGCCGATCGGCGACTTGCAGGGGGTCAGCTTCCCGCTGGCCGAGGCCGAGACCATGTACGAAGCCTGCCGCCTGCTGTGCCTGCGCACGCTGTGGCTCAAGGACAACCACCTGCCGCATACCGCGGAGGCGGCGATGTGCAAGTGGTGGGGGCCGAAGCTGGCGTGCGAAATCATCCACCAGTGCCTGCTGACGCACGGCCACGGTGGCTACGGCAGCGACTACGACTTCGGCCAGCGCTACCGCGACGTGATGGGGCTGCAGATCGGCGACGGCACCGCGAACATCATGAAGATGATCATCGGCCGCCAGAAGCTCGCGCAGCACCGCATCTAGAGCTTGGACATGTTCTTCTGCAGCAGGCTGATGTAGTGGATGAAGGCCAGGCGGTCGTCGAACGACAGGCCCTTCAGGGCTTCATCGTAGAAGTGATGGATGGGGTCGGCGAGCGCGGTCCACAGCTCCACGCCCTTGGCGGTCAGGCGCACCTTGCGCGAGCGGCGGTCTTCCTCGCCGGTGACGCGCTCGACGTAGCCGTCGCGCTCGAGGCGGGTCAGCAGACCGGACAGGTTCTGACGGCTGACGAGCAGGTAGCGCGACAGCTCGCCGACGCTCATGCCGCCGGTGGCCTTGGGGCGGGACAGCGCGCCGAGCACCGACCACTGCTGCGTGGTCACGCCGAACTCGTCGAGCGCCTGGGTGCCCTTGGTGTGCAGCGTGTTGGCGGCCTGGAAGAAGCGGAAGAACAGGCGGTTGTTGATCTCGATGGAGGCGAGGCTCTTCTCGGTGGAGAGGTCTGTCATCGGGGCGATGGATGGATTCGATTGGGCGCATTGAAGCGCATGACAGCGCCCCGAGGCAATGGGGCAACGATTCGGCAGTACTACACAGGAGACGGGAAATGAAGGGTATCAAGGACAAGGTCGTCATCGTGACGGGCGGCGGCGGCGGCATCGGTTCGGCGATCTGCCGTCGCTTTGCGGAAGACGGCGCGCGGGTCGCGGTGTTCGACATCAACAAGGACGCCGCCGAGACGGTGGCGGCCGGCATCCGCGATGCCGGCGGCAAGGCCAGCGCCTTCGCGGTCGATCTGACCAGCCAGGAATCGGTGGTCGCGGCGGTGAAGGCGGCCGAAGCCGCCCTCGGCCCGACCGACGTGCTGGTGAACAACGCCGGCTGGGATCACGCCGCCCCGTTCCTGAAGACCGACAAGGCGCTGTGGGACAAGATCGTCGCGGTGAATCTGTACGGTGCGCTGTACATGCACCACGCGGTGCTGCCCGGCATGTCCGAGCGCGGCCGTGGCCGGGTGGTCAACGTCGCCTCCGACGCGGCGCGCGTCGGCTCCTCGGGCGAGTCGGTGTATGCGTTCTGCAAGGGCGGCCTGGTGTCGTTCTCCAAGACCCTGGCGCGCGAACTGGCGCGCAAGCAGATCAACGTCAACGTCGTCTGCCCCGGCCCCACCGACACCGCGCTGTTCCGCGACTTCGCCGGCGAAGGCGAGAAGGGCGAGAAGCTCAAGGACGCGCTCACCAAGGCCATCCCCTTCGGTCGCCTCGGCCAGCCGGACGACTTGGCCGGCATCGTCGTCTTCCTGTCCAGCGACGAGGCTTCCTTCATCACCGGTCAGATCATCAGCGCCTCCGGCGGCCTGACGATGGCCGGCTGATCGCCCTCGCCACTCACCACATCGACATCGCAAGGATACGAACATGGAATACCAGGACATCCTCTACACCAAGGCCGACGGCATCGCCACCATCACCATCAACCGGCCGAAGCAGTTCAACGCCTTCCGCGCCCAGACCTGCGAGGAAATGATCCACGCCCTCAAGGACGCGGACTTCGACAAGAGTATCGGCGTCGTGGTGCTGACCGGCGCCGGCGAGAAGGCTTTCTGCACCGGCGGCGATCAGGGCACGCAGGACGGCGGCTACGGCGGCCGCGGCGTGATCGGCCTGCCGATCGAGGAAGTGCAGAGCGCCATCCGCGACATCTCCAAGCCGGTCATCGCCCGCGTCAATGGCTACGCCATCGGCGGCGGCAACGTGCTGGTCACCATCTGCGACCTGGCGATCGCCTCCGACAACGCCCAGCTCGGCCAGGCCGGCCCGCGCGTCGGTTCGGTCGATCCCGGCTTCGGCACCGCGCTGCTGGCGCGCGTCGTCGGCGAGAAGAAGGCGCGTGAGATCTGGTACCTCTGCCGCCGCTACACCGCCCAGGAAGCGCTGCAGATGGGCCTGGTCAACGCGGTGGTGCCGCAGGACCAGCTCGACGCCGAAGTGAAGAAGTGGTGCGACGAGATCGTCGACAAGAGCCCGACCGCGATCGCGCTGGCGAAAAAGTCGTTCAACGTCGATACCGAAATGATCCGCGGCATGGGCGGCCTGGCGATGCACGCGCTCAAGCTCTACTACGAGACCCCCGAGTCGGCCGAAGGCGGCAACGCCTTCCGCGAGAAGCGCAAGCCCGACTTCCGCAAGCACCAGAAGTGAGGCGGTACGGCGCGGCACGGGATCCCTCCCTCCCCGCTCGTGCCGCGCCGCGACCTCCTGCTTCCACATCCACACGCTACCGCCCCGGAGACAGACCAGAATGATCCGCGACCAGGAAACACTGAACATCCTGCTGGACACCATCTCGCGCTTCGTGCGCGAACGCCTGGTGCCGGCCGAAACCCTCGTCGCCGAGACCGACCGGATTCCCGACGACGTCCTCGCCGACATGAAGGATCTCGGCCTGTTCGGGATCTGCCTGCCCGAGGAGCACGGGGGCATGGGCCTGACGATGGAAGAAGAGGTCCTCCTCACCTTCGAGATCGGCCACACCTCGCCGTGCTTCCGCTCGATCTTCGCCACCAACAACGGCATCGGCGGCCAGGGCATCGTCATCGACGGCACGCCCGAACAGAAGGCGCACTACCTGCCGAAGCTGGCGAGTGGCGAGATCATCGGCTCGTTCGCGCTGACCGAGCCGGACAGCGGTTCGGACGCCGCCAGCCTGCGTACCACGGCAATCCGTGACGGCGACTTCTATGTGCTCAACGGCACCAAGCGTTACATCACCAACGCCCCCGAGGCCGGCATCTTCACCGTGATGGCGCGCACCGATCCGGCGAAGAAGGGGGCCGACGGCATCTCGGCCTTCA
>SHNC01000128.1 GCA_004295105.1 Betaproteobacteria bacterium | reverse complement strand
CGGTGGCGGCACTGGCGGACAGCGTGATCTGGCTTACCGAGAGCCACCGCTTCCGGCGCGATTCGGGCATCGGACGGCTGGCGGCGGACATCAACGCCGGCGCCGGCGCGGCCGCGCTGGCGTGGTTGCAGGCCGGGGCCGACGAGGCCGCGGTGTGGATCGGCGACGAGGGCGCGCGACCGGGGGCGCAGACGCTGGCGTGCATGGAGGCGGGCTATGCGCCTTATCTCGCCTGCCTGCGCCAGCCGCGAGGCGATGCGCAGGCACGGGCGGGCGCGGCCTTCGCCGCCTTCGAGCGCTTTCGCGTGCTGGTCGCGGTGCATGAGGGACCACGCGGGCTGGCGGCGCTGAATGCCCACCTCGAGCGCCACCTGCGCGCGGTGCTGGGCCTGCCGGCCGCGGTCGGTGGCGCGGCACGCTGGTATGCCGGCCGGCCGCTGATCGTGCTGCGCAACGACTACCTGCTCGGTCTCTACAATGGCGACATCGGCCTGTGCCTGCCGGACGAGCGGGGCGAGCTGGCGGTCTATTTTCCGTGCAGCGGCGGTGGCTGGCGTGCCATCGCCCCGCTGCGCCTGCCCGAGCACGACACGGCCTTCGCGCTGACGGTACACAAGAGCCAGGGTTCGGAGTTCGACGAGGTGCTGCTGGTGCTGCCGGCTGCGCAAAACCGTGTCCTGACGCGCGAACTGCTATACACCGGCGTGACGCGCGCCGCGCGCCGGGTGACGCTCGCCGGCGCGCCGGACGTATTCGCCGCCGCCTGTGCCGCCCGCACGCGGCGTCATGCCGGGCTTGCCGCCCGGCTCGCGCACGGCGCTGCCGGCCCCCTTCGCTGACCAACCACCAGAAGCCGCCAAGTGCCCCAACCCACTCTCAAGCAGCGCAAGACCTTCGCGCTGATCCGCATCCTCGGTGGCCTGTGCGCCGCCTTTTACCTCGGCTATGTCGTCGTCGCCAATCTCGCCGCCGGCGTCCCCTTCGACGCGACCCTGATGTTCACCGCGCTCGTCGCGGTGGCGGGCTTCGCCTATGCCGCCTGGTACCTGCGCGACCTGTCGGCGGTGGCGCGCGACGAGCGCGAGCAGCCACCGAAATAGGCTGGCGGCGGCATCATTTTTTTGTATCGGCATGAATCCGGGCTGGTCGATTCCCTGCCGGCAATGGCAGCATGCGCGCTGACAGGCCGCATGCCCGCCAACGGCATACTCGCGCGCACCTGTCCCATAACCCCAAACATCGCCATCGGAGGTCCATCATGGAAAAGTTCAAGCGGTTGCTGTCCATCCTGCTCATCGTCAGCTTTTCCAGCGTCACCATGGTTCATGACGCCCAGGCCGCGATGGTGAGCACCGAACAGGTGGCCCAGGCGGCCGCGGCGCAGCAGGATGGCGACCATCATGCACGCCTCGACGCCATGCTCGCCCGCGCCGAGGTGCAGGCCGAACTGCAGCGCTACGGCGTGACCGCGGAGCAGGCGCGCGAGCGTATCGCGGCGCTCACCGACGAGGAGGCGGCGGCGCTGGTGAAGCAGGTCGACGAGGCGCCGGCCGGCGGCATCATCGGTGCCATCCTGCTGGTGTTCTTCGTACTGCTGCTGACCGACATCCTCGGCCTGACCAAGGTCTTCCCCTTCACCCGTTCGATCCGCTGATCGCACGCCGCATGCAAGCGCGATGCGCCGCCGCCAGGCGGCGTTTTCTTCTCGGCGGTGCGGCGCTGACCGCGCTCGCCGTGAGCGGCTGCGCGCTGCAGACGCCACGCCTGCTGGCCTCGCCACCGCACGGGCTGCCGCGCCGGGTGGAACTGGCGGCGACGCCTTTCTTTCCGCAGCAGGAATTCCAGTGCGGCCCGGCCGCGCTCGCCACCGCACTGAGCGCGGTGGCGCTGCCGACCGGTCCGGACGCGCTGGTCGGCAAGGTGTTCCTGCCCGGACGCGAAGGCTCGCTGCAGATCGAGATGCTCTCCGGCGCGCGTCGCTCCGGTGCGGTGGCGACGGTGATCCCGGGCGCCCTGGAGGCGGTGATGCGCGAGACGGCTGCGGGCAACCCGGTGGTGGTGCTGCAGAACCTGGGCCTGTCGTGGGCGCCGTCCTGGCATTACGCGGTGGTGATCGGCTACGACCTCGATGCGGGCCATTTCCTGCTGCGCTCCGGGCCCATCGAGCGCCAGGAACTGCCCTTCGCAACCTTCGAGCATACCTGGGACCGCGCCGCGCGCTGGGCCTTCGTCGCCTTGCCGCCCGGCCGTCTGCCGGTGTCGGCCGACGAGGTGGAGGTCACGCGCGCGCTGGTCGCGTTCGAGCGCAATGCGCCGCCGGGCCAGGCGGCGCAGGCCTATGCAGCCGGCCTCGCGCGCTGGCCGGCGAGCCTGACGCTGGCAATGGGCCTGGGCAATGCGCACTATGCGGCGCGGGATCTCGAAGCGGCGCGGCGTGCCTTCGCCGGCGCTGCGCAAGACCACGATGCCGCGGCCGCCTACAACAACCTGGCAAGCGTGCTGCTCGAACTCGGCCGCCGCGCCGAGGCCCGCGCGGCGGCGGTGAGGGCGGTCGACCGCGCCGGGGCGGACGGGCCGATCGCCGACAGCGCGCGCGCCACGCTGCGCCGCATCGACGAGGCCGCGCCCGATTCGCGCGAGCGGCCGCGCAGCCGTTCGACCGCGCCATCGGCGCCGGCACGCCGATGAGCAAGCGGATCCGCCGCTCGCCGCTGGGCAGCTCCCTGCAGCGCGCCGTCACTGCGATGACGCGGGCCACGTTGCGGACCGGCAGCCGCGTCGCCGGCGAAGTGGCCGGCAAGCTGGCCAGGCAGGCGGTGGACGCGGCGACGGCGCAACTGCGGCCGCCGCCCGGCCCCGGCGACTGGATCAGCGGCCAGGCGATCGGTGCCGGCGGCATGCGGCGCTTCTTCCTGTTCCGTCCGCCCGGGGTCGCGATCGCCGAGCGCCTGCCGCTGATGGTCATGCTGCACGGTTGCGGCCAGACGGCGGCGGGCTTCGCGCGCAGTACGCGCATGAACCGGCTCGCGGTGCGCGAGCGTTTCCTGGTGCTGTACCCGGAGCAGGACCGGCGCGTGAATCCGCAGGGCTGCTGGGACTGGTATGGCACCGTCACCCGCCAGGCGCATGCCGAGGCATCGACGCTGATGGCGGCGATCGATCAGGCCTGCCTGCTGTATCCGGTCGATCCGGCCGCGATCGGCATTGCCGGCCTGTCGGCCGGGGCCGGCATGGCGGCGCTGCTCGCCACCCTGCATCCCGAGCGTTTTCGCGCGCTGGTGATGCATTCCGGCGTGGCGCCGGGGGCCGCTCATTCGGCGGCGTCGGCGCTGGCGGCGATGGGCGGTCGGCGCGAACCCGATCTGCCTGCGCTGGCACAGCCGCTGCCGCCGCTGCTGGTCATCCAGGGCGACAGGGATCTGGTCGTCGCGCCCGCCAACGGCATGGCGGCGGCACAGTCGTGGGCGGCGGCGTCGGGCGCGGTCGCCATGGAACCGCGGGTGCTGCGACGTGGAAGGCGCTATCCGGCGACGGTGACCGACTTCAAGTTCAAACGCAGGACCATCGCCAGCCTGTGCTTGATCGAAGGGCTCGGTCACGCCTGGAGTGGCGGCGATGCCCGTCAGCCGTTCAGCGACGTGAAGGGGCCGGACGCCTCGAAGATGGCCTGGGCCTTCGTCGCCCGGCAGTTGCCGGCCTGACCGTCGGGGCGCGGCGACCGCGCCCTCAGCCCAGCAGCAGGGCGTCGTCGTCGATCTGCTCGCCGCGCACGCGCTCGAACATCGCCAGCAGATCCTTCACCGTCAGACCCTTGCGCTCGTCGCCCGAGACGTCGAGCACCACCCGGCCCTGATGCAGCATCACCGTGCGCTCGCCCACGTCCAGCGCCTGGCGCATGCTGTGGGTGACCATCATCGTCGTCAGCTTATGTTCGGCGACGATGCGCACCGTCAGTTGCAGCACGAAATCGGCAGTCCGCGGATCGAGCGCCGCGGTGTGCTCGTCGAGCAGCAGCAGACGCGACGGTCGCAGCGCAGCCATCAGCAGGCTCACCGCCTGGCGCTGGCCGCCGGACAGCAGGCCGATGCGGTCGGACAGGCGGTTCTCCAGGCCGAGGCCGAGCGTCGCGATCTGGGCGCGGAACTCCTCGCGCAGCGCCGGCTTCACCGCCCAGCTCAGGCCGCGGCGCTGGCCGCGCAGCGTGGCGAGCGCCATGTTCTCCTCGATGGTGAGGTCCTCGCAGGTGCCGGCCATCGGATCCTGGAACACGCGCGCGACGTGGCGGGCGCGTTCCCACACCGGCTGGCGCGTCATGTCGATGCCGTCGATCTCGATGCGGCCGCTGTCGACCCGGAGTTCGCCCGATACCGCGTTCAGGAAGGTGGACTTGCCGGCGCCGTTGGAGCCGATCACGGTGACGAACTGGCCGGACGGGATGTCGAGCGACATGCCGCGCAGCGCCCGCGTCTCGATCGGCGTGCCGGGGTTGAAGGTGATGTGCAGATCTTGTGCGCGCAGCATTCAGTTCCCCTTGCGGCCGGACCAGTGCTGGCGCAGCTTCGGCACCACCAGCGCGATCGTCACCAGCACCGCGGTGACCAGGTTGAGATCCTGCGCCTGCAGGCCGATGAAGTCGCTGTTGAGCGCCAGCGCAATGAAGAAGCGATAGACGATGGCGCCGACCACCACCGCGATCGTCGCCAGGTACAGCCGGCGCGACGGCAGCAGGCTCTCGCCGACGATCACCGCGGCGAGGCCGATGACGATGGTGCCCACCCCCATCGAGATGTCGGCGCCGCCCTGGGTCTGCGCGAACAGCGCGCCGGCCAGCCCGACCAGCGCGTTGGACAGCGCCATGCCGCCGAGCACCATGAGACCGGTATTCACCCCCTGCGCCCGCGCCATGCGCGCGTTGGAGCCGGTGGCGCGCATGGCCAGCCCGGTCTGCGTCGAGAAGAACCAGTCGAGCAGGAATTTCGCCGCCAGCACGACCACGACCAGCAGCATTGGCCGCAGCACGTAGTCGGAGATCGAGTCGGGCTGCAGTACCGAGAACACGGTGGGTTCGGTGATCAGCGGCACGTTGGGCTTGCCCATGATGCGCAGGTTGATCGAGTACAGCGCGATCATCATCAGGATGCTCGCCAGCAGATCCATGATCTTCAGGCGGATGTTGAGCCAGCCGGTGATCAGGCCGGCCACCGCGCCGGCGATGGTCGCCACGACGGTGGCGACGAAGGGGTCGGTGCCGGTGGAGATCAGCGTGGCGGCGACCGCGCCGCCGAGCGGAAAGCTGCCGTCGACGGTGAGGTCGGGAAAGCGCAGCAGGCGGAACGAGATGTATACGCCGAGCGCGACGAGGCTGAAGATCAGCCCGATCTCGAAGGCCCCGAGCAGGGTATAGAGCGACATGGAAACGTACCGATGAAGGGAGGTGGGCGACGCGCCTGCGTGCCCGACCGGCCCCTGGTCCGGCGCGCTGGCCGGACCGGGGGCCGAACGGCGCGATTACTTGACGACCTGTGCCGCCGACTTGAGCACCGAGTCGGACAGCTTGACACCCTGCTTTTCGGCCGCGCCCGGAT
>SHNC01000028.1 GCA_004295105.1 Betaproteobacteria bacterium | reverse complement strand
CGCCACGCCAGCCCGAATTTGCGCGAACATTCACAAGGATGACAGGTGCAACCAACTCCCTCCCGCCAGCGCAGTGCCGTTGACCATGGCTAGTACACGACGCGATCTCCCCAACGACCCTTCATACGGCGACGGGCGCGTCGATCCGGCAACCCTGGCGGCGCTGATGCAGGCCACCCATGGCGACCCGTTTTCCGTCCTCGGCATGCATGTCGCCGACGACAAGGTCGTCGTGCGCGCCCTGCTGCCCGGGGCAAGCACGCTGTCGGTGCTCCACAGCCGGGCCAGACGCGTGGCGACGCTCGATCGCCAGGATGGCAGTGCCTTGTTCACCGGCGTCATGCCGCGCCGGCGCAAGCCGTTCGCCTACCGGCTTCGCGTCGAATGGGGGGCGACCAATGCCGATCCCGGCCACACCGCCGACATCGACGACCCCTATCGCTTCCCGGCGCTGATCGGCGAGCTGGACGTGTGGCTGCTTGCCGAGGGCACGCACCACCGCCCGTACGAATGGCTGGGCGCCCATCTCAACGTGGTCGATGGCATCGCCGGTACGCGCTTCGCGGTCTGGGCTCCGGCGGCCCGGCGGGTGTCCGTCGTCGGCAGCTTCAACAACTGGGACGGACGCCGCCACATGATGCGGCTGCGCCACGAGTGCGGCGTGTGGGAGATCTTCGTCCCGCAGGTGGGCGAAGGCGATCTCTACAAGTTCGAGATCCTCGGTTGCGATGGCGAGCTTCGCATCAAGTCCGACCCCTTCGCCTTCCGTGCCGAGATGCGGCCGCAAACCGCTTCGGTGGTGCAGCGGCTGATGCCCGGCCTGGCGAGCGACGATGCGCGCCGACGCGCCAATGCGCTCGATGCACCGATCAGCATCTACGAGGTGCATCCCGGCTCGTGGCGGCGCAACGCGCGTGGCGAGTGGCTCAGCTATCGCGAGCTGGCCGAGCAACTGGTGCCCTATGTGCGCGACATGGGTTTCACCCACATCGAACTGATGCCGATGCACGAGCACCCGTTCGACGGCTCCTGGGGCTACCAGCCCACCGGCCTCTACGCACCGACCTCGCGCTTCGGCACGCCATGGGACTTCCGCGCCTTCGTCGATGCGGCGCATGCAGCCGGCCTGGGCGTGATCCTCGACTGGGTACCGGCGCATTTCCCGACCGACGCGCACGGCCTCGCCCGCTTCGACGGCACGCACCTCTACGAGCACGCCGACCCGCGCGAGGGCTTCCACCAGGACTGGAACACGCTGATCTACAACTACGGCCGCACCGAGGTGCGCAACTACCTGGTCGGCAATGCGCTGTACTGGATCGAGCGCTTCGGCATCGACGGCCTGCGTGTGGATGCGGTCGCGTCCATGCTGTATCGCGACTACAGCCGCAAGGAAGGCGAGTGGATTCCGAACCGGGACGGTGGCCGCGAGAACCTGGAGGCGATCGAATTCCTGCGCCGCATGAACCACACCGTGGGCACCCAGCGGCCCGAGGCGATCACGCTGGCGGAAGAATCGACCGCCTTTCCACAGGTCACCCGCCCACCCGCACCCGACCTGCAAAGCGGCGGGCTGGGTTTCCACTACAAGTGGAACATGGGCTGGATGAACGACACGCTGAGCTACTTCGCGCGCGACCCGGTGCACCGCAAGCATCATCACGACCAGATCCGCTTCTCGCTGGTGTATTCGTTCAGCGAGAACTTCGTGCTGCCGCTGTCGCACGACGAGGTCGTGCACGGCAAGGGCTCGCTGCTGCGCAAGATGCCGGGCGACGACTGGCAGCGCTTCGCCAATCTGCGGGCGTATTACGGCTTCATGTGGGGCCATCCGGGCAAGAAGCTGCTGTTCATGGGCTGCGAATTCGCCCCCTGGGACGAGTGGAACGCCGATGCCGCCCTGCCCTGGCAGTTGCTCGAGCACGCGCCCCATGCCGGCATGCAGCGCCTCGTGCGCGACCTCAATGCGGTGATGCGCCACTACCCTGCGCTGCACCAGCTCGACGTGTCGCCCGAGGGTTTCGCCTGGATCAGCCATGACGATGCGGAACACTCGGTCATCGCCTTCGAGCGTCGCGACCGCGAGGGGCGCGCAGTGATGGTGGTCTGCAACCTGACCCCGGTGGTGCGCGAAGGCTGGCGCGTCGGCGTGCCGCAGTCCGGCCTGTGGCGCGAGCTCATCAACACCGACGCCGCCATCTACGGCGGTTCCGGGGTCGGCAATGCGCCGCTGGCGAGCGAGCCCGTCGCCTGGCACGACCGCGCCCAGTCGGTGGTGATGACGCTGCCGCCGCTCGCGACGGTGATGCTGGTCTGTGGTGACTGACCGCGGTGACTGACATGTCCGGCGCCCCTTCCCGGCTGCAGACGCTGGTCCCCGGCCGCCCCTGGCCGCTGGGTGCGACCGTGTGCCTGGAGCCGTCGGCGGCTTCGGGCAAAGCGGTTGCAGACTCCATGTCGCCCACCGGCGCCCTCTCCACCGGCGTGAATTTCGCCGTGTGGGCGCCGGACGCAAGCATGATCGAGCTGTGTGTGTTCGACGACGGCGGCCGCAAGGAACTCGCCCGGCGCCGGCTGCCGGCCTGCAGCGACGGCGTCTGGCACGGCTTCCTGCCGGGTGCGCGGCCGGGGCTGGTGTATGGCCTGCGAGCCCACGGGCCGTGGGCACCGCATCGGGGCCACCGCTTCAACCCGGCCAGGCTGCTGCTCGATCCGTGGGCGCGCGAGGTGGTCGGCCGCTATGGCCGCCAGGGACCGGGGCCGGCCGACGATCGCGAGCTTGCCGCGGAGCTCGCGCTGCACGTCGGCCATTCGGCCGCCGATCCGGAGCGGCCCGACCTGCACGACAATGCCGCCGTCGCGCTGAAGGCGCGCGTCCCCGCACCCCGCGCGCCTTCGTCCCGACCGCCGCGGCCCGGCATCCCGCGCGAGCGCATGGTGCTGTACGAAGCCCATGTGCGCAGCCTGACGATGCGTCACCCGGATATCCCGCAAGCCCTGCGCGGCAGCTACGCGGCGCTCGCCCATCCGGCGATGCTCGCCCACTACGGCAGCCTGGGCATCACCACGCTGAGCCTGCTGCCGCTGCATTTCCGCGCCGATGAGGCCGCCCTGCAGCGCCGCGGGCTCGCCAACCACTGGGGCTATGCGCCGATCGCCTGGCTGGCGCCGGAAACGCGCTACTGGAGTGGCCGCGCCGGCACCTCGGCAGCATCGGAGCTGAGCGACGCAATCGATACCCTGCACGCGGAAGGTTTCGAGGTGGTGCTGGACGTAGTCTTCAACCACACGGCCGAAATCGATGAGAACGGACCGACGCTGTCGCTGCGCGGCCTCGCCAATGCCCGCTACTACCACCTCGCACCGGGCAACCCCGCGCGTTACCAGAACTGCACCGGCTGCGGCAACAGCGTCAATCTGGCCGAGCCACGGGTGGTGGAACTGGTGATCGGCGCGCTGCGGCACTGGGCGGAACACTACCGCGTCGACGGCTTCCGCTTCGACCTTGCGACCACGCTGGCACGCGACCATCACGGTAACTTCAGCCGCAGCGCGGGCTTTTTCGCCGCGCTGCAGGCCGACCCGGTGCTGGCGTCATTGAAGTGGATCGCCGAACCCTGGGACGTCGGCGCCGGTGGCTACCAGTTGGGAGGCTTCCCCGCTGGCTGGCTGGAATGGAACGACCAGTATCGCGATGCGATGCGCGCCTGGTGGTTGCGCGGCACGGGCGATCGCGGCGAATTCGCACACCGCTTCGCCGGTTCCAGCACCCAGTTCCGCCATGCGGCGCGCGCACCGACCGCCAGCGTCAACTTCATGACCGCGCACGACGGCTTCACGCTGCGCGACCTGGTGAGCTTCGATCACAAGCACAACCTCGACAACGGCGAGGGCAACCGCGACGGCCATCACCACAACAACTCGTGGAACTGTGGCGTCGAGGGGCCGACCGACGACGCAAGCGTCAACGCGCTGCGCGCGCGACTGCAACGCGCCCTGCTCGCCACGCTGCTGAGCTCGCAGGGCACGCCCATGTTGCTTGCAGGGGATGAACTCGGCCATAGCCAGCGCGGCAACAACAACGCCTACTGCCAGGACAACCCGACCACCTGGCTCGCCTGGGACGAGCACGACGACGGGCTGCTCGCCTGCGTGAAGCGGCTGCTCACGCTGCGCGCGCAACACCCCGCTCTGCGCCAGCGCGACTGGCTGAGCAGCCACCCCGACCCGCAGGCGCCGCAAGCGGTGCTGTGGTGGCACCCCGACGGCCATGTTCTGCATGGCAACGACTGGCAGGCGCGTGACGACCGCGCGCTGGCGATCCGCCTGCAGGCGCCCGCAGACGCTGGTTGCGGCGAGGGCGCATGCGGTGTGCTGCTGCTGATCAATCCCGACGCCGAGCGCGACTTCCGCCTTCCGCCCGGCCGTTGGCAGATGGTTTTCGACAGCGACGCTGCCGACGGCGTGCCGGCCACGGTCGAGACGCTCGCCTCGCACCTCCATGCGCCCGCGCCAACCTGGACGGTGCCGGCGCGCTGCATCCAGATCCTGATCGACTCGCGGCCAACGCCGGAGCACACGGCTGCCGCCAGCGACACCCCATCAACGCCCCACGAGGCCCGTCCATGAACATTGTCCACATCGCCACCCGCCCGTTCGACGGCCAGCGCCCCGGCACGTCCGGCCTGCGCAAGAAGGTCAGCACGTTCCAGCAGCCACATTACCTCGAAAACTTCGTCCAGGCGCTGTTCGACATCCTGCCCGACTGCGCCGGCCAGACCCTGGTGCTGGGCGGCGACGGCCGCTTCCACAACCGCGTCGCAGTGCAGACCATCCTGCGCATGGCGGCGGCCAACGGCATCGGCAAGGTGCTGGTGGGCCGTGGCGGACTGCTGTCGACGCCGGCGGTCAGCGCGGTGATCCGCAAGCGCGGCGCCTACGGTGGCATCATCCTGTCGGCCAGCCACAACCCGGGCGGACCCGATGGCGACTTCGGCATCAAATACAACATCGGCAATGGCGGCCCCGCGCCGGAGAAGGTGACCGAGGCGATCTACGCGCGCACGCAGGCGATTTCGAGCTACCGCATCGCCGCCGAGATGGCCGACATCGACATCGACAGCCTCGGCCTGTTCGCCTTTGCCGATATGCAGGTGGAAGTCATCGACCCCGTCGCCGACTACGCCGAGCTGATGCAGCAGCTCTTCGACTTCGACGCGATGGGCGCCTGGTTCGCCGCCGGCCATCGCATGCGCTACGACGCCATGTGCGCGGCGGGCGGCCCCTACGCGAAGGCCATCCTCGAGGGCATGCTCGGCGCCCCGGCGGGCACGGTGGTCAATGGCGAACCTCTGGAAGACTTCGGCGGCCATCACCCCGACCCCAACCCCGCACACGCCACCGAGTTGATCGCTGCGATGACGGGCCCGGGCGCGCCCGATTTCGGCGCGGCCTCCGATGGCGATGCCGACCGCAACATGATTCTCGGCCGCGACTTCGTCGTGACGCCCTCCGACAGCCTCGCCGTGCTCGCTGCCAACGCCACGCTCGTGCCCGGCTACAGGTCTGGGCTGGCCGGCATCGCG
>SHNC01000190.1 GCA_004295105.1 Betaproteobacteria bacterium | reverse complement strand
ACCGCGTCGGCGTCGTTGGAAATCAGCGTCTCGGGCACCTTGAGCCCCAGCCGTCGGGCGATCGCCAGTTGCAGCGGCTTGCTCGCGGCCTGCTGCCGGTAGGGCTCGCTCACCAGCCGGGTGCCCTGCGCGCCCATCGTGCACACCGAACCCCACAGCAGCTCCACCCACTGCCGACGCACGAAGTCGCGGTCGCAGGCGTCGCGCAAGGCCGGATCGAAATTCGGGGCGAAATTGCGCCGGCACCAGACGCTATGGACATCGGCGAGCCGGGCGCTGTGGCCATCGGCGCGCGTCCATGCGAGTTCGTGCGCATCGAGCGACAACTGCGCCCCGGCGCTGAACTCCATCACGTCACCAATGAAGATCTGCGCCCGGCGCCTCTCCAGGATGCGTGCAACGACCTGCGCATGACGGTCGAGCAGCGACGACACGATGAGGATCATGGGATCGGCTCCTCGAGCCCGAGGGCGACAAAGTAGCGCCGCTCGCGTTCGGCGTAGTCGGCCTCGCCCACCATCGGCGGGCGCGGCGGTCGGGTCGCCATCGCGAACGGCCTGCGTCCCTCCCACATCGAGGAATCGAGATCGCGCGCCGAGTGCATCGCGCGCAGGCGGGCACCCACGACCAGGGTCAGACGCGCGGCGACGCAGAACGCAACGTCCTGCTGCGGCAGGGCGGGGAGTTCCTCGACCCCCCGCACATCGGCGCGCGCCAGCGCGAGCAAGTACGGGGGCATGACGACTTGCAGCACCTCGTCATCGCCGCCCACCAGGAAACCCTCGATCACGAATTCGCGCATTCCGTCGTTCATCTTCTGTCTCGCCGATCGCCCATGACTGAACATGCCGGTCCAGACCATGGGCGACATGGTGCAGGACCGGCCTCGGGCGGGACGGGCGCCAACGGCGCCGGCCGGGGGTGTCAGCACCCGCAGTCGTCCGCGCACGGACTGCACGTCGTGCCGGCACGCGCGGCCTTGATGGCCATCATGCCGCCGGAAATGCGCTCGAGTTGCTCGGCAGTCAGTTCGGCGACGTCGATCCCGCTGGCCGTCTGCCCGTCAGCCGGAGCGGCGATCGTGCGCGACAGGAGGGCGGACAGGTCCGCGCCCGCCTTGTCTTCATGCTTCATGGATTTCATCTCGGTTCTCCTCGTTTGTGTCGGATCGGATCGCGATCAACGCCTCGTGAGCCTGCGCCCACGGGGTTGCTGCCGGCAGCAGGCGGATGATCGCGATGCGTCCGGGGCGGGCGCCCTTTGCGGGGCACCAATCGATACGGCGATGGCAGCAACGAGGCCAGTTTCGCCCCGTGCCTTGCGAGCACCAATGCAGCTCGCCACGCGAAATCTGTGCGTTCCTCCACACACGCCACGGCCCCGCATCCGCAACCGGCGCTTCCCGTCCGCCAGTGACCGAATGCACAGATGGCCAGTGGTCCGCGTCATCGGCGAGCTGCGCAGGCGGGCATAGGGTGTCACCGACGGGTCGTCGTTCCGGCTCACCCGCCGCCCGGCCCCCGGCACCCGCCGGGGCGAGCCCTTCTCCGACGCCGGGCTTCCCGCAACACCACTGGAGGTGTCCAAATGAATGCGCAAGACCATGAACACAAGGATGGCGTCCCCTGCTGCCCCGAGCTCGCGAAGGACCCGGTGTGCGACGTGCTCGACTTTCACTACCGCACGCGGCACAACACCGCCATCCTCGCCGCCGGACGCCGCGTGCAGGTCGAGGTGCTGATCCATGCCCGTCTCGAGCGCTGCCCCGGGCCGATGACGCTGGGCGACCTCGTCTACAGCACCACGCTGCTGCCCGGCGAGAAAGTGCGGCTGTTCACATCCGATCGTCGCACCCAGTTCTCTATCGATACCGAGAGCAAGGTCAGCTACCGCCACCAGCAGACCTCGGAAGAGCGCTACTACATGTCGAGCATGCACGACTTCATGTCCGACCTGTCGGTGCGCGATTCGTCATCCGCCTCGTCGAGCAGCCACGGCTCCACCAAGGGCCACGCGGAAACCAGCGGCGCACTGGAAACGATCTTCGGCGGACCGTCGGTCGACGTCAGCGGTTCCTATGATGCGTCCTCCACGTCGAGCTTCGTGCGTGAACTGAGCCAGCACGCCAGCGCATCCGACCGCCGCTCGGAGATGGCCACCCGCACCGCCAGCTCGGTGTCGGTGGGCGAAGTGTCCAGCCGCAGCCACACCGAAGCCGAGTCGCAGGATCACTTCGAATCGTCGTCGCGCGAGTTCTCCAACCCCAACCGCTGCCACGCCGTCACCTACTACTTCTACCAGATCAACAAGACGCAGATCGTGCGCTTCCGCATCGTCGCGATCCAGCGTCGCGTCATCGATCCGGCAGCCGACACGCGGGTGAGCAACAACCGCTTCGTCAGCGATGGCGGCGTCACCGCGATTCCCAACGCGGTTCTCGCAACCGATGCGTCGCGCCTGAAAGTCGAGGCGCAGGGGCGCGAGAGTGTCGCCGCCGCACAGCGCGCCGGTCAGACGCCTGCCGCAGGCTTCGACCTCATCAGCGCGCGCGCCGTCGCAGCCGCCGACCTCCGTGCCGATCCGATCGACCCCGGGCTGAAGGCGAAGGCGCTGAAGCAGGTCGATGACAGCCTGATGCGCGAGGGTCTCCTCGACGACAAGGGACAGGTGTCGGAAAAGGTGATCGCCGAACTCTCGTTCGAGCGCGTCAGCTCGCTGCCGACGCCGGGCATGCTGGTGAAGGGCTGCCTGGACGAGTGCAACGTGTGCGAAACAGCGTTGGACAAGTCGATCGAACTCGACCTCGAGCGCAAGGCGCTGGAGAACGAGTTGCTGAAGAAACGCATCGAGCTGCTCGAGAAGGCTCAGGAGTATCGATGCTGCCCGGTCGGCGAATCGGAGGAGATGCCCGTCTGAGCGGCTGAAGAGCGCACTCCACCCTCGACCCACGCGCCGAAGTCGCGGCCCGCCCGCAGGACGAGCCGCGACCGCAGGCTCAGGCGCGTGCCAGCCCCGTCGCGCCGATCAGTGCTTGCAGCCTGGTGGCAACTGAACCGTCACGTAGCGTCCGGCCACGACCGTGCCCACCAGGACGCAGTGCGACCCGGTGTGCCTTACGACCGACAAGGCCTCGGCGCTCAGGATGGTGGTGCCGCGCACGTTCGGGCACTCCGGTGCGCCGCCGGTGTCCTTGCCGGCGCCCGGCAGCGAGCACGGCGGGACCGGCTGACCATTGGCGTCGACGATCCGGATCTCGCCGTCAACGCCGAAGACCACCGCGCCCACCACCTTCGTCGGATCGAACGCCATTGCGACCGGCTCCTTGCCACCGGCCGGCGGCGGCCCCTCCTTCCCGCCGCAGCCCGCCAGCGCCGCTGCCACGATTGTGCCGATCAAGAGCGCGCCGGCCATCGTCGGTCTCGTCCTGTGTCCGCCATTCATCGGGAGATCTCCTCTGTGTGCGCGGTCGCTTCCGCAGACCGGATTGCCGCGCTAGAACTGCACCGTCGCCTGCAACACGACGGCGCGGCGTGGATGGAATAGTGGCACGCGCGGGTTGCCGTTGAGGTCGGTGTCCTGCAACGCGATGCGTCGATCGAACAGATTGTGTATGGCGAGTGCCAGACCGAATCGACGATCGACACTCCAGTACGACGCGCGTGCATTCGCCAGCCAGGCGTGCTCCGTGCGCGAAGTCGGTGCCGGGTCGTCTACGATCGTCGCCTGCTGCCGCACCCTCACCGCCTCGATCCTTGCCGACCATTGCGGCGAGAGCTTCATCCAGGCCCCCAGCGGCAGCACCTCGGTCCGCGTGCGGTAGGGCAACGACGCAAAGCCGACGGGATCATCCTCGAGACGCAGCCCCTCGTAACGCCATGCGGCCGACAGGGCGAACCGATCGCCGATCGGGACCACGAGGTAGGCGCGATGAAGACCCTCTTGCCATGCCGCCACGCAATCGGCCGTTCCGCAGCCCGCGCGTGGCACGTCCAGCACGCGACGTGACCACTCGAAGCCTGCTGCGACGCCGTTGCCGAAGCGATGATCGAGACCGAGGCCCAAGCGCCGCCAGCGCGTGCCGTCCAGATCGTCGAACACCTGGTTGAAGCCGGCGAACTGCGTCGGTTCGATGACCTGGTCCCGATACTTCGGCCCCTTCGCCCCCTGCATCACGGCGATGCGCAAGGTCGTCGATGGCGTCGGGTTGAGCGTCAGGCCTGCCTGGCCGTTGACCCGCTCGAGCGCCTCGGGCCCATCCGCGCTGAAACGGGCGTAGCTTACGCCCAGATGCAGGCTGGCCCAGTTCGTCGGCTTCAGTGTCAAGCGGGAGAATGCGGTGGTGTGATTCACCGATTCGCGGCTCGCCGGCAAGGGAAAGGGCACACCGCCGAAAATCACCGACTGCGACTGCCTGCGGGATTCATGGTAAGTCGTCGCCCCCGCCATTGCGTCGAATGCGGCACCCTTGAGACCGTACAGAAGCCCGACGTCGCTGGCGTCCAGCCGCACACGCGACCTCAGCTCGACATCGAAGGCGAACCCGCCCAGATCCCGCGACAGGTTGTCCTGCACGCGCTCATCGACCTCCTGCGCACCTGCCGTCACGATGAACTCGCTTTGCTCCGACGGCGTGTGGCGCAGGGACACGCGTCCGCGAGAGGTCGTCACGTCCTGCAAGCGCCCGTCCCACGCAAGCCCCACGCCTTCGAGCAGACGCGGTAACACGTCACCGCCGCGACGCTCGCTGTAGCCGAGTTCGCCGTACAGCATCGTGCCGGTGGCGGGCATGTACTGCGCATCCAGGCGGGTGCCAGACAACTCGATGTCACCATCGCGGCGCAGCCCGTCGCGCCGATAGTCGAAATGCCCGAGCGAGAGTTGTGCATTGTCGAAAGCCCGCGCCGCGACCAGGCTGTCGCCCCAGGTCCCGTGGTCGCCGCCAAGCACCGAGGCGGAGAAGTGGTAGGGCTTGCGGTCGAAGAGGGCACCCGCCTCCTCCGGGGCGAGCGAACGCGGCCCGCTGGCAATGGGCAGGTTCGGGCTCAGGAATTGCGGCGGGACCGGCCACTGCCCCACGGGTTGCCGCAACTGTGCCTGCAGCAACTCGCTGCTGCGGGCGGTCTCGAATCGCGGTGTCTCGGCGTAGGCTTCCGCCAGCAGCCGATGGCCCGCGGCGTTCTGCACGTCGTCCTGCAGCGTGCGCATGGCGGCATGCAGCATGGCCTGATCGAAGCCGACTTCGCGATAGGCCGCACCCAGCGTCGCGCTGCGCGCGGCGCGGTCACCGTCGAGCAGGGCGGGTGAGCGAAAGACGGCACGTCTGTCGTTGAGCGCGATCGCCATCCAGCCATCGTCGATCGCGGCCAGCGGGTCCTTGTCGCGCAGCCTGCGCAATGCGTCGAAATGCCAGGGCGTTGGCGAGGCCGGGTCGAGCCGGCGGGCCAGCGCGAACTGCTCGCCGGCGAGCGGCGACCGGTCCTCCTCGACGTAGACCCGCCCCAGGTAGCTGCGCAGCTCGGCGTTGCCCGGGTCCAGCAGCACCGCCAGCTCGATGCTGCGGCGCGCCTCCTGCAGTTCGCCGGCCCG
>SHNC01000175.1 GCA_004295105.1 Betaproteobacteria bacterium | reverse complement strand
GCCGACCGCCGAGTTGCTCACCCAGATAGACATACGCGACACCGGCGGCAACCAGCGACTCGGCAAGCGATCGTTTGGCGTACTGCGGCAGGCGGCGGGAATACGGCGCCGAGCGCACGTCGGCGAGCGCAGTCACCTGATGCTGAGCGAGCAGGGCCAGAAAGGCCTCGAGCGAGTGGTCGGAATGGCCGATCGTGAAAACCGGGTGCATGTTCATCCTTGCGCGCCAGGCTCGATCACGCCGGCGACGAGTTTGTAGCAGTAACCATTGAAGGGCAGACCGAGGCTGAGGCACAGCAGCGCGTCACTGCAGCCGGAATGGCCATCGGCGAGGCGCGCCAGCCAGCGTTGGCAGGCCTGCTCGTCCGTCACCCGCAGAACGTGGCGCTCGCCACGATAGACAAACGCTGCGCGCAGAACCAGATCGGAGCCCTGCACGCTGAGGCGGAAATGCAAGGCCTGCGGACGAACGAGCAGCAGCGAGTGGCGGCATTCGTGCGCGGCGATCTCACCGGGAACACGATCGTTCCAGCCGTGAACGCTGTGCCAGCCATTCCGCCACAGCGTTTCCGGCATGTCGAGCAGCGCGGGAAGCGCGCGAACATCGATCCGACCCTGCCGCTGCCACTGCTCGAAACGCACACCGACATTCTCGCGCTGATGCCCTTCCGGGCAGGATGCCGCGATCGGCAGCGAGATGCGATCGCCGATGCCCGGAACACCGCCGGCGAGGATCTGCAAGCTGCGGCGGGGCCAGGACTGCCCGGCAAGACGGCTGACCGGCCGCACCCAGGCGGACGCCGCGCCGTCGAGTCGACGGCCGGCGAGGCAGATGCCACCGTTCTTGCGCGAGCTGGCGAGGATGACCACCGGAAAGTGCATTCGAATCTGCCGTCGTGATGAAGACAGCAGAATTCTTGCGGGACGGCGCGGGCGGAGGGCATCCCGCAAGCTTGCGGCATGCCCCCGCGGCGATTGCGCGGCGGACACCGCCAGCGCAGCCATTCACCGCGGAGCCACCCTGCCGCGCTCACTCCCCGCCTTCGCCGGCGAGGCGCCCGGCCACCTGCCATTCATCGCCGTCCACCCGCAACACCACGATCTCGCCGGAAGCCGGATGCACGCCGCTCAGCGCGGTGATGTTGACCTGGTGGGTAACCAGCACCAGCGGCCGGCCGGGTCGGACTTCGCGCGCGATCAGCGCGCGCACGGCGGCGGTGCTGGCGGCTTCGCGGCCGCGGTCGCGGAAGAAGGAGTTGAGCCCGGCGAAGGGCGTCACGTCGCCGAGGCCCAGCAGCCGCGCGGTGTCGAGGCAGCGGCACCACTGGCTGGAATACACGGCGGCACGCGTGATGCCGTGGGCGCGGAAGCGCTCGCCGATGGCCAGGGCCTGGCTGCGGCCCTCTTCGGACAGGTTGCGCTGGGTACGACAGTCGTCGACACGGAAGTTTGAGGGATCGCCGATGCCCGGGGCGGTGGCATGACGCATCAGCGCGACGTGCCGACCATCGAGCAGCGCAGCCCACAGGGGCCGAGGTTCAGGCCCGTCGACAGCGCCCCGCGCCGACACCGGCAGCAGCGCAAGCATGAACAGCGTCGTTGCCAGCAATCTCACGATGGGCCTGCCCGGTCGGCTGATGATCTGCTCCGACCGCGGATGCGGCGACCGGGTTCATCGGGCAGGGACGCAGTCAGCGGAACACGATGGTCTTGTTGCCGTGCACCAGCACGCGATCCTCGAGGTGGTAGCGCAGGCCGCGGGCGAGCACGGTCTTTTCGATGTCCTTGCCGTAGCGGACCATGTCCTCGACGGCGTCGGAGTGGTCGATGCGGATCACGTCCTGCTCGATGATCGGGCCCTGGTCGAGGTCGGCGGTGACGTAGTGGCAGGTGGCGCCGATCAGCTTCACGCCCTTGGCCCAGGCCTGGTGGTAGGGCTTCGCGCCGACGAAGCTGGGCAGGAAGCTGTGGTGGATGTTGATGATGCGGCCCGGGTAGGCGGCGCACAGCTCCGGCGACAGGATCTGCATGTAGCGCGCCAGCACCATGGTGTCGCCGCGCACCTCCTCGAAGATGCGCCGCACTTCGGCGTAGGCGGTGGTCTTGTTGTCGGCGGTGACCGGCACGTGGTGGAAGGGGATGCCGTGCCACTCGACGAAGCCGCGGAAGGTGTCGTGGTTGGAGACCACGCACGGGATCTCGATGTCGAGTTCCTTCGACTTCCAGCGCGCGAGCAGGTCGTACAGGCAGTGCTCCTGCTTGCTCACCAGCAGCACCACGCGCTTCTTCACTGCGGAATCGGTGATCTTCCAGTCCATCTCCAGCTCGTCGGCCAGCGGACGGAAGCGCTCGCGCAGCTCGGCGAGGTGGAAGGGCAGCGAGTCGGCCTTGACCTCGATGCGCATGAAGTAACGGCCGACCGATTCGGCGCCGTTGGCCGCCTCGCCCGGCGGTTCGGCATGCAGCGAGGTCTCGAGGATCCAGCCGCCATGGCCGGCGAAGAAGCTCGAAACACGGGCGACGATGCCGACGCGGTCGGCGCAGGAGGCGGAAAGCGTGTAGAAGCGTTCGCGATGCATGCTGATGAAGTTTTACCGAGGATCTTTGGAGAGGCGGAGCCCCTCGGGGGCGGCGGGCAGTGCGAGCGGGGGCCGTGCAGCTCGCCGAACGGCTTGCGCCAAAGTCAGGAGGTTCTGGCGAAAGCCTTGTCGATTTCGGCGCGCAGCGTGCCGTAGTCGCGTACCACCGGGTATTGCGGGAACTCGCGCACGACGTTCTCCGGTGGGTGGAACAGGATGCCGCCGTGCGCTTCGCCCAGCATCGCGGTGTCGTTGTAGGAATCGCCTGCGGCGACGACCTTGAAGTTGAGCTCCTTGAAGCGCTTCACCGCCTCGCGCTTCTGATCCGCCATGCGCAGGTGGTAGTTCACCAGGATGCCTTCGTCGTCGGCTTCGAGGCTGTGGCAGAACAGCGTCGGCAGGCCGAGCTGCTTCATCAGCGGCTTGGCGAACTCGTAGAAGGTGTCGGACAGGATCACCACCTGATAGGCGTCGCGCAGCTCGTCGAGGAATTCGCGCGCGCCGGGCATCGGGCCCATGCCGGCGATGACTTGCTGGATGTCGGGCAGGCCGAGCTTCCGTTCCGCCAGGATGTTCAGGCGGTACTTCATCAGCGTGTCGTAGTTCGGCTCGTCGCGCGTGGTGCGGCGCAGTTCCGGAATGCCGGTGCGTTCGGCGAATTCGATCCAGATTTCGGGGACCAGCACACCTTCGAGGTCGAGACAGACGATGCGCACCGCTTACTCCTTGGCAGAAATCGGCAAGGCCCGGATTCTAGCATCCTGCCCCCGCCCGCTCCCGCCATCGGAACCGGCCGCGAGACGGATGCCTCACCCGACGGCCGGTCCAGCCATGCCAGGTGGAAACTGGCTAGAATCGCTGCAAAGCAGATACAGAACGATGATCCGGCGAATTCGCATCGACCAGCTCCGCCCCGGCATGTACATCCACGACCTCAACTGCTCGTGGCTGGAGCACGACTTCCTGCGCAACCGTTTTACCGTCAAGGATGCGGAGGCGGTGGCGCAGGTGCGGGCCATCGGCGTGGCAGAGATCGACATCGACACCGATCGCGGGCTGGACGTGGCCGACGAAGCGCCGGCACGGGTGCCCGACGCGCCCGCGACGTCGGTCCGGCGATTGGCGAATCGCACCGCGCGCGTGGTGACGACCGACAAGGCCGGCAGCCCGGCCGAGCGCGCGCGCAAGCTGCACGGCGAGGCGACGCGGATCGTGCGCGACATGATGGGCGACATCCGCCTCGGGCGGCAGATCGAGATGGAGAAGATCGAGCCGCTGGTCGAGCGCATGGTCGATTCCATCTTCCGCGACCAGGACGCGCTGTTGCCGCTGGCGCGGCTGAAGGAACACGACGACTACACCTTTCAGCACTCGGTATCGGTGTGCGCGCTGATGACCGCCTTCGCTCGCACGCTGCAACTGCCGCGCGAGGTGATCCGCGAGATCGCGGTGGGCGCCCTGCTGCACGACGTCGGCAAGGCCAGGGTGCCCGACGAGATCCTGAACAAGCCGGCCAAGCTGACCGACGCCGAGTTCGAGAAGATGAAGAACCACGTCGTGCAGAGCAAGATCATCCTGCAGGGGACGCCGGGCATCAGCGACATCGCGCTCGACGTCGCCGCCCAGCATCACGAACGCTACGACGGCACCGGATATCCGAACAAGCTGAAGGGCGAGGCGATCAGCCTGTATGGGCAGATGGGCTCGATCGTCGATATCTACGATGCGATCACGTCCAACCGCGTCTATCACAAGGGCATGCCGCCGACGGAGGCGCTGCGCAAGCTGCTGGAGTGGTCGGCGATGCACTTCAAGCCGACGCTGGTGCAGGCCTTCATCCGCTCGGTGGGCATCTACCCCACCGGCTCGCTGGTGCGACTGGAGAGCCGCCGCCTGGCGGTGGTGCAGGCGCAGCACGCGGACAAGCCGATGCAGCCGACGGTGAAGGTGGTCTTCCACAGCGACGGGCACTATCTGCAGCCGGAGGATGTGGACCTGCGGCGATCGCAGGACCGCATCGTCGCCCATGAAGACTTCGCCGCCTGGAACATCGACCCGGCGCGCTGGCTGCCGCAGTAAGGGGAGGCATCATCGTGTGGGCGCGGGCTCGACCGCGACTTCGCGCGTCGGTCGCGGTCAAGCCCGCTCCCACACGGTACTTCGATCAATCGGCCGGAATCGCTTCCAGCGCCTCGTGCAGCTCGAGCCAGCGCAGTTCGGCTTCTTCGATCTGCCCGGCAAGCTCGGCCTGGCGCTTGTTGAGCGCCGGCACCTCGCCCGCCTGCGGGCCGCTGTAGAGCGCGGGGTCGGCGAGGCGGTGGTCGAGTTCGGCCTTTTCCTGGTTCCACGTCGCCAGGCGCTTGTCGATCTGCTCGATCTCCTTCACCAGCGGCCGCCGGGCGGCGAGCCGGGCCTGGCGGTCGGCGGCGGCCTGGGCGCGGTCGGCCTTGCGCGCGGCCTTGTCGGCCGCCTGATCGGGGCAGGCCGCCGCGGGGGCGACTTCGGTGCGGCGGCTGGCGAGCCAGTCGCGGTAATCGTCGAGGTCGCCGTCGAAGGGCTGGATGCGCCCGTTGTCGACGAGCAGGAAGCGGTCGCAGGTGGCGCGCAGCAGCGCGCGGTCGTGCGACACCAGCACCATCGCACCCTCGTAGTCCTGCAGCGCCATGGTCAGGGCGTGGCGCATCTCGAGGTCGAGGTGGTTGGTCGGTTCGTCGAGCAGCAGCAGGTTGGGGCGCTGCCAGATCAGCAGCGCCAGTGCGAGGCGCGACTTCTCACCACCCGAGAACGGGCCGCAGGGCGTGGTCGCCGGCGTGGAGGTGCCGCCCACGCCGTCGCCGCGGAAGTCGAAGCCGCCAAGGTAGTCGCGCAGTTCCTGCTCGCGCGTGGCCGAATCGAGCCGGCTCATGTGCTGCAGCGCCGATTCGTCCGGGCGCAGGGTCTCGAGCTGGTGCTGGGCGAAGTAGCCCGTCGCCAGGCCCTTGCCTTCCAGCCGACGGCCGGCGGCGAGCGCAAGTTC
>SHNC01000031.1 GCA_004295105.1 Betaproteobacteria bacterium | reverse complement strand
CCTGCTGGATGCAGATCACCCGCGTCACCGCAAACACCAGCACCAGCGCCAGCGCCAAGAGCGCGTAGATCGCGCCGTTGGTCAGGCCGTCCTGGGCCAGCATCATTGCTATTGTTGTATCCATTTGTCTCCTCCGTCGAACGCGGGCACAGCGTGACGACGCCTCGCGAGGGAGCGTGCTCCCTGCGAGAACATCATGTGGCCGAACAGCCAGCGGCCTTGTCGCAACGGCGTCAATGCACGCGCTGCATCACTTACTACCACCCGGCACCGAAATGGGCGAAAGCGGCTTTGTGCGGCTGTAGGAGCGGACCTGGCCGCGATCTCTGCGTCCATCGCGGCTTTCGCCGCTCCTACACGGACCGCTGTCGCCTTACTTCACCAGTTGCCATTTGCCGCCGGCAACTTCGATCAGCACGACCGCCTTCGGGTCGTAGCCGCCGTGGTCGGTGGCGCTCATGGTGTAGGTGCCGTTGGCGCCGACGAGGCCGGAGGTCTTTTCGAGTGCGGCGCGCACTCCGTCGCGGAAGGCTGGGGTGCCGGGCTGCGCGGACTTCAGCGCGGCGGTCATCGCGTTCTCGAGCAGCAGCCAGGCGTCCCACGACGCCCCGGCGAAGGTCGAGCGCGAATCCGGGCCCAGCTTGCCCTCGAGCTTCTGCAGAAAGGCGACGCCGGTCTTCTTGTTGGGGTGGCTGTCGGGCAGTTGTTCGGCCACCAGCACCGGCGCCACCGGCAGGCGGGCGCCCTCGACGGCCTTGCCGCCGACACGCAGGAACTCCTTGTTGGCGACCGCGTGCGACTGGTAGATCGGGCCCTTGAAGCCGCGTTCGCGCAGCGTGGTCTGCGGCAGCGCCGCCGGCGTGCCGGAACCACCAACGAAGACGGCGTCGGGCTTGCCCGCCAGCACCTTCAGCGCTTGGCCGGTGACCGAGGTGTCGGTACGCGCATAACGCTCGGTGGCGACGACCTTGATGCCGGCAGCTTCGGTGGTCTTGGTCAGCGACTTCAGCAGCAGTTCGCCCCAGGAGTCGGAGAAGCCGATGAAGCCGACGGTCTTCACGCCCTTGGCCTTCATGTCCTCGACCACGCGGCCGACCATCACGTCCGCCGAGGGTTCGACGCGGAACACCCACTGACGCTTCTCGGGCGCGACATCGACCGGTGCGATCGACAGCATCGGCACCTTCTCTTCATTGACGACGTCGGCCATCGCCAGGCCGTTGGTGATCAGATTGGGGCCGATGATCGCATCGACCTTGTTCTCGCCGATCAGCTTCTTCGCGTTCTTGACCGCGTTGGTCGGGTCGGTGGCGTCGTCGAGGACGATGTAGTTGATCTTTTCCTTGCCCAGCGTGGTGGGCAGCAGGTCGATTGCCTTCTTCGTCTCGGCGCCGAGCGAGGCGGCCGGACCGGTGAGCGAAAACACGACACCGACATTGATGTCGGCAAGGGCCTGGCCTGCCGTCAGGGCAAGGGTCAGGGCGGCGAGGGTCTTGATGCGAGTGGTCATTGTCATCTCCTGGTCTCTCGGGCTGCGTCTTATGGGTATGTGGGGGCTGCGGGGAGCACTTCGTGTTCAGTCGGATCGGCCGGTGAGCGCGCCGAAGCCGGCGATCCATTCGGGAATCTCGCGGTAGTAGCGCGCTTCGGCCTGCCAGGCGCCAGCGCAGGCGGCATCCATCGCCGCCACCGCCGCCACCCAGGTCTTGGCCTCGTGCGCCGAGCCGCCGGCATCGGCGGTGATGTCCTCGTTGCGATAGGCGTCGAGCGCCCTCCAGTCGCGCGCCGCCAGTTGCGACATCAACCGGCGGTCCCACTCGGCGTTGAGCGGATGCAGCGTGCTGGTGCCGGCAGTGAAGGCCTCGGCGGCGGCGATCGTGCGCGCCTGACGCGCGTCGCGCGCTTCCTTCGACGGATTGCGGTTGTTGATCAGGCGCTCGATCACCGCCGGATCCGTGGCGGTCGCCATCTGCGGCACCGGGGGGTTGTGCGACAGCCCGCCCGAGCCGATGAACAGCGCGCGCTGGCCCCGCGCACGGGCGAAGCGGCCGACCGCCTCGCCCAGCAGGCGGGCGCGGCGCATCTTCACCACCGGCGGCGCCACCGAGTTGATGAAGATCGGCACCACCGGATAGCGCGCCAGCGCACCGGTGAGCTCTTCGAGCGGCTGCGCGCAGCCGTGATCCACCTGCATGCGGTAGGAGAAGCCAAGGTCGATCTCGGCATCCACCACCGCCCGCGCGCAGGCCTCGGCCAGTTCGCGCGGCACGTTCAGCGGGCCGGCGCTCGTCTGGTAGTCACCCACGGATTCCGCCGCCATGCCGATGCAGAACTGCGGCATGGTGTCGAGGAAAAAGCCGTTCAGATGATCGGGCCAGAACAGGTAGATGACTTCCGGGTCGAAGGCTTCGACCTCGCGGCGCAGATTCGCCACCATGCCGGCCACTTCTTGCACCACCGTGGCCTCGGGGTCGTAATAGCCCTTCAGCGGGGTGTGCGACAGGCACTGCAGCAGGGCGCGCATCAGGCGGCTTCCTTACTGAGGTTAAGGCCCATCTTGTCGGCCACCTGGGCCAGCAGCTCGTTGATCTTCACCGGGTAGGCGAGGCCGGCCACGAAGCGGTCGGGGCGGATCACCGCCACCGCACCGGGGTGGCTGCCGAACCATTCCTTCAGACGCATCTGCTCGTCGCCGACGACGATGGCGTCGGGTCCGATGTCGCGGTCGCGGTGCATCTGCACCACCGGCTTGGCGGTGATGATGCGCGCGCCGAGTGCGGCGATGATGTCGCGGCTCTTCTGGTCGAGCCAGAAGCTCGGATCGACGCCCCAGGCGACGATGGCGAAACCCGGGCCAAGCACGTCGTCGAGCCGCTTCACCTCACCGTCGCGGGTGCGCACGCGGGGCTGGATGAAGAGCTTGCCGGCGGGCGAGTTGTCCTTGCCGACCGCACTCTGGCGGGGTTTCGGCATGAAGCGTCCAAGTGGCGTCTTGCGCACCAGTTGGCCAAGCAACTGGCCGAAGGAGGCTTCGGTGTTGAGTTCAGCCTCGCGCACGACCAGGCCAGTCTCGTACTTCGGCATCGGCTTGAAGCGCATCTCGGTGAAATAGCGCTTCAGCGGCGGAACGTAGTTCAGCAGCCAGGTGGCGAAGTCGCGCGCGCCGGCCACCGCCGGATTGCGCGGCGAGAAGATGCGGCCGGCGGTCACCGACAGGTCGATCATCGCCTTGGCATGCGGCGGACGCTCCATCTGGTAGGTGTCGAGCAGTTTTTCGGAGGCGATGCCCTTGGCCACGTAGGCGAGCTTCCAGCCCAGGTTGGTGGCATCGCGCATGCCCGTGTTGTAGCCCTGGCCCTGCCACACCGGCATGATGTGGGCGGCATCGCCGGCGAGCATCACGCGGCCCACCTTCCAACGGTCGGCGATGCGCGCGTTGTGCGTATAGACGCGCTTGCGGATGTAGTCGAGGCGGGTCGAATCGACGCCCGGCGGCAGCACCTTGGCCATCAGCTTGGCCAGGTTGTCCGGCTGGGTCATCTCCTCTTCGCTTTCGTTCTCGAAGATCATGAACTCGAAGCGGCGGATGCCATCGGGCAGCGCACCGGACACATACGGGCGCTCCGGATCGCAGTGCAGGTACATGTTGGGCACGCCGATCGGGTCGTTGCGCACATCGACCACCAGCCACTTCGAGGTATCGGTGAAGCCGCCGAAGCCGACGTTGAGCGCGGTGCGGATCGGGCTGCGGCCGCCATCGCTGCCCACCAGCCAGCGGGTGCGCAGCGAAGCGATGCTGCCGTCGCTGCGCTTGACGTCCAGCGTGACGCCCTCGGCATCCTGCTCGAAGCGCATCACGTCGCTGCCGAAGCGCACCTCGACGTTCGGGAAGCGCGCCAGGCCTTCGAGCAGCACACGGTCGACCAGCGGCTGGTTGAAGGCGTTGCGGCGCGACCAGCCGAACTCGTCGGTGCGCGGCTCGATCGAGGCGAAGCAGCGCCCGGTCTTGGTGACGAAGCGCATCCAGTGGTAGGGCGTCAGGTGCTCCTGCACCGCGTCCGCCATGCCGAAGCTCTGCAGGCTGCGCAGGCATTCGTCGTCCATGCCGATGGCGCGGGGATAGTCGATCAGTTCGTCGCCGCGCTCGAGCAGCATAGTCTTGACGCCATGCATGCCCAGCATGTTGGCCAGGCTGAGGCCAACGGGGCCGGCGCCGACAACGATCACGTCGGCATCGAATTGACGGGCTTCACTCATGGGGGTCTCCTCATCGACCTGCGCGTCGGTCTCGGGCGTCGATCCGCCTGCGCAGACTGGGTTCATTGAATTGGTTGATGAATGTATTTTTGATCTGAAGCAAATTCTAGGAATACCCACCGTCCCGCTCAACAAGACTTGCGTCGGCGTCCACAGAATGCACAATTATGTTTTAAAAGGATTTTGATGAACCATGCGGCCACGCACCGACGCCGACTACAGTACCGTCCGCAGCCTGGTCCGCGGCCTGGATTTGCTGCGCGCGTTGAACAGGCACGACAAGGGCCGCGCCTCGCTGGCCCAGCTTGCGGCAGAAACCGGCCTGCACCGCACCACGGTGCGGCGGCTGCTGGAGACGCTGATCGAGGAAGGCTATGTGCGGCGCAGCGAATCGGACGACCGCTACGTGCTGGCGCTGAAAGTGCGCTCGCTGTCCGAAGGCTTCACCGATGACGAACGCGTGGCGTCCGTGGCGGGGCCGGTGCTGGGCGACCTGCTGCAGCAGGTGCGCTGGCCGTCGGACCTATGCACGCCCGACGGCGGCGCGATGCTGATCCGCGAATCGACACACCGCTTCAGCGCGCTGTCCTTCAACCCGGCGATGGTCGGCACCCACCTGCCGATGCTGATCACCGCTGCCGGCCGCGCCTATTTCAGCTACTGCGCCGACGAGGAGCGCGAAGCCCTGCTCGCGCTGCTGCGCAGGGACACGGTGCAGAGCGGGCTGGCGGCAGACCGCCGCTACATCGACAACCTGGTGGAGCAGACGCGCGCCCGCGGGTACAGCTCCAACGAGGGCGACTGGGCGGCCGAGCGCAAGATCGGTGCGATCGCGGTGCCGGTATTCGAGGCCAACAAGGTGCTTGCCACCCTCAACGTAATCTACCTCAGCCGCGCGATCTCCCATGCCGAGGCCGCCGAGCGCTACCTGCCAGCGCTGCATCGCGCGTCGCAGCAGATCGAGGCCGCGCTGGCCCTGCTGCCGCGCGCCTGAGGCGGGGCGCGCAAGCCTGACACTGCACACGCCGGCGTCAGCCCTTCGCTCGCGCCAGCAGCGCCTGCTCGATGTCGTCGGCCCAGGCCACCCCCTCGCCGTTGGCCGTCCTCGCCTCGCGGATCAGGCCGAGGTTGCGCGCGGTGGTTTCCGCCTCCCAGTTCTCGCGTACCGCGGCCAGCGCGTTGGCCGCGGCCTCGCTCGCGGCGGACTCGTCCTTGGCCAGCACGCCCAGTTCGAGCAGCGTGGCATGGTCCCAGTAGTCCGGCGTGCCTTTCGCCAGGCGGCGCTTCACCGCATAGGTGACCACCGGCAGCAGTTCGAGGCGACGCGGGTCGGGCGGGCTGGCGAGCTCCATCAGCGTCACCGCGTTGATGCCCGGAAAGGCATCGCGCCAGTCGGCCTCGAAACCCTGCAGATAGGTGT
>SHNC01000016.1 GCA_004295105.1 Betaproteobacteria bacterium | reverse complement strand
GATCGGCACCACCAGCGTCTTCCCCTACATCGCCGGCCCGGTGGTGTGGGCGCGGCGCACCGGCGTCCCCTCCATCGAGATCAACCCTGGCGTGACCGACGTCAGTCACATCGTCACCCACCACCTGCGCATGCGCGCAGCCGACGCGCTGCCGGAGCTGTGGCGGCGCATGCATCCGCCGGAGCCGGCGGAGGATTGACGCCGGGCTGGCAGGGCAGGTGCGGAGGGCGGGCGCTATACTTGTCGCATCGAATCCGCAACACAGGCAGGCGACCATGCAGATCAACGCGGTGCGCGACACGCCGGACGACCCCTCGCAGGCCCCGACCCAGCATCGCTGGTCGGTGGCGGACTTCTACCGCATGGCGGAAGCGGGACTCATCAGCGAAGGCGATCGGATGGAACTGATCGAGGGAGAACTCATCGACATGGCACCGATCGGCAGCAGGCACGCATTCACGGTGACCCTGATCGCCGGGATGTTTCGGACGGCGGATGATCGCTGTCTGGTCAGCGTACAGAATCCCGTCAGGTTGTCCGCGTGGTCCGAGCCGCAGCCCGACATCGCGCTGCTCAAGCCGCGCAACTACTCGACCGCGCATCCCGGGCCTGACGACGTGCTGCTGATCGTCGAGGTGTCCGACTCCACGCTGAAGTATGACCGCGACGTCAAGCTGACGTTGTATGCGCGGCACGGCATCCCCGAAGTCTGGCTGATCGACCTGCAGCAGAACCGCCTCACCCAGTATCGTGATCCGACCCCGCAGGGTTACCGCCGCAGTTGCGTAGCGAGCGCGTCCGACGTCGTCGAGCCTGTAGAGTTGCCGGGGCTGGCGGTTCGTGTCTCGGAAGTGTTCGGCGGGGAGTGAACGAAAAGCGACCGGGCTGCCTTTGCGGCTGCCCGGTCGAATGCCGCGGTCAGGAGAACGCGCCGGGATCGTCCGGGCACGCCAGACACGGTCAACGGACAAGGTGCGATCCGAAGCGCCCTGCCTGGTGAGGGTATTACAGCAGCACCCGCTCGATGCCCCCGTTGTTGGCCTTGCTTACATACTCCGGCATCCAGTTCTCGCCCAGCAGGTGCCTGGCCAGTTCGACGACGATGTAGTCGGGCTCCACGCCGCCGGCGTCGTTGGCGTAGCGGTGCATGCCCTGCAGGCAGCTCGGGCAGGAGGTGAGGATCTTGACCTTCGCGCTGGCGTCGCCTTCGCGCAGCTTCGCCGCGCCCTTCTCGATCTCTTCCTGCTTGCGGAAGCGCACCTGGGTCGAAACGTCGGGGCGGGCGACCGCCAGCGTGCCGGATTCGCCGCAGCAGCGGTCCGAGAGGTCCACCCGCGTGCCCATCAGCTCGTTGGCCACCTTGATGCCCTGGTATTGCTTCATCGGCGTGTGGCAGGGCTCGTGGTACATGTACTTCACGCCCTGCACGCCGTCGAGCTTGACGCCCTTTTCCATCAGGTATTCGTGGATGTCGAGCAGGCGGCAGCCGGGGAAGATCTTGTCGAATTCGTACTTCAGCAACTGGTCCATGCAGGTGCCGCAGGACACGATCACCGTCTTGATGTCGAGATAGTTCAGCGTGTTGGCGACGCGGTGAAACAGCACGCGGTTGTCGGTGGTGATCTTCTGGCCCTTGTCCTCCTCGCCGGCGGCGGTCTGCGGATAGCCGCAGCACAGATACCCCGGCGGCAGCACGGTCTGCGCGCCGACGTGGTAGAGCATGGCCTGGGTGGCCAGACCCACCTGGCTGAACAGGCGTTCCGAGCCGCAGCCTGGGAAGTAGAACACCGCTTCCGACTCGCTGTTGGCCTTCTGCGGGTCGCGGATCACCGGGATGACCTTGTCGTCCTCGATGTCGAGCAGCGCGCGGCTGGTCTTCTTCGGCAGGTTGCCGGGCATCGGCTTGTTGATGAAGTGGATCACCTGCGCCTTGATCGGCGCCTTGCCCAGCGTGGACGGCGGCGTCTTCACCTGCGGCTGCACCAGGCCCAGCTTCTTGCCGAGATCGTGGGCGAAGCGCTGCGCCTTGTAGCCCCACTCGATCATGCCGGTGCGCATCAGCTTGATGGTGGCCGGGTCCTTGATCGTCAGGAAGGCCATCGCCGCCGCCTTGCCCGGGTTGAACGACTTCTTCCCCTGCTTGCGCAGCAGGTTGCGCATCTTGATCGACACGTCGCCGAAGTCGATGTCCACCGGACAGGGCTTCTCGCACTTGTGGCACACCGTGCAGTGGTCGGCGACGTCCTCGAACTCGGCCCAGTGCGCCAGCGACACGCCGCGGCGGGTCTGTTCCTCATAAAGGAAGGCCTCGATCAGCAGCGAGGTGCTGAGGATCTTGTTGCGCGGGCTGTACAGCAGGTTGGCGCGCGGCACGTGGGTGGAGCACACCGGCTTGCACTTGCCGCAGCGCAGGCAGTCCTTGATGTCGTGCGCGATGTCGCCGACGTCGGTCTGCTCCATGATGAGCGACTCGTGGCCCATCAGGTTGAAGCTGGGGGTGTAGGCGTTGTCGAGATTGCCGCCCTTCATCAGCTTGCCGCGGTTGAAGCGGCCTTCCGGGTCGATCCGCTTCTTGTAGTCCCAGAACGCGGCCATCTCGTCGTCGCTGAGATAGTCGAGCTTGGTGATGCCGATGCCGTGCTCGCCGGAAATCACGCCGTCCAGACTGCGTGCCAGCGCCATGATGCGGTCGACCGCGCGGTTGGCGGTCTGCAGCATTTCGTAGTGATCGGAGTTCACCGGGATGTTGGTATGCACGTTGCCGTCGCCGGCGTGCATGTGCAGCGCGACGAAGACACGGCCGCGCAGCAGCTCGCGATGGATGTCCTCGATGCGCGCCAGCACCGGTGCGAACACTGCGCCGTCGAAACTGTTCTTCAGCAGCGGGCGCAGCTCCTTTTTCCACGACACGCGGATCGAGTAGTCCTGCAGGCGATGGAACAGGCGCGGATTGTCGGCCCGGTTGCTGAGCGGGCCGGCCTCGATGCCGTAGGCGGCGAACTGCGGCTCGGCTTCGGTGAGGGGCAGATCGAGGTTGTCCAGCAGCCACTGCCAGCGCCGGCGCACGGTGGCGATCTGCTCCAGCGCGGCCTGGCGGTGGTCGCCGATCAGCTCGTCCTTGCCGACGTCGGCATCGCCCGCGTCGAGGGGCAGGTCGCCCTGCAGGAACTCGGTCAGCGCGTCGCACAGGTCGATCTTGTTCTTCGTCGACAGCTCGATGTTGATGCGCTCGATGCCGTCGCAGTACTCGCCCATGCGCGGCAGCGGGATGACCACGTCCTCGTTGATCTTGAACGCGTTGGTGTGGCGCGAGATCGCCGCCGTCTTGCTGCGCTCCAGCCAGAAGCGCTTGCGCTGCTCCGCACCGACGGCGATGAAGCCTTCGGCGCCGCGCGAGTTGGTCATGCGCACCACTTCGGAGGCGGCGGCCATCACCGCGTTCTCGTCATGGCCGACGATGTCGCCGATCAGCACCATCTTCGGCCGGCCGTGGCGCTTGGCCTTGGTCGCGTAGCCCACCGCCTTCACGTAGCGCTCGTCGAGGTGCTCGAGGCCGGCCAGCAGCACGCCGGCGGCGTTGCCGGCGCCGCCCGGCTTGAACCAGTCGGTGATCTCGATGATGGCGGGCACGGCCTCGCGCACCTGGCCGAAGAATTCAAGGCAGACGGTACGGGTGTGCGGCGGCATCTTGTGCAGCACCCAGCGCGCGGCCACGATCAGGCCGTCGGTGCCTTCCTTCTGCACGCCCGGCACGCCGCCGAGGAACTTGTCGGTGACATCCTTGCCCAGCCCCACTTTGCGGCAGCTCGCGCCCGGCAGGGAGAGGGTTTCCTCGCCCAACGGCTTGTAGCTGAGGCCGTCGAAACGGCGCAGGCGGAAACGCACGGTTTGCTGCTCGTGGATCTTGCCGAAGTTGTGGTCGAGGCGCTCGACTTCGAGCCAGTTGCCGTCGGGCGTGACCATCTTCCACCACGCCAGGTTATCGAGCGCGGTGCCCCACAGCACCGCCTTCTTGCCGCCGGCGTTCATCGCGATGTTGCCGCCGATGCACGACGCGCTGGCCGAGGTCGGGTCCACCGCGAACACGCGGCCCGCCGCAGACGCGGCTTCCGCCACGCGCTCGGTGACGACGCCCGCGCCGGTGCGGATGGTGGCGTAGGGCTCGGCCATCGGGCCGTTCGCGCCGGGCAGCACGATCTCTTCCACCGCGCTCATCGCCAGCAGCTTCTCGGTGTTGATCACCACCGAGCTGGCGTCGAGCGGGATGGCGCCGCCGGTGTAGCCGGTGCCGCCGCCACGCGGAATGATGGTCAGCCCGAGCGTGATGCATTCGCGCACCAGCGGAGCCATTTCCTCTTCGGTGTCGGGGTAGAGCACGACGAAGGGGTATTCGACGCGCCAATCGGTGGCGTCGGTGACGTGCGACACGCGGGCGTGGCCGTCGAAGCAGATGTTGTCGCGGCGGGTGTGCCGCGCCAGCGCCTTCAGCGTCGCCTTGCGGCGGCGCGCGGTGGCGTCGAACCAGCGCTCGAAGTCGGCGATGGCGTCGCGCGCACGGCCGATCAGCAGCGCGACGCGGTCGTTGCCCTGGCGGCGGGATTCCACGGCGTTGAGGCGATGATTCAGCGCGCCGATGAGCGCCTCGCGGCGCTCACGGCTGGCGAGCAGGTCGTCTTCCAGGTAGGGATTGCGCCGCACCACCCAGATGTCGCCCAACACCTCGTACAGCATGCGCGCTGATCGGCCGGTGATGCGCTCGCCACGCAACTCGTCGAGCACCGACCAGGCGTCCGCACCGAGCAGGCGGATCACGATCTCGCGGTCGGAGAACGAGGTGTAGTTGTAGGGAATTTCTCGCAGGCGTTGCGTCATGGGGGTACCGGGAACGACGGCTTGGGAACCTTGGATTCTAGCAAACGCAGTGCAACACGCGCGCGAATCAAGACCTTGCGCGGCGAAGGGAGATCCGCATCACCCCAGCGTCCACGCGATGACCGCATAGCGCGCGCCCTTGCCGATTGCCATCCACAACAGGCAACTCGCCCACGGCAGTCGCAGCAGCCCGGCCGCCGCGCACAGCGCGTCGCCGATCAGCGGTACCCAGGACAGCACCAGGCTCGCGCTGCCGTAGCGCTGGGCGAGCGCAAGGCGAGGGGTGAGCTCCTTGCGCGGCGCCAGCCTCGCGAGCAGGTAGGTGCTCATGCCGCCGAGCGTGTTGCCCACGGTTGCGACGGCGAGGGCGGGCCATGCCAGCTCGGGGCGCAGCACGAGCAGGCCGGCGAACACCACCTCCGAGCCGCCAGGCAGCAGGGTCGCCGCGAGGAAGGCCGACGCGAACAGCGTGCCGAGTCCGGCGGCATCGGTGGCGATGCTCATCGCGGCAAGCCCATTCGCTGGAGGCGGCCATGCCCGGCATGGACTGAATATCTCTTTGACATCTAAATATGACGATTGCAGAATCGGGCGGTCGCACCAGACGACATCAACATCAAGGAGATCGAATGATGAAAAAGGTTCTGTCCGCCCTCGTCGCTTCCTGCGCCCTCGCGGCGCTTGTACCCGCCGACGCGCTTGCCGGACCGCAGCAGGAGCGGATGAAGCGCTGCAGCCAGGAGGCGCGCGAGCAGACGCTGAAGGGCGATGCGCGCAAGCAGTTCATGAGCACCTGCCTGAAGGGCAAGCACGAGCAGGTGGGTGCGGCCGATGCGGCGGCGC
>SHNC01000086.1 GCA_004295105.1 Betaproteobacteria bacterium | reverse complement strand
CGAGCTGCAGTTCGGCCTGCGCGCCGCCGTGGGCACCCGCTCGCTCGACGAGCTGCTCGAGAACAAGACGGTGATCGACGAGGTCGTCACCGCCCAGGTGAAGTCGAAGCTGGCGGACTACGGTCTGCAGCTCGACGGTGTGGGCGTGAAGGACATCGTGCTGCCGGGCGAGATGAAGACCATCCTCGCCCAGGTGGTCGAGGCCGGCAAGTCGGCCGAAGCCAACGTGATCCGTCGGCGTGAAGAGACGGCAGCGACCCGCTCGCTGCTGAACACCGCCAAGGTGATGGAGGACAACCCCGTCGCCCTGCGGCTGAAGGAGCTCGAGACGCTGGAACGCGTGGCCGAGCGCATCGACAAGATCTCCGTGTTCGGAGGTCTGGACCAGGTGCTCAACGGTCTCGTGAAGCTCCGTTGAGTACCGGCCTTGGCAGCGCCACGAGCGCTGCCGGGGCACTCACAATGGAGAACAACATCATGGAAACCAAGCACATCCACGAAGACGTGCCCGGCGGCGTGCCGCTGAAGATGTGGACGCGCGGCGTGCCTGTCGAAGACGAGGCCAAGCGCCAGCTGACCAACGCCGCACGCCTGCCCATCGTCTTCCAGCACATCGCCGCGATGCCCGACGTGCACCTGGGCATCGGCGCCACCGTGGGCTCGGTGATCCCGACCCTGCGCGCGATCATCCCGGCCGCCGTCGGCGTGGACATCGGCTGCGGGATGATGGCCTGCAAGACGACGCTGCATGCGAACGACTTGCCGGACAACCTGGCGCCGCTGCGTGCCGCGATCGAGCGCGCGGTGCCGCATGGTTTGTCGCCGCGCAACCGTGGTCGCGACCAGGGCAGCTGGGAGAACCCGCCCGATGCCGTGGACCAGGTGTGGGCGACGCTGGTGGACGAGTTCGATGCGCTGTGCCAGCTGCACCCGCGCCTGAAGAACACCAACAACCGCAAGCACCTGGGCACGCTGGGTACCGGCAACCACTTCATCGAGGTCTGCCTCGACGAGGACGGTTTCGTGTGGTTCATGCTGCACTCGGGTTCGCGTGGGGTGGGCAACGCGATCGGCACGCATTTCATCGAACTGGCGAAGAAGGATGCCGAGCTGCACCAGCGCAACCTGCCGGACCAGGACCTGGCGTACTTCGAGGAAGGTGCGCAGTACTTCGGCGACTACGTGCGCGGCGTGGGTTGGGCACAGCAGTTCGCGGCGCGCAACCGCGAGGTGATGATGGCCAACCTGATCGCGACGGTGCGCCAGGTGATTCCGAAGCCGTTCGAGTCGCACGTCGAGGCGGTGAACTGCCACCATAACTATGTGCAGCAGGAACGTCACTTCGGCGAAGACGTGTTCGTGACCCGCAAGGGTGCGGTGAGCGCGAAGCGCGGCGAGTTGGGCATCATTCCCGGCAGCATGGGCGCGCGCAGCTACATCGTGCGCGGCCTGGGCAACGCCGAGAGCTTCGAGAGCTGCAGCCACGGCGCCGGCCGCGTGATGAGCCGTACCAAGGCGAAGAAGCTGTTCACGGTGGAAGACCAGATCAAGGCGACCGAAGGCGTCGAGTGCCGCAAGGACAAGGACGTGATCGACGAGATCCCGATGGCCTACAAGGACATCGACGCGGTGATGGAAGCGCAGAAGGACCTGGTCGAGGTTGTGTACACATTGAAGCAGGTGGTGTGCGTGAAGGGGTGAGGGCCGGTGGCTCTCTCCCCGATCGAAATGAAGGGAGAGAGTCATGAAGAACGAGACGCTCGTCAGCGCTCACCCGGTCGAACCGGCGATGCGAGAGCAGATCCTCGCGTGCCTGAGCCGGCTCGAGGCCGATCACGACGTCAAGGTGCTGTTCGCCTGCGAGTCCGGCAGCCGCGGCTGGGGCTTCGCGTCGCCGGACAGCGACTACGACGTGCGCTTCATCTACGTGAATCGTCTGTCGTGGTACCTGACGGTCGAACCGGGTCGCGACGTGATCGAACAGCCGATCAGCGGCGACCTCGACGTGAACGGCTGGGACCTGCGCAAGACGCTGCAGTTGCTGCGGCAGTCGAACCCGACGCTGCTGGAATGGCTGCGTTCGCCAATCGTGTACTGCGAGGAGGCAAACGCGGCGGCGCAGCTGCGCTCGCTCGCTGAAGAGGGGTTCTCGGCAGTACGCGGTTACCACCAGAGGACTAAACCGCTCGCGCGGTACCCGCTCCGGCAAGGTCGTGGTGGTTCGTTGCGCTGCTGGTTCGCTGGTTCTGCGAAGTTGACGAGCGAGGCAATCCGCCTCGTTCACCAACGGAGCTGCAACCATGGACACTACCGCTCGCACCGGTACGCCGCTGCGTCAACGCATGATCGAAGACATGCGCATGCGCAAGCTGGAGCCCAGGACCCAGGAAGCCTACATCCGCGCCGTTCGCAAGCTGACCGAGTTCCTCAAGCGCTCGCCCGACACCGCCACCGTCGAGGACCTGCGCAACTTCCAACTCCACCTGGTCGATACCGGCACCTCGCCCATCACGCTCAACGCCACGCTGACCGGGCTGAAGTTCTTCTTCGACACCACCCTGGGCCGCGGCGAGCTGATGGCCCGGATGCAGCCGGTGAAGCTGCCGCGCACCGTGCCGGTGGTGTTGAGCATGCAGGAAGCCGCCGCGCTGATCGCCGCGGCGCGCAACATCAAGCACCAGGCGGCGCTGTCGGTGGCCTACGGCTCGGGCCTGCGCGCCAGTGAGGTCTGCCGGCTCAAGGTCGGCGACGTCGACAGCGAGCGCATGGCCCTTCGGGTCGAGCAAGGCAAGGGCGCCAAGGATCGCTACGCCATGCTCAGCCCGATCGTTCTGCAGCGGCTGCGCGCTTGGTGGCGCATCGGTCATGCGCAGGGCAAGATCTTCCCCAACGGCTGGCTGTTCCCAGGCCTCGATCCGATGGAGCCGTTGACCGCGCGGCAACTCAACCGCGCCGTGCACGACGCCGCCGCGGCCGCGGGCATCGCCAAGCGCGTGACCACGCACACGCTGCGCCACTCGTTCGCCACGCACCTGCTGGAGCGCAAGGTCGACATCCGCGTGATCCAGGTGCTGCTGGGCCACAAGAAGCTCGAGACGACATCGATCTACGCCCACGTGGCCACCGACCTGCTGCGCGAGGTGATCGGCCCGCTGGAGGAGATGCCGCCCAAGCCGTGAGGCTGCCGTGGGGCGGCCCACCCTGGAGGTCGCCGACATCTTCCGTGCGCATGGCCCGGCCTGGCGCGAGGCGCAGCGTGGCCACCTGAGCCTGGCGCAGCTCAAGGTGATGTCGGCCATCACCCAGTGCCGCACCGCGGCGCTGGGAGGGCACGTGCTGCGCTGCGAGGGCTGCGGCACCGACCAGGTCTCCTACAACTCTTGCCGCAATCGGCACTGCCCGAAGTGCCAGAGTGCGGCGGCCCAACGCTGGCTCGACGCCCGGCAGGCCGACCTGCTGCCGGTGGAGTACTACCACGTGGTGTTCACGCTGCCGGCGCCCATCGGCGACATCGCGTACACGAACAAGGCCGCCATCTATGGCCTGCTGTTCGATGCCGCAGCCGAGGTGCTGCAGACCATCGCGGCAGACCCGAAGCACCTGGGGGCGCGCATCGGTGCGACGCTGGTGCTGCACACGTGGGGCTCGGCGCTGACGCACCATCCACACGTGCACGGCATCGTGCCCGGCGGCGGGCTGTCCGCGGACGGTGAGCGTTGGGTCGCGTGCCGGCCGGGGTTCTTCCTGCCGGTGCGGGTGCTGTCACGACTGTTCCGGCGCCGCTTCCTCGAAGAGCTGCAGCGGCTGCATGACGCGGGCAAGCTGCGGTTCTTCGGCGAGCACGAGGGCCTGGCTGATGCGCAGGCGTTCACGCGGTGGCTGGCACCGATGCGCAAGTGCGAGTGGGTGGTCTATGCCAAGCGGCCGTTCGCCGGACCCGAGGCCGTGCTGGCCTACCTGTCGCGCTACACCCATCGCGTGGCGATCTCCAACAGCCGCCTGCTCGCGATGGACGAGCGTGGCGTGACCTTCCGCTGGAAGGAGTACCGAGCCAAGGGCCGCACCCGCTACAAGGCCATGACGCTTGCCTCCGACGAGTTCATGCGCCGCTTCCTGCTGCACGTGCTGCCGGGCGGCTTCCACCGAATCCGGCACTACGGGCTGCTGGCCAACGGCAACCGGCGCCACAACCTCGCGACGATTCGCAGGTTGCTCGTGCCGTCTGCCAGCACCACGAGCACCATCTGCGATGAAGCGCAGGCGAACACCGAGCAGGCCGCGGCGCCGCCCGCGTTCGTGTGCCGGCACTGTGGCAAGCCGATGCTGATCGTGCGACTGCTCGAGCCCAACCCTGCCATCCGCGCGCCGCCCCTGCGGATCGCCGTATGACCAGCGCGAGCACTCATCGACGCCCACCGTCCGACGGTGGTCGGGCGGCCTCGCGCCGACCGGCGCGAGATGCGCATCTTCGGCACCGTCTGCGCCCGAGTTGCCAGGGCAACGTGGCATACCGTCCGCATTGCCGGCCACCGGCCTCACAGCGGACGCCGCGCTTTCTGGCTCCGACACAAGCAGCGAGTCCGCTATCGCCATAGCGACCGCGCGTTCAGTGACCACCGTGGCGTGCGCCGCGGTTTCCTCCCCCGAGGCTTGTCCGACACCTGCCCTCAGGCCGGTGTACCTCGACGGCTCGTTGCGCACGCGGGCAGGTGTCCGACAACCCTAAACACTATGTGTCGATGGCGAAGAAGAACTTTCGGGAGCACTTGCGCGGCGAAGAGGTCCGCTACAAGAAGTACCTGTACGTGCTGCGGCCGTTGCTGGCCGCGCGCTGGATTCGCGACGGGCGCGGCGTGCCGCCGATGCGCTTTGCTGCGTTGGCCGAGGCCACGCTCGACGACCGAGCGCTGCTGGACGAGATCAACCGCCTGCTCGATGTGAAGATGCGCGCCGGCGAAGCGGCAACGAGCCCGCGCTGGAACGGCATCCACGAGTTCATCGAACGTGAGCTCGAAGTCGCCGCGACGCAGGTGCTGCTGGATTCATCCCAGCCCGATGCAACGATGCTGGACGCGTTCCTCAAGGAGACTGTCCTGAAGAGTGAAGCAGAACAAGATGAACGCGCTTGAACTCGATGGCTCGGCCGCTGCCGCCGGGAGCGCGCGGCGGACCGTGGATGACCGGCTGCATCGTGGCACCGGCTAAGAGGGTGAGCTCGGCGGGGAGAAGAGACACAACGCGCTCGTAGCTGGATATTGACGGCGAAGGGCCGCCCGCTTCGACGGCGCGCAGCGTCCCGCGCGAGATGCCGGCGCGGGCGGCCAAGCCAACCGTGCCAAGGCGGGACCTACCTTCGCGAGCTACCGGTTTGCTCGTCGAGGTCAAGCTTGAGCTTCTCACCGGAGCGCGCCGCCCGGCGAGCCACCTTCGCCTTGGCCGCAGCGATACGTTCCTCCGCTTCAGCTTCGTCAAAGCGCGGATTCCAGCGTATGAACTCCGCCACCGTCATGCTGGCGACTTCGCACTCGAATGCGAAGTTGTATTCAGTCCTCGTCTCCAGGTGGACGTCCTTCTGCTTTTTCACCTTGAGCCTACTCGGGCATGCCTGAACGTCTTGCGCTCGGACACGGGCGCGCTGGCTGTGCGACCGCACGGCTCCCGTTGGACCGCCGAGCTCACACTGCTTCGTCGGCCTCGCCGCGCAGTTGCGCGAGGCGCTCA
>SHNC01000026.1 GCA_004295105.1 Betaproteobacteria bacterium | reverse complement strand
TTTCCTGCACCTCCGGTTTGCGTGGGTCGGGCCGCCGCCGGCGCTCGCGTTCGCCCGCTCGTGGCCCCACGTCCACTTGCCGGCGGTCCACGCCGGATCGCCGGTCGCTGCCCGATCGTCTCTCGTGTCTGGTGTGATCGCTCATGCCTGCCTGCACCCGCAACCGGGCGCTTCCCCGAGCCTGCCCGCGCTGCGGGGTGGTGCGGGGTCGTCGTTGTCGTGCTGCAGCGCTGGTCCAGGATGATAGTTCGCGCCGTCACGCAGGCCGCTCGGCAGAAACCGTCTGTTGCGACTTATTTCCCATTCGCACGCATCCGCGTGCGGCCTGGCTGCAGGCGCGCCGGCTTCCGGTCCACAGCGGGTCCCCGCAGGCGCTACACTTGCGGCCTTTCACACCGTGCCAACGCATCGCCGGAGCGATCCATGTCCGTCAGCCATCCGTCCGTCCAGCGCGTCCTTACCGGGATCACCCCGTCGGGCACGCCACACCTCGGCAACTACGCCGGCGCGATCCGGCCGGCGATCGCCGCCAGCCGCCAGACGGGGGTCGAGAGCTTCTACTTCCTGGCCGACTACCATGCGCTGATCAAGACCACCGACCCGGCACGCGTGCAGCGCTCGACGCTGGAGATCTCCGCAACCTGGCTGGCGGCGGGGCTGGACACCGACCGGGTATGGTTCTACCGCCAGTCCGATATCCCCGAGATCCCGGAGCTGACCTGGCTGCTCGCCTGCGTGGCGGGCAAGGGCCTGCTCAACCGGGCCCATGCCTACAAAGCGGCGGTGGACAAGAACGTCGCCGCCGAGGAGGACCCGGATGCCGGCGTGAACATGGGCCTGTTCATGTACCCGGTGCTGATGGCGGCCGACATCCTGATGTTCAAGTCGCACAAGGTGCCGGTCGGTCGCGACCAGATCCAGCACATCGAGATGGCACGCGACATGGCGGCGAGCTTCAACCACCTGTACGGCGAGCACTTCGTGCTGCCCGAGGCCGAGGTCGACGCCTCGGTGGCGACGCTGCCCGGCCTCGACGGCCGCAAGATGAGCAAGAGCTACGACAACACCATTCCGCTGTTCGCGCCCGCGGCCGAACTCAAGCGCCTGATCTTTTCCATCGTCACCGATTCCAGGGCGCCGGGCGAACCCAAGGATACCGAGGGCTCGGCGCTGTTCCAGCTCTACCAGGCTTTCGCCACCGCCGAGGAGACGCGGGCGATGCGCACCGCGTTCGAGGACGGCATCGCCTGGGGCGAGGCCAAGCAGGCGCTGTTCGAGCGCATCGACGCCGCGGTGGCGCCAATGCGCGAGCAGTACGAGGCGCTGATCGCCGAGCCGGAACGCATCGAGCGCCACCTGCAGGAGGGCGCGGAGAAGGCGCGTGCGATGGCCACGCCCTTCATGGCCGAGTTGCGCCATGCGGTCGGCCTGCGCAACCTCGCCACCGCATTCGCGACGCGCAAGGCCGACAAGGCCAGGGCTGCCGCGCTGCCGCAGTTCAAGCAGTACCGCGAGGCCGATGGCCGCTTCTACTTCAAGTTCGTCGACGGCGACGGCAGCCTGCTGGTGCAGAGCGTGGGATTCGAATCGCCGCGCGACGCCGGCCGCTGCGTCGCGGCGCTGAAGCAGGGCGTGCCCTTCCACCTCGAGGGCGACGGCATGCACCTGGACGGTGCGCGCATCGGCGAGCTGGCCGATGGCGTGCATGCCAGCCGCGTGCGCGAGGCGCTGGCGGCACTGGCCGTCTGAGCCTGCAGCCCTCCGCGCGCTGCCGGCCGCGACCGGCATCCTTCATTCCCCCCCATCCGGCTCCGCTGCCGCCACCTGCATCACGGTGCAGCCCGCGGCAGCGATGGCATTTGGTTCATCGAATGCCGGATAATTGGCGCAACGCACCGTCCGCAAGACTCGCCGTGACCTCCCAAGCTCTACCTAGTGCCGCACCTGAATCGACCTTGAACGACCCGGCGACGCCCGAAGGCCCAGAGACGGCCGCCTCCCCGACCGACGATGCGCCGCCAGCCGCGCCCGCCCGCCCGCGGCCGGGTTTCTGCCGCCTGCTGCGCTGGTCGTTGCTGATCGTCCTGCTCGTCGGCCTGACGGCACTCGCCATCCTGGCCGCGCACGAGGTCCACACGTCCCGCCTGCAGGCGCGCTACCTCAGCCGCTATGCCGCCGACCTGCACTACGACGTCGTCGCGGGGGCGAGCGATGCGATCCGCTTCCCGACGCACGGCCCCTTCGACCAGCGCCTGGGCTATGTCGACCTGCCGGGCATCACCCGCCGCCTGACGGAACGCGGTTTCGTGCTGACGCATCAGGCGCGCTTCTCGCAGGCGATGATGGAGTACACCGCCCGCGGTTTCTTCGCGCCCTATCGCGAGAAGACCCGGGCCGGTCTCGACCTCGAGGACTGTCACGGCGAGGCGCTGTACCAGTTCCGCTACCCCTATCGCCACTACCCGGACTTCGCCGCGGTGCCGCCGCTGGTGGGCCAGGCGCTGATGTTCATCGAGAACCGCGACCTGCTCGACGAGTCGCGCCCGAAGCTCAACCCCGCCGTCGACTGGGTGCGCTTCAGCCGCGCGGTGCTGGCGCAGATCGGCCGCATGGTGAATCAGGACCTGGATGCGCCCGGTGGCAGCACGCTGGCGACGCAGATCGAGAAGTACCGCCATTCGCCCGACGGCGTGACCTACGACGCGCGCGAGAAACTGCGCCAGATGGTGTCGGCCAGCGTGCGCGCCTACCGCGGCGGCGAGGAAACGCTGCCGGTGCGGCGCGAACTGCTGCTCGACTACCTGAACACCGTGCCGTTGTCGGCGGCGCCCGGCCATGGCGAGGTCAACGGTCTCGGCGACGGCCTGTGGGTGTGGTTCGGTGCCGACTTCGACAAGGTCAACGCGCTGCTCGCCGCCCCGCCGGGCGAGGGCGGCACGCTGGCGGCGCAGGGCCGCGCGCTGCGCCAGGTGGTGGCGCTGATGATCGCGCATCGCCGTCCGTCGTTTTACCTGGCGCGCAGCGGGCGCGACGAGCTCGCGCAACTCACCGACAGCTATGTGCGCCTGCTTGCCGAAACCGGTGCGGTGGCGCCGGCGCTGCGCGATGCGGCGCTGGGCGAACCGCTGAAGTTCCGCGACCTCGTCGCCGATCCGGCCGTGCTGCCGGCCGATCTCGGCAAGGGCGCGACCGCGATCCGCACGCGACTGGCGGGCATGCTCGACGCCTCACTATACGAACTCGACCGCTTCGACGTGGATGCCACGGCCACCCTCGATGGCCCGCTGCAGCAGGCGGTGAGCGACTTCCTCGGCAAACTGCGTGATCCCGAGTTCGCCCGCAGCCAGGGGCTGATCGGTGACCGCATGCTGGTGCCGGCGACCATGGATGCGGTGCGCTACAGCTTCAACCTGGTCGAGCGCACGCCGAGCGGCAACCGTGTGCGCGTGCAGACCGACACTTCCGACCAGTTGTTCGACATCAACGAAGGCAGCAAGCTCGAACTGGGCTCCACCGCCAAGTTGCGCGTGCTCGCCACCTACCTGGAGCTGATTGCCGAGCTGCATGGGCGCTTCGCCAGCCAGTCGCCGGCGGAGCTTCGTCGTATCGAGGTCGAGCAGCGCGACAACCTCACGCGCTGGGCGATCGAATACCTCGCGGGCGCCAGCGACCGCAGCCTGCCGGCGATGCTCGAGGCCGCACTCGAGCGGCGCTATTCCGCCAGCCCGGGCGAAGGCTTCTTCACCGGTGGCGGCGTGCATACGTTCAACAACTTCAATGACGAGGACGACGGCCGCAGCCCGACGATGCGCGAGGCGCTGCAGGGCTCGATCAACCTGCCCTTCGTGCGCCTGATGCGCGACATCGTGCGCCACACCATGTACCAGGTGCCGGGCAGTACCGCGCAATTGCTGGACGATGCCGAGGATCCCCGGCGCATGGAGTATCTCGCGCGCTTCGCAGACCGCGAGGGGCAGGTCTTCCTGCGCCGCTTCTGGCGCAAGTACCAGGGCAAGACGCCGGACGAGGTGCAGGAGGCCTTCCTCGACGGCCTGCGTCCGACCGCCGATCGGCTTGCCGCGGTGTTCCGCTACCTGTCGCCGCAGGCCACGCCCGAGGCGCTCGCCACCTTCCTGCGCAAGCGCCTCGCCGATGCCGACCTGAGTGCCGCCCGCATCGAGCAACTCTACAGGCGCAATGCACCCGAGGCCTTCGATCTGCCCGACCGCGGCTACGTCGCGCGCGTGCATCCGCTGGAATTGTGGCTGGTGGGCTATCTGTCGGCGAAGCCGGAGGCGAGCTGGGCGGAGGCGGTGGAGGCGAGCGCCGACGAACGCCAGGCGGTGTATCGCTGGCTGTTCCGCACCCGCTTCAAGGGCGCGCAGGATTCGCGCATCTACACCATGCTGGAAGTCGAGGCCTTCCTCGAGATCCATCGCCGCTGGGCGCGGCTGGGCTATCCCTTCGACCACCTGGTGCCGTCCTACGCCACCGCGCTCGGCAGCTCGGGCGACCGGCCCGCGGCGCTGGCCGAGCTGATGGGCATCATCGTCAATGACGGTGTGAGGTTGCCCACCGCGCGCATCGAGAGCCTGCGCTTCGCGGTCGATACGCCCTACGAGACACGCTTCGCGCGCCGCGTTGCGGACGGCGAGCGGGTGATGGCGCCCGAGGTGGCGGCGGCGCTGCGCAATGCGCTGTCGGAGGTGGTCGAGGGCGGCACCGCGCGACGGCTGTCGGGGGCGTTCAAGCTCGCCGACGGCACCACGCTGGTGGTCGGCGGCAAGACCGGCACCGGTGACAACCGCATCGCCATCGGCCGCGGCGGCGCCAAGGGGCTGGCGCTGAACCGCACTGCGACCTTCGTCTTCTACATCGGCGCGAACCACTTCGGCACCCTGACGGCCTACGTCATCGGCCCCGAGGCGGCGTCCTACCGCTTCACTTCCGGGCTGCCGGTGCAGATCCTGAAGTCCATGGGGCCGATGGTGCTGCCCTACCTCGAGCCGCAGTCCGCACGGGCCTGCCCGGCACCCCGGCTTGAGGTCGCGAGCGTGCCCGGCAATAATCCGGCGCTTTCCACCACCACGACGGAGACCGCCGATGAGCGACCGTGAAGCCATCATCCCGCAGGGGATGGACTACGTGTACGACCGCATCCACTACGCGCCCGCAGTGCGGGTGGGCGACACGCTGTATGTGTCGGGCCAGATCGGCCGCGACGACAGCGGTCAACTGGTCGAGGGAACCGAGGCGCAGATCGTGCAGGCCTTCGAGAACCTGAAGAAGGTGATCGATGCTGCCGGTGCGCAGATGAGCGACATCGTCGATCTCACCACCTTCCACACCGACATGCGCGACCTGCAGTTGTTCATGAAGGTCAAGGACCGCTACCTGACGAAGGACTTCCCGGCGTGGACCGCCATCGGCGCGGCCTCGCTCGGCGGCGCGCCCGGCTACCTCATCGAGATCAAGGCGGTGGCGGTGCTGCGGCGCTGAGCCGCGTCGCCGCCCGGTTCAGACCACGTTGTCGATCAAGCCCAAGCTCCGCTCGCTGCCCGACCGCATACGCCAGGTCGTGCTGTTCGAGATCGGCGGCCTGCTGCTGATCACGCCGCCATTCGCGTGGCTGAGCGGGGTGCCGGTCGGCGACTCGCTCGGCCTGCTCGCGCTGGCCGCGCTGATCGCCGCGCTGTGGAACGGCGTCTACAACAGCGGCTTCGACTGGATCGAGGGCCGGCTGACCGGCCGCACTGCCGACCGACGGCCGTTCCGGCTG
>SHNC01000279.1 GCA_004295105.1 Betaproteobacteria bacterium | reverse complement strand
GGCGACATCACCCCGGAGTTCGTGCGCAGCGAAGTGGCGCGCGGCCGCGCCATCATCCCGAACAACATCAACCATCCGGAATCCGAGCCGATGATCATCGGCCGCAACTTCCTGGTGAAGATCAACGCCAACATCGGCAACTCGGCGGTCACCTCCTCCATCGCCGAGGAAGTCGACAAGATGACCTGGTCGATCCGCTGGGGCGGCGACACGGTGATGGACCTGTCCACCGGCAAGAACATCCACGAGACGCGCGAGTGGATCATCCGCAACAGCCCGGTGCCGATCGGCACGGTGCCGATCTATCAGGCGCTGGAGAAGGTCGACGGCAAGGCCGAGGAGCTGACCTGGGAGATCTTCCGCGACACGCTGATCGAACAGGCCGAACAGGGCGTGGACTACTTCACCATCCACGCCGGCGTGCTGCTGCGCTACGTGCCGCTCACCGCCAACCGCATGACCGGCATCGTCAGCCGCGGCGGCTCGATCATGGCCAAGTGGTGTCTGGCGCATCACCAGGAGAGCTTCCTCTACACCCACTTCGAGGACATCTGCGACATCATGAAGGCCTACGACGTGGCCTTCAGCCTCGGTGACGGACTGCGCCCCGGCTCGATCTACGACGCCAACGACGAGGCGCAACTGGGAGAGCTGAAGACCCTGGGCGAGCTCACCGACATCGCCTGGAAGCACGACGTGCAGGTGATGATCGAAGGCCCGGGCCATGTGCCGCTGCACATGATCAAGGAGAACATGGACCTGCAGCTCGAGCAGTGCAAGGAAGCGCCCTTCTACACCCTGGGGCCGCTCACCACCGACATCGCCCCGGGCTACGACCACATCACCAGCGGCATCGGCGCCGCCACCATCGGCTGGTACGGCACCGCGATGCTGTGCTACGTGACGCCCAAGGAGCACCTCGGCCTGCCCAACAAGCAGGACGTCAAGGAAGGCATCATCACCTACAAGCTCGCCGCGCACGCCGCCGATCTCGCCAAGGGCCACCCCGGCGCGCAGATCCGCGACAACGCACTCTCCAAGGCGCGCTTCGAGTTCCGCTGGGAAGACCAGTTCAACCTCGGCCTCGACCCGGACAAGGCGAAGGAATTCCACGACGAGACCCTGCCCAAGGACTCGGCCAAGGTCGCCCACTTCTGCTCGATGTGCGGCCCGCACTTCTGCTCGATGAAGATCACCCAGGACGTGCGCGACTTCGCCGCGGCCCAGGGCCTCGACGAGGCCGAAGCGCTGAAGAAGGGCATGGAGGTGAAGGCGGTGGAGTTTGTGAAGAGCGGCGCCGAGGTGTATCGGAACGTGTAATCTGCATCCATGAGCATCGCCGCGCGCCTCTCCGACCAGACCATCGCCGCCGCCGTACAGGCGCTGGCGGAGGGTGCGCACCCGCAGAGAATCGTTCTCTTCGGCTCCTACGCACGCGGCGACGCAACGGCCGATTCGGACCTCGACCTGCTCGTGATAGAGAATGAGGTTACCGACCGGGCGGGCGAGATGGTGCGGTTGCGCCGCCTGCTACGTCCGCTGCGCGTGCCGGCCGATGTCCTCGTCTATTCCGCCGACGAAGTCACACGCTGGGGAGCCGAACCCGGCACCGCGCTTTACTGGGCGCTGCGCGAAGGCAAGGTGGTGTATGGCTGAGTCGGTCGCCACCATGCTGCTCGACGCAGCTCGCGAAGATGCCAAGGCCGTTCGTGCCCTCAGCGGGCTGCCTGACATCTCCGACGCGATCCTGGGCTTCCACGCGCAACAGTCGGTGGAGAAGGCGCTCAAGGCAGTGCTGTCGTCGAATGGCGTCGCATTTCGTCGTACGCACGACATCGCCGAACTGCTCGACCTCATCACCGACTACGGCCTTCCTTCACCGCCGTTCGCCGAATTTCTGGACGAACTCAATCCCTTCGCCGTTGAAGCGCGCTATGGGCTGATTGATCCAGGCGCGATCGATCGCCTGCAAGCCCTCGAATGGATCAGTCAAGTGCTGGACTGGGCTGCGGCAGCAAGCAGACCCGAATGAGTCGATAGCGCACGAATTCGCACTCCATGGACCATCGCGCACCCTGACGCTTTCCTCCATGATGGCGCACGCCAGCTTCAATTTCCCGAGCGGGGACGGTCGAGCCAAACATACGAAGAGAATGCCTCTGCGGTTAGCGTTTTCGGATATAGACGTCCGTTGCCAGCCTTACCGGAAAGCATCACCGTCACCTGGCGGGAAGCATCCGGACCGTAGCTCAGGTGCAGCGGGCGGTCTCGCCCATAGACGTACATCCGGTCAAACCGCATGAGCGGAGAGAATCACCAATGCCGCAAATGGACCGCGACGTCAGCGCCGAGGACGATCTCATTTGCACCCGCCTGCCGGCGCAGGCGGCGCGCCTGTACCTGTTCGGTTCGCGCGCGCGGCACCGCTCGCCGCTGGTCGGACATCGACATCGCCGTCGAACCGCTGAAGCCCTTGCCCCCCGGGCTGCTGTCGGAACTGCGCGAGGCGCTGGCCGAATCCGGCCTGCTACTCGATGTGGATCTGATCGACCTGTCGGCAGCGGATGCCCCGCTCGCCGCCTCGGTACGATCCGAGGGGATTCCGTGGAACGACTGACCCACCGGCTGGAGCTTGCGGCACGCGCGCTCGTTTCGTTCCTGAGCGGACCCGGCACCGGCCCGCGCCATCGCGGACGCAGCGGCGCCGCCCGCCCCCGCGCCATCAGGCGCTCCGCACCCGCGAGATCTCGCTCTCGAGGCCATACTGCCTGACCTTCTGGTACAGCGTGCTCTTGGCGATGTCGAGCTCGCGCGCGGCCTTGGTCAGATTGCCGTTGGTCGCGGCGATGGCACGGCGGATCAGATCCGCTTCGCCGTCGGCGATGCGGCAGACCGCCGCCGTGGGGGCGGACATCGCGCCCCCGCCCATGCGCCCGGCCCCCGCCTCGACCAGTTCCAACGGCAGGGCATCGATGCCCAGGTCCTCGCCGTCGCTCATCAGCACCATGCTCTCGATGACGTTGCGCAGTTCGCGCACGTTGCCGGGCCAGGCATGGGCCTCGAGCGCCGCGAGCAGGGCCTCGTCGAACCGTCGCGGGCCGAGTCCATGGCGCTCGCGGAACAGCTCGACGAAGTGCGCCGCGAGCAGGCGCACGTCGCCACTGCGGTCGCGCAGCGACGGGATGCGGATCGAAGTCACCGCGACGCGATAATAGAAATCCATGCGGAAGCGGCCGGCCGCCACCTCCTGCCGCAGGTCGCGGTGCGTCGCCGCGATCAGGCGGAAATTGACCTTGCGCGGCACGTTTTCGCCCAGGCGGTAGATCTCGCCCTGCTCCAGCACCCGCAACAGGTGCGGCTGCAGGTCGAGCGGCATCTCGCCGAGCTCGTCGAGGAACAGCGTGCCGCCATTGGCGGCCTCGATCTTGCCCACCAGGCCGCCCTTGCGCGCGCCGGTGAAGGCGCCATCCACATAGCCGAACAGCTCGCTCGCCAGCAGCTCGCGCGACAGCCCGCCGCAGTTCAGCGCCACGTAAGGCCCGTCACGGAAGGGGCTGGCCCGGTGGATGCCCTGCGCGAACTCCTCCTTGCCGACACCGGTTTCGCCCAGCAGCAGCACCGGCACGCGCGAACGCGCGAGCTGGTCGGCCTTGCGCAGCGCTTCGCACAGGCCCGGATCGACGGTGACGATGGAGGCAAAGCCGGCGGGGAGGTCCGTCGCCCGCAGGCCCTGTACGACAGGCTCGACCGCCAGGTCGCGCACCGGCTCGGCCGCCCGCGCCCGGCCTAGCCGCGGCAGCGGCACGACCACCAGCGTGCCCAGGCGCTCGCCGCGACTCGTCACCGGCACCCGCCACTCGGGCCGCAACCACGCCGGCAACGGCTGGCCTTCGCCCTCCAGCGCGAGCGCAGGGATGCGGCGCGGTGCGGCCAGATCGAGATCGGCGCCGAAGGCGGCGATCGCCGCCTGCGCGTTCTCGTTGGCCTTGATCGGGTAGCCGCGGCGGTCGAACAACACGATGCCGTCGGTGCCGCCGCTCCAGTACGGCAGGGCCGCCTCCAGCAAGCGGTAGCGGCGCTCCATCTCGAGCATGGTCAGCCGGCTCTCGATGCGGCTCGCAGTGGTGACGACCAGCGCCAGACTCTGCCGGCTGTAGGTTTCCGACAGGCCGGATACATCCACCACGCCGAGGATCTCGCCGTCCTGCGGATGGCGGATCACGGTGGCCGAACAGGTCCAGCGCTTGATGCCGGCGCAATAATGCTCGGCGGAGTGGATCTGCACCGGCTGCCCCACCGCCAGCGCGGTGCCGATCGCGTTGGTGCCGCAGATGCGCTCGCTCCAGGCCACGCCCGGCAGCAGGTGGATGGACTCGGCCGAGCCCAGCGTGGGGTTGTCGCCCTCCATCGTCAGGATGGTCGAGCTGGTGTCGGCCAGCGCCATCACCGTGCCGGTCTCGGCCAGGAAGTCGCGCGCGCAGGCCATCACCGGCGCGCTCGCCTGCAGCAGTTCGTCGTGGCGCTGCTTCAGCGACGCCAGCGTGGACTCCCCCACCGGCGGCGGTGCGCGGCGCTTGTCCGGATCGACGTTGTGCTGCTGGCAGCGCTGCCATGAACCGTCGATCAGGCCGCGCAGCGCATCGGACGGACGGGCTCCGCCGTCGAGGAAGCGCTCCCAGGCTGCCATGACCGCGGCATCGTTGCCGGGATCGGAAAACATCTGCCCATCGGGCGTGCGCACTGCGTTCAAGTCTCTCCTCCTCGCGAAAGCGCGACGCGGCGGGTCGCTGTGTGCGACCGGAGGGTTGAGATCCCTGTCAGTTCTGCCGCATCGGTTCCGGTGTGCTGCGGTCGCCCGGACTCGGGCGACGGCCCGGCTGGATGCGTTGCCAGACCGCGGCGGACGCATCTCACCTCGACTTGAAGAATAGCAAAGGCAATGCCAAAAACCCCAGCCAGCGCAGGGGATCGGCAGCGCAGTCGTCGCCGGCGGCAGACTTGGGCTTCGCGCGAGCGGAGGCCCCGCATGAGACGAGGGAGCAAGGCACGCGGGCGGCCACCCGTGCGGCGACCGTCCGGTTTTCGAACGGCCGCCGCACGGACGGCGTCCGAAAACCGGACGGTCTGGACGACGATTCAGGCGACGATTCAGGCGACGGCGCCGGCCGGCTGCGCGCAGGCGCGGATGGCATCCAGCGCGGCGGGGTCCTCCAGTGAGGTGAGGTCGCCCAGCGCCTGGCCGAGGTAGGCGGCGCGGACCAGGCGGCGCAGGATCTTGCCGTTGCGCGTGCGCGGCAGCGCCGCGGTGCAATGCACCCGCGCCGGTGCGAGCGGCTTGCCCAGGCGTTCGGCGACATGGGCGCAGAGCGCGCGCTCGGACGCAGCCCATCCCTCCTCCGCCGCAGCCGCGGCGCCGGGCGCGGCCAGCGTCACGAAGCACACCGCGGTCTCGCCCTTCACCGGATCGGGCACGCCGATCGCCACCGCCTCCTTCACCAGCACATGGCCCACCAGCGCCGATTCGTATTCGGCCGGACCGACGCGCTTGCCGGCGATCTTCAGCGTGTCGTCGCTGCGGCCTTCGATGAACCAGTGCCCGTCCTCATCGATGCGCGCCCAGTCGCCATGCACCCACAGGCCTGGAAAGCGCGACCAGTAGGCGTCGACATAGCGCGCCGCGTCCTGCCAGAAGCCGGCGGCCATGCCCGGCCATGGCGCGCGCAGCACCAGCTCGCCCACCTCGGCCCCGACATCGCCGCCGCCGTCATCCGACGGGTGCCCCGGCGACGCACGCAGGCGCTGCC
>SHNC01000080.1 GCA_004295105.1 Betaproteobacteria bacterium | reverse complement strand
AGCGCCTCCTGCGAAAACCGTGCGCAGGACGAGGACCAAGGCTGCGCCATCGGCTGCCGTGTCAGCGATCGAGGCGCCCGCTGCGGCTGCTGCGCCGGTGCGCGCTCCTGCGCCCGCTGCCGCGGGACGGCTGCGCGTGTCGCCCGCCGCGCGCAAGCGCGCCGCAGCGCTGGGGGTGGATCTTGCCGCGCTGTCGGGCACCGGTCCCGGCGGCGCGGTCACGCTGGACGATGTGGAGCGGGCCGCGGCCGCAGCGCCGCCGCCGGCACCCGCGGCGGCGCAGCCGATCTCGGCCGCCGAGCGCCAGGCCGAGACGCGGCGCGCCATCGCCGCGGCGATGAGCCGCTCGAAGCGCGAGATCCCGCACTACTACCTGTTCGAGACCGTGCCGATGGCGCGTGCGCAGGCCTGGCTCACCCGCGCCAACGAGGGCCGGCCGATCACCGAGCGCCTTCTGATGGCGGTGCTGCAACTGAAGGCCGTCGCGCTCGCGCTGCGGAAATACCCCGAACTCAACGGCTTCTACCGCGACGGCGAGTTCGTGGCAGGGCAGGGTATCCACATCGGCGTCGCCATCTCGCTGCGCCAGGGCGGCCTGATCGCACCGGCGCTGCACGACGTCGACCAGAAGCCGCTGGATGCACTGATGCGCGAACTCACCGACCTGGTGCGGCGCACCCGCGCCGGCTCGCTGCGCAGCTCCGAGATGAGCGACCCGACCGTCACCGTGACCAATCTTGGCGAGCAGGGCGTGGAGGCGGTGATGGGCGTCATCTACCCGCCCCAGGTCGCCCTCGTCGGCTTCGGTCGCATCGCGCAGCGACCGTGGGTGCGTGAGGACAGCGGCGAGCTGTGCGCGATGCCCGCCGTCACCGCCAGCCTCGCCGCCGACCATCGCGTCTCAAATGGCCACCGCGGCGCGCTGTTCCTCGCCGAACTGCGCGAACTGCTGCAGCGGCCCGAGGATCTGTAAACACCCCTTCCCCACGGAACCGCCCATGGACGACACCGAACTGCGCACCCTCGTCATCGCCACGCTGAAGGGCATCGCCCCCGAAGTCGAGGAAGCCGAACTGCGCCCCGACCGCCCGCTGCGCCAGCAGGTCGACCTCGACTCGATGGACTGGCTGAACTTCCTGATCGGCCTCGCCGAGAAGCTGAAGGTGGAGATTCCCGAGGCGGACTACAGGAAGCTGGTGACGGTGAATGACCTGGTTGCTTATCTGCGCAGCAAGCTCGGCTGAGGCTGGCGTTCAACTTAGAGATGAGGAAGCCGCCGAGCCGTCATATCGTGGACGTTCGTGGCAGCGGCCCGTTCAATTTCTGCCCACTTCGTCCGGAGGAGGGTTCCACCCCGGGTTGATCCGAGGGTGCGCGCGGGACGCGGATGCGAGACACTACCCGCTCATGAACGCAACATGGAAAGGACTACCGTGACCGTCAATCCCGCTCCCCTCGTCACCCTCGCCAATGGCGTGAAGATGCCTCAGCTCGGCCTGGGGACCTGGCCGATGAACGACGCCGAGGCAGCCGTCACCGTGGCCGATGCGCTGCGCATCGGTTACCGCCTGATCGACACCGCCGAGAACTACGAGAACGAACGCGGCGTCGGCGAAGGCGTCCGCAACTCCGGCGTGAGCCGCGACGAGGTCTTCGTCACCACCAAGTTCAACCGCAAGTGGCACAGCGTCGAAGGCGTGCGCGCCGCCTGCTTGGCCAGCCTCGATCGCCTCGGGCTGGACTACATCGACCTGCTGCTGATCCACTGGCCCAACCCCGACCAGGACCGTTACGTGGACGCCTACGCCGGCCTCGAGCGCCTGTTGGCCGAAGGCCTCGTGCGCTCCATCGGCACCTCCAACTTCAAGCCGGCGCATCTGCAGCGCCTGTTCGACCAGGGCATGGTGCCGCACGTGAACCAGATCCAGCTCGATCCCTATCACCGCCGCGACGATCTGGTGGCGATCCACCGCGCGCGCGGCATCGTGACCGAGACCTGGCGCCCGTTGGGCGCCGGCAACGACATGCTGGCCGACGCGGTGATCGCGGGCATCGCCGAGCGCCTCGGCCGCACCCCGGCGCAGGTGGTGCTGCGCTGGCAGGTGCAGCAAGGTTTCGTGACCGCGCCCAAGTCGTCGAACCCGACGCGGCTGGCGCAGAACCTCGATGTGTTCGGCTTTGCGTTGAGCGACGCCGACATGGCGGCGCTCGATGGGCTCGATCGGCCGGATCCGACGATGTTCGACGCCGACAGCTTCGGACACTGAGCGAGGTGTGACGCGCGCGGTGCCCGAGGTCGGGCGCCGCGCAGCCGCGGCTGTGATGCCTTCGATCCGCGATGAACCTGATCTTCGACATCCTTGCCGAGCAGCGTATCCTCGACGCCATGCGCCGCGGCGAATTCGATGGCCTGCCGGGGGCGGGCAGGCCGCTGCAGTTCGAGGATGAACTGTTCGTGTCGCCCGAGCAGCGCATGGTCAACCACATATTGAAGAACGCCGGCTTCACTCCGACCGAAGTGACGCTGCGCAGGGAGATGGCCACGCTGCGCAAGGAAATCGACGCGATGCTGCCCGGCGAGCAGCGCAGTGCATTGCGACGCAAGCTGGCCTGGCTGCTGGTCCAGCTCGGCGGCAAGGCCTGACCGCGACAACGCGGGCGGCAAGGCGGGGTTCGGGGGATGCCTTGCTTTGTTCCATCAATCGGTCAACGACCGGTGAGCGATCGCCACCGATGAGACCGCCGGCATCGTGCAGGAGGGACGAAATGAGCAAAGCGCACGCCGCTACCGAGGGACTGGACACGCTGGTCGGCGATTACTGTGCCGCCTGGAGCGAGCACGATGGTGCCAGGCGCTGGGCGATGCTCGAGCGGGTGTGGGCCGCCGACGGAACCTACACCGACCCGAGCGCGCATGTGGCCGGCCGCAGCGCCCTCGATGCGCACATCGCGATGACGCTGAGGGAGGCCCTGCCACCCGGTGCGAGCATCGTCGCGACGACCCATGTCGATGCCCACCATGGACGCTTCCGCTTCGGCTGGAAGGGCGTGCTGCCCGATGGCTCGACCTTCCTCGAAGGCACGGACTTCGGCGAGGTGGACGACGATGGCCGCATCCTTCGCATCGTCGGTTTCTTCGGTGCTCTGTCATCGCGGGCCGGGCCGGCGTCCGCGCCGGTTTCGTGACCCGACGTGGTGCTGCCGCCCCATCTGCGCGTCGCTGAGGGGGTGGCCGGTTGTGGTCGCATCGGCGGCATGCGATCCTGCTCAGGACGGTGTTGTAATTCCTCGCAGCATGGCTAGAGTTCGGATTGATGGCTGCACGGTGATCGGGGAGGAAAATCTTGAGTCATCAGTCTCGGCGGTGTGCCAGTGGTGTGCTCGTCAGCGTCGTGCTGACGCTCCTCGCTTTTCCGGGCCCGGTTCTTCCAGCCGACGCGCCCGTCCCGGCTAGAACATTCGATTCTGCGCTCGCGCGCCAGCGCGACGCCGAGACGCTGAAGGTCCTGTCTGCCGAAGGGCAACTGCTTTACCAGCGGGCGCGCGTCAAGCTCGACGGCTATCGCTACTGCAGCATGGCGGTGGCGCAGGCCGAGCGTGGCGAGCTTCGCGACAGCATCCGCTCGGCATCGATGGCCCTGCATGTGGGCAATGCCCAGGGCAACGATGATCTCGTTGCCGTTTCCAAGCGCGACCTCGCCATCGCATACAGCTACGCGGGTGACCTCGTCCATGCCGAACAGTATGCGCGCGAGGCGCTCGGCCATCAGGCGAAGGACCCGCGCATCGTCGAAGGGCCTGCGTACAAGACCTTGGGGGATGTGGCGCTGCGGCGCGGCCGTTTCACCGAGGCGGTCGAGTGGTACGAAAAGGCGGCGACCGCGGCCAGCGACCGTTTTCGTCCGCTGGTGCAGATCTCTCTCGCCAACGCGCTCGTCGCCGGGGGCGATGCCGCGCGTGCCCGCGTGCTGTACGACGCGATCGAGCCGCCGGAGGCGGACCTGCTGCCCTTGTATCGCCGCGGGCAGGGCAACCTGCTGCTGATCGAGGGCAAGCCGCAGCAGGCACGCCAGGCATTCGAGGAAGCGGCGCGCGAAGCGTCGGGCGCCGATGCCGCATATCACCGGCTGTGGGCCGTCGAGGGCATTGCGCGCAGCGAGCTGGCGCTCGGCAACCGGGCGGCGGCGCGCGAGCGCTTCAAGGAGGCGGCGCAACTGTCCGAGGCGATCCGGGCGCGGTTTCGCAGCGAGGAGTTCAAGACCGGCCTCTTCGGCGACATGCAGAAGATCTTCGAGCAGGCGATCCTGCTGTCGATCGAGGCGGGCGACGTCGAAGGCGCATGGCAGTTGTCCGAGCGCAGTCGCGCGCGCGCGCTGCTCGACATCGTGCGCGGACGGGTGACGCCGGCTGGCGATGCCGATCTCAGCGTCGGCACCGTGACGCTGAAGGAAGTTCTCGATACCCTGCGCCCGGGCGAGGTGCTGGTGCAGTTCCACAGCCTCGACGATCGGCTGATCGCCTGGACCGCGCGATCGGGTGGCCTGCGTGCGGTGCAGTTGCCGCTGCCGCGCAAGGAACTGGACCAATCGGTCGACGCAATCCGGCAATCGATTTTCGATCGCCGTCGCGACACCGTCGAACTCGCATCGGCGCTCTACGACAAGCTCATTGCGCCGCTCGCCATTGCGCGCGACGAACGCCTGGTGATCATCCCCCATGGCGGCCTGCATTACCTGCCTTTCCAGGCCTTGCGCAGTCCCGAGGGCTACCTGATCGAGCGCAATGCGATTGCGGTCGCGCCGTCGGCGAGCCTCGCCGTGCAACTGGCACGGCGCAGCGAATCCGCCGTCGGCAGCCTGGTTGCGTTCGGCAATCCGGCCAACAGCGCGCGCGAGGAACTGCCCGGTGCGGAGCGCGAGGTGGAACGCATCGGCACGCTGTATGCCGACAAGCGCGTGTACATCGAGCGCGCGGCGTCGAAGTCGCGCTTCCGCGACGAAGCGGGCAATGGCCGCGTGCTGCATGTGGCCGCGCATGCGGAGGTGGACAGCGTCGATCCGCTGCACTCGCGTATCCTGCTCGCCGCGGAAGAGGACGATCCGGGTTTCCTCGAAGCGCGCGAGGTGTACGGCGTAAACCTTGCCGGCGTGTCGCTCGTCACTCTGTCGGCCTGTGAAAGCGGGCTCGGCCGCATCGCCCGCGGCGACGAGATCCTGGGCTTCACCCGTTCCTTCCTGACGGCGGGTGCTTCGGGCCTGGTCGCCTCGCTGTGGCCGGTCGCGGACGACTCGACCGAGCTGCTGATGACCACCTTCTACGGCCAGCTTGCTCGTGGCACCGAGGCGATCGACGCCATGCGCGAGGCGCAGCGGGCGGTGCTGGCCCAGCGACGTTTTGCCCATCCCTTCTTCTGGGCACCCTTCAACCTGATCGGCGACTGGCGCCTGCGCGCCGGCGCCTGATGGCTTGCCCACCGCGTCTTGATACGGAGTTCCCGATTCCGATGACTGCTCCGGACCCTGTTGCACGCCTGCTCGTGCCTTCGTTCTCCGTGCTCGCGATCGCCGTGGCGGCGGCATGGCCTGCCGTCGCCCTGGGCCAGGCGCTGCCCGATGCCGGCGGCGCGCTGCGCGAATCGACGCCGCCCGCGCGCGTCATCCCGCCGACGCCCGAGATCAAGGGCATGCCCGCCGTGCCGCCTGCTGCCGCGACGGTGCCGGCCGCCGGACCGAGTTTCGTGCTCAGGGGCATCCGCTTCTCGGGAAACAAGGTCTTTGCGGACGACACGCTGCAGGCCCTGGTCGCGGATCGCGTCGGACAG
>SHNC01000237.1 GCA_004295105.1 Betaproteobacteria bacterium | reverse complement strand
CGGAACAGCACGAGGTTGTCGTACTCGAGCCCCTTCGCCTCGTGGATCGAGAACAGCAGCGGGGTGGCGAAGCGCTTCCTCGCCTCGGCCTTGTCCTCGTCGCGCATCACCAGCACCGCGAAGCGGGTGGACTGGCGCACGTTCCTGTCGAGTTCGCGCAGCGCGGCGTCCTTGTCCGCCATCAGCACCACCTGGCCGGGCTCGCCGCCGATCGCATCGACGAGGAAATTGCTCTCGCGGTCGATCGAGCCGAAGCGCCGGTGCTTGATCTTCAGCAGCGTGTTGGCCACCCGCGTGGCCTCGCGGCCGTTGCGGAAATTTGCCGTCAGCACCGCAAGTTCCTGCCGCCGCGCCAGCTCCGCATCGCGCCAGAACAGGCTCTTCACCTGACTCCAGGAAAAGAAGTTGGGATGCACGATCTGGTTCGAGTCACCGCACAGCAGGAAGTGGCCCGGCTTCTTCAGCGTCGCCAGCACCAGGTCGAGCTGCGCCGGCGTCAGGTCCTGCACCTCGTCGACGACGACGAAGTCGTAGCGCGGCGCGGCCAGCGCGCGCGAGTCCTGCGCGACCAGGCCAAGGTCGAACAGCCCGGCCTCGGCCAGCCACGCCCGATACCTGTCGAACAGGTCGTACAGCCGCTCGCGCGCGTCCGCCGCAAAGATCGACTGGCGCACGCCCAGCGCCAGATAATCCGCCCGGCTCAGCACGCCGCCGGCGCGGGCGGCGATCACGCCGCGGATCTCCTCGAACGCCTGATGCGCATCGATGTCTCGAAAGGCCTGCCGCATGCGCGCGAACCACGCCGCAAAGTCGCGCCAGCCCGCCTCGCGCCCGGCCGGCACGCGGATCGATTCGACGAACTCGCGGAACGACAGGAAGGTCGCATCCTGGCCGGCGTGCTCGAAACCGTGGGCGTAATACAGATCGCGCGCACTGTGCGCCAGATAGGCCGAATGCGTGACGTACAGCACCTCACCCTCGGCGTGCTTGAGCTTTTCCAGCGTCAGCGCGGTCTTGCCGCTGCCGGCGCTGCCCACCAGGATCAGCGGCGGCGGCCGGCGGTAGATCGCCTGCTGTGCATCGTCGAAGGACAGCGGCTTGTCGAGCAGGTGGATCGTCGTGTGCTCGGGATGCAGGTAGCGCAGCGGCTGCGCCTCGCGCATCGCCGCGTCGACATCCGCATCGACGATCCTGTCCTCGTCGATCTCGGCGCCACGCAGAAAGCGCGACTTGTCGTAGGCGTGGTGCGCGATCACCTCCAGCACCAGCACGCAGAGCTCGTCGCCATGGCGCAGCAGCGTGAACAGCAGCCGGTCGGCGTCGTTGAGCTTCGCCCGGTAATAGCCGACGCCGCTCGGTCCGACCAGCTTCTTCACCTGCGCGGCGCGGAAATCGCCGCGCCCCAGCGCCTCGCACACCTTGCCGTACGCGGCGCGCACCCGCGCGGTGTCGAGCCCGGAATACTCGAGAACCTTCATGGTCATCCGCTCCCACGCCGGCCTGCTGGCCGGCGTGCGCCACAAAAAGGCGGAATGATAAGTCGGTTCAGGACGCTCGATCGCGAGGCTCGGGCATTGATTTCGGCGTCGGGCGGATCAGCCGCGCCTGCGGGCAGCGTCTCGATGTCACTGCCGGATGTAAGTTGTTACGGACATCGTCAGGGTCCGCAAGCGCCCGGATCATGGCTCAATGCCACTGCTCGAGTGCCTGCGGATACACGCCGTCCTCGCGGCACCAGGCGCCCTTGCTGGCTGAGGAGAGCGGCAACGAACCTGAGATGCACCATTTCGAGCTGGAGGGCTGAAGCCATGCGGAGCACGTACTACGACGACGATGACATCCTGGTCATCCGCCTCAGCGACAAGCCGATTGCGCGCGAGGTGTCGCAAGACTGGAACACGCACATCAGCTATGCCGCAGACGGAACCGCGGTCGAGGTGGTGGTACTCGACGCCCGCGCATCGGGCGTGCTGCCAGTGGAAGTGACCCATGCCCATGTTTGACGCCTTGATCGAAGCGCGCGTCGAAGCCGGGCTGACGCAGGCTCAGGTGGCCGAGCGCATGGGCACCAAGGCGCCCGCCGTAGCGCGGCTCGAAAGTGCACTGGTCACCGGCAAGCATTCGCCCTCGATCGCCACCCTGCAAAAGTACGCCGCAGCCGTGGGCAAGCGGGTCGAGCTGCGGTTCGTGTGAGGCGCGCCACCCAGTTCAAAGAACAGCGGCCCACGGTTTCGATCGTGGCCCAAAAAACGTGTTCCCCTTTTTCCTTGGAAGCTGCGGGGTTGCCGACTTGACCGACGATTCCGCGCATACGCATGATCGTACGCATTCTCCACTACGATCGTGCCCGCTTGATGCCCTCCCACCCCAGCCTCTCCGCCCGCAAGGGTCGTCTTTCGCTATCCATCGATCAGGGCTTGCTCGATCGCCTTGAATCGTTCAAGGATCGGATCAACCTGTCCGCTCACCCCGAACAACTGTTCGGTCGACTCCTCGAGCAACTGGAGAACCGTGACTGGGCAGCACGCAATGCGGACGCGCTCGTCACCCATGGTCGCGACATTGCCGCCACCGGCTTGGCCGGCGCGGAGTTCGACCGGATCTGACGCTTGGCGCAATGTCAGATCAATCCCAACCCGGGCCGCCGCCGGTGGACGTGCCGGGGCACGATCGGCTGGTGCTATCGACCGACGAGATCTTCGCGATCGACAATTCCCGCCTGAAGGCGCCGATCGGATCACTGGGCCCTGCCAACCGGGCAAGGTTCCGGCCCGCCATCGACAAGGTCGTCAGTGACTATTGATCCGGGACGGCTCCCGCGCATGACGCTTTTTCAGCCCACTCCGAGACCCTCAAGCGGTCGGCGGTGGTGTGCGCGGCAGCGTCGAACGGGGGGCTGGACTGGAAAAGCGCCCAACGGCGGACGCTGCGGAACGTGAAGCGAGGAAGTAGCGCCGCGATCGCTCAGGCGTGATAATGCACGTCATGGCTGAGATCAAGATTATCGACGAAACGCACAAGATTTCCGACAAGCGCGGAAACGGAAAGCTGCGCCGGGAGGTGTGGATCGACAAGGCCACCGGGCGAGTGACGCGATACAACCTGGCGTACATCAACCACAGCCTCTTTGCGGCTGACAACGGCCGCGTGGTCGGTTACGACAACGCCCACGATGGTCACCATCGCCACTATTTCGGTGTTATCGCACCCATAGAATTCGTCAGCTTCGAAGATGTCGAAGAGCGGTTCGAGCAAGACTGGACTTCGTTGAGGGACTGGAAATGAGCAAGCTCACGATCAAGACGGGAACGGAAGAGGACTTCTTCAAGCGGGGGCGCCAGTTGGCAAAGGCGGCTGATCGCGGTGAGCATCTGCCTGAAGAGCGCATCCTCAGCTTCGAGGACCCGGCCGATGTGATGAAGTTGATCACGACAACGCGGCTCGCCTTGTTCCGGACGGTGAAGGAAATGCCCGGGTCGATCACCGAGATTGCGGATCGACTCCATCGTGATCGTAGTGCCGTGAAACGGGATATCGATGAACTGGAACGCGCCGGATTGCTGACTGTGGCAGAGAAGGTGCTTCCCGGGCATGGGCGCATGAAGGAGGTACGGGCGACAGCGAATCGGTTCAGCCTGCAGGCCGAGATTGCCTGATCGCCTCGTCTATCGATGAGCTTCCCTGGGGCCGAGGTAAAGGGTCAACGGTCGGCGGCGAAGCGGAGGCAATCATGAGTGGCAAGCATTCGCCGTCGATCACCACCCTTCAAAAGTACGCCGCAGCCATGGGCAGGCGGATCGAGCTGCGGTTCGTGTGAGGCGCGCCACCCAGTTCAAAGAACAGCGGGCCACGCTTTCGATCGATCGGAAGCCGAAAATCGTGGTCTGTCCCGGGTTATTCGGGTTATTCGCACAATAACCGCATGATAACGCCGGCAGGTGTTCAGTCCAATTCTATTACATTGATTGGAAACGCGTTTGCGCTAACGTAGTGCCATTGCTATCTGTCCCTGGAAACTTGGCACGGGAGCCTCGGATCGCGCGTGTCGCATAAGCGAACATTTTGTGCCAGTTCGAATCCCTCGTCGATTTCCTTAGCCAAAGACTGGACAGCCAGTTCGGGCTCTGTGACAGGGACGCGCCAGTGCTTATGGAAAACGAACACATTCTCGTTGCCGGTAACGGCCTTCATGACGGCCACCTCCGAAACATGCAGCCCTGGAACCTCGCCGCATACGAGCAATGTCGTCGCAATGGGTCTGTCATCGGCTCGCCCGCCCGATACGGGCCGTTGGAGCGGTCTCGGGCAGTTGCGCAGATTCCAGTTCTGCATGGCGTTCAGAACCGCGACTGGATCATGCCCCTGCCCGCGAAACCTACGGACGGTAATCATCTCCCGCCAGTTATGCACGCTTTGTCCAAACGGCACGTATTCCTCTATGGACACGCCGCCCGATGTTTGACGATGCCCCAGACTCCAAGCCCAAGGCACAGGAAAGATCAAGTTCTCACCGTTCTCGACCGTCTCGCCGCAGGAGTTGCGCTGACCCAATAAGGCCTCCGCCACTTCCTCTCTGGACGTCGCTCGTTCGGTGTTCACTGTTGATCTGGAAAACTGAATATGCGTTCCGAGCAAATCCGACTTCGAGGCATCGCGATAGACAACCACCTTTATCTCGTAGTCCTTGCACTTCAGTGCTCCCAGATGTGGGGAACGAATCATGATCTGCTCTGACGCTTCCTTAATGGTCCGTTTCTCGAATGTATGCCCGACGACAATGGGCGTGTCTGGACTCACGGGATTCTCGAACTGGACCTCCAAGTAGGCTTTGGCGGGCAGGATCCATTTCGGGCGTAGACTGATGTAGTGGCTGACTACGGGGGGAGTGGGGTTGCTGTCGAACACGAAGCCGGACCCCCGGGTTTCCAGGTACTCGGAAGACGTGCTATTGGGCAACGGTCCGGACGGCGCTGAAAGGCGTGAGGTGACGCGCAGGCTCCAGAGTCCGGAGGCGGGGGAGGTCTGCCGCTTGCTGTCCTCGCCCTTTGGCTGACTCCGGTCCGTACTCGCGTCTGCAAGAGAAGTCCGAGTCGTGCTAGCCGGGCAGTCATCGTTGCCTGCCATCGACCCAAACCCGACGCAGTGCCGTGCTGGCTCGCGGCCTGGCGCAGCCGTGACAAGCGGAGCCGCAACGGCAAGCAAGCCGCAAATGAGCAGAAGCAATGCCTTTTGCATCCATTCGAGCCTGACCGGCTTGCGTATTGCGACATAGGCTGCTCGGGGCGCAGCATCACTGCGGGCAGCAGGGATTGCCCGCGGCCCTTCGATGATCGATTTCATTCACGTATCCTTCCCAGTGAAGAATAAATGCACCTTGAATTGCCGGCTTGAGGCGTCGAACCGATTGCTTGTAGCTGCCTTGGCGGGTGTCTGCTTCTATATGTAGCACCCTTCCGCCCGACTTTGACACTTCGGGCTAACTTTCATGATGCGTTCGCGCAGCGCCCCTGATTATGAAATATGAGTATATTTAACATTAATACGTGCCGCTACATCGCCCATGGAGGGCGGCTTCCGGCGCGGTGAGCCCGGTCACCGCTACTGATGGTTAATGCCGTCGAAATCAGCATGATCGGGGTCACATGATCGGGGTCAGACCACGGTTCTCGGCGAGGACGTCATGGCTGACCGACCGCTGGTGAGCGTTGCTACTGACGTGGGGCGCGCTGTTCACAGGTGCAGGAAATCAGACGCCGAACGCGCACTCCACCTCATTTCAACCCTACCGACCAGCCAGACCCCACCGAACGAATCCAGAACCCTCCTCCTCAGCCGGCTCCACCCTGCATCTGCAACATCGCCTTCAACCGCTCGATCTCCGCATCCTTCGCCTTCAGTTCATCTTCAAGGCCCGCCTGCTTCGTCGCGCCCGCCTCCCACGCCGTCACCGGCGCG
>SHNC01000092.1 GCA_004295105.1 Betaproteobacteria bacterium | reverse complement strand
CGTGGGGACCAACACGCATCATCGCGTGCCAGTCATCCAGGCGCCGCTCCCAACTTGAATCGGGCGGTCGCTGCTCCGGCACGCCGGGCAGCCGAAAGTCCTCGAACGAATCGTCGTGAGTTGGAAAGTCGGTCAAGGGCGCTTCTCCGGCAAGTGAATCTGCCGGGATGCTTGCCCTGGATCTCCAGGCTTCAAGGGGTGGTGCGCGGGCCGGGTACCGCCACCGCCGCACTTCAGATGCCGATCCGCTCCACCTCGTCGAGCTTGATCTGGTCGCCGCGCCGGTCGTACAGGCCCGTCGTGCGGGACGACTCGTGGTTGGCCATCTGCTGCGCGATCTCCAGCTTGCCGCCGTTCAAGAGGTACTCGGTGATGCCAGTCGCGCGAAACGAGTGACATCCAATGGCCGTGGCGATACCCGCAGCTTCCGCCCGCCGCCGGATCATCCGGTACACATCGGCCTGGGACATCGGCCGCGACGTCAGCGTGTCGCTGGCGGCGCGCGCCGACCTGAACAGCGGCCCGCCCGGATCGTCGGCGATGCCGGCCGCCTCCAGGTAGTCGTACAGCCACTCCTCCAGCCGGTGGTGGCACGGCATCTCGTGGCGCTTGCCGCCCTTCTCGTCCAGCCGCACCCACAGGCGCCGCCGCTGCGTGTAGACATCCTCGACGCGCAGCCGCGTGACCGCGCCGACGCGCGCGAAGGTGTAGACCATGCTTCCGATCAAGGCCCGATCGCGCATGCCCAACAGGGACTCGGCGTCGATGGACTCGACCAGGTCGCGCACCTCGCTCGCCGACAGCACGGGCGTCTTGCCGGTCTTCACCGAGTAGCGCGGCCCGCGCACCGCCGCCGCCGGGTTGATCGGCATCACCTGCCCCACCACCAGCCAGTCGAACAGCGAGCGCAGAGCCGCCAGGCGCTGCTTCACCGAGGGCGCGGCCAGGTCCAACTGCTCGACGTACAGCGCGACGTGGACCGGCTGCACCTGCCGCACGTCGCAGATGCCGAAGCGCGCGCACCAGTCGGCGAAGTGCTGCCCGGCCCGCGCGTAGGCTTTGCGCGTGTTCGGGTTGCGGATGTGCGCGGTGAAGAATTCCAGCGTGCGCGCCTTGGCGCGGGCGTCAGGCGCGAGCAGCGCCGGCACTGGCGCAGCGGGCAAGAGTTCGAGCTGGGACGGGGCGAACATGGTGGTCAAAAGGGCTGTGATTGATAACGTCCTTTATCAGTCACAGCCAATGATCTTCAACTTCCGACTCCCGTCCTGGTACAGCCAGTTTGTATTTCATCTCTGCTGAGGCCAACCACTTTCAACGCAGCTTCAGCCATGAGGGACGAGTCATGCACCCTGCGACACACCAATGTGCACGGCAGTCCCAAGCCAAATGGCCGCGAAGACGTGGCGCCCGTCCGGTCTGCAGCGGTTGCTGCCGGTGGCGCCGAGAGCCTCGATGCACGGTGTGCGCACCGTAGCAGTCATCGGCTCTCCGCCAATCCGTCCTGTTGAGTGACCGCTCGGGTGCCTGCAGCCGACACTGCGTGCGCCGACGCTTGTCTAGGTTGATCGAACGACCGCTGTCTCCGTCGGCGAACTGCACCTCTTGTTTAGGGTTGTCGGACACCTGCCCGCGTGCGCGGCGAACGGTCGAGCCGCGCCGATCTGAGGGCAGGTGTCGGACAAGCCTCGGGGGAGGAAACCGCGGCGCACGCCAGGGTGGTTGTTCAGCGCGCGTTCGTTATGGCGATTGCGCAGGCGCCGGCGTTATCGGAGCGCGAGCTTGCAGCGTCCGCTGTGGGGGCAGTGTCCTCCAATGCGGACGATAAGGCGCTCTGGCTTGGTTACTCGGACGTAGACGGTGCCGAAGACGCGCACGTCGTGCGGCTCGGCGCGAGGCCATCCGACCGCCGTCGGACGGCGGGCGTCGATGAGTGCTCGCGTTGGTCATGCAGCGACTCCTTGAGGCGGCGCACGGATGGCAGGGGCAGAAGCGAGCAGCCGCACGATCAGCATCGGCTTGCCACAGTGCCGGCACACGAAGGTCGGCGGCACCGTCTCCTGCTCGGTGTTCTCGACCGCGTCATCGCAGATGGCACTGGTGATGTCGGCAGGCGGCATGAGCAACTGGCGAACCGCCGCGAGGTTCTGGCGCCGGCCACCATTGGCCAGCAGCCCGTAGTGCCGGATGCGATGGAAGCCGCTCGGCAGCACGTGCAGCAGGAAGCGGCGCATGAACTCCTCCGGCGAGAGAGTCATGGCCTTGTAGCGTGTGCGTCCCTTGGCACGGTAGTCCTTCCAGCGGAACGTCACGCCGCGCTCGTCCAGTGCCAGCAGGCGGCTGTTGGAGATCGCCACGCGATGTGTGTAGCGCGACAGGTAGGCCAGCACGGCCTCGGGGCCAGCGAAGGGTCGCTTGGCGTAGACCACCCACTCGCACCGACGCATCGGTGCCAGCCAGCGCCTGAAGGCATCGGCATCGGCCAGCTCGATGTGCTCGCCGAAGAACCGCAGCTTGCCCGCCGCGTGCAGCTGCTGTAGCTCTTCGAGGAAGCGGCGCCGGAACAGTCGCGACAGCACCCGCACCGGCAGGAAGAACCCCGGCCGGCACGGGACCCAACGCTCAACGTCCGCGGACAGCCCGCCGCCGGGCACGATGCCGTGCACGTGCGGGTGGTGCGTCAGCGCCGAGCCCCAGGTGTGCAGCACCAGCGTCGCGCCGATGCGCGCCCCGAGATGCCTTGGGTCTGCCGCGATGGTCTGCAACACCTCGGCAGCCGCGTCGAACAGCAGCCCATACATCGCGGCCTTGTTCGTGTACGCGATGTCGGCGATGGACGCCGGCAACGTGAAGACCACGTGGTAGTACTCCACCGGCAGCAGGTCGGCCTGCCGCGCGTGGAGCCAGCGCTGGGCGGCGGCACTCTGGCACTTGGGGCAGTGCCTATTGCGGCACGAGTTGTAGGAGACCTGGTCGGTGCCGCAGCCGTCGCAGCGCAGCACATGGCCTCCCAGCGCCGCTGTGCGACACCGGGTGATGGCCGACATCACCTTGAGCTGCGCCAGGCTCAGGTGGCCACGCTGCGCCTCGCGCCAAGCCGGGCCATGCGCGCGGAAGATGTCGGCGACCTCCAGGGTGGGCCGCCCCTGCATCGACAACTCCGCGGCCTCACGACTTGGGCGGCAACTCCTCCAGCGGGCCGATCACCTCGCGCAGCAGGTCGGTGGCCACGTGGGCGTAGATCGACGTCGTCTCCAGCTTCTTGTGGCCCAGCAGCACCTGGATCACCCGGATGTCGACCTTGCGTTCCAGCAGGTGCGTGGCGAACGAGTGGCGCAGCGTGTGCGTGGTCACGCGCTTGGCGATGCCGGCGGCCGCCGCCGCGTCATGCACGGCGCGATTGAGTTGCCGCGCGGTCAGCGGCTCCATCGGATCGAGGCCCGGGAACAGCCAGCCGTTGGGGAAGATCTTGCCCTGCGCATGACCGATGCGCCACCAGGCGCGCAGCCGCTGCAGCACGATCGGACTCAGCATGGCGTACCGGTCCTTGGCGCCCTTGCCTTGCTCGACCCAAAGGGCCATGCGCTCGCTGTCCACGTCGCCGACCTTGAGCCGGCAGACTTCGCTGGCGCGCAGGCCTGAGCCGTAGGCCACCGACAGGGCCGCCTGGTGCTTGATGTTGCGCGCAGCCGCGATCAGTGCGGCGGCTTCCTGCATGCTCAGGACGACGGGCACGGTACGCGGCAGCTTCACGGGCTGCATGCGCGCCATCAGCTCGCCGCGGCCGAGCGTGATGTCGAAGAAGAACTTCAACCCCGTCAGCGTCGCATTGAGCGTGATGGGCGAGGTGCCGGTGTCGACCAGGTGCAGTTGGAAGTTGCGCAGGTCCTCGACGGTGGCGGTGTCGGGCGAGCGCTTGAGGAACTCGGTCAGCTTGCGAACGGCGCGGATGTAGCCTTCCTGGGTCCTGGGCTCCAGCTTGCGCATGCGCATGTCTTCGATCATGCGTTGACGCAGCGGCGTGCCCGCCGCGGGGATCTTGTCCATGGTTGCAGCTCCGTTGACGATCGAGGCGGATTGCCTCGATGGCCAACTTCGCAGAACCAGCAGCGCCACGAGCTACCTCGGCCTCACCCGGAGCGGGTACCGCGCGAGCGGTTTAGTCCCTCGACCCATTGCTGAAGTACGGTGGCTTGAAGAGCGGTCATCCACAGCAGATGGAACGAGCCTCGACAATGTTTATGTCAACTGAACCGGGTTTGGCCGGTCCGATATACCCAGAGCGCGGCCCGCGGATCTGCAGCCGGAAGTGACTCCACCGCATCCGGGGCCAGTTGAACCACTGGAGCACCAGCCACGCCAAGTATTAGGGTGCCGGAACCCGTCGATCGGCGCATTGCTCCTCAACTTGAAACTGTTCGTCGCGCGTCTTCGTGGAGTCGAGGCAGTCTATCCGTTGTTGCTTATGGACTCCTTTAGTGGCTCCCGAGTAGCAGTGACACGACGGCTCGCAGACGGCCACGAGCAGTGGCGCGCAGTGATCGACCGCAGACCACTGACCCAACGAAGCGTCTCCGGCATCGACGCGTTGTCTCTTGAGACACCTCTGTGTCGCGACTTGAGAAGATGACTGGGCCGTTATCCCAGCGACAGCGAACTGTCGGTGGAACGGGACTAGATTTCTCAGCGCGCACAGGACGGATCCCTTTCTCCAACCGTGGAGGCAGCCATGAAGCTGAGACTTGCGCAAGTCGCCGCAATCGCCGTGATTGCAGCAGTCGCCACTTCGCCCGCTCACGCCGGACATGCGGCCAGAGAGGCCGCCAAGCAGATGGTCGCTCTTTCCGACGGTGGGACGCTCTACGTGTTCGAAGGCGGCCTCATGGCAAAGGAGGATCGCTACGGACGAGCGACCAGCGTGAAAGTCGGAACGGTGGTCGAAGCGGTCGACGGGCGCAAGATCACCATGACCAGCAATGAAGTCGCCCGGCTGAGCCAGCTGCTCGACTTGGACCACCGCGGGTAGCGAAGCTGACGATCACCGCCATCACCTCACGCATGGTCGGGGCGCGAGTTCGTTGTTGGCCCGAGCGAGCCAGTGCGAACGTGTGATCGCGCGCGGGTCAGGGCGTCAGCCACGATAGCTGGCAAAGGTCGAAGCCTGTCCGGCAAGATCGATCAAGAGCACCTGATAGGGCTGGGACCGGCCGGGCGCCGCCATGCCGGGCGCTGACGCGGGCATGCCAGGTACAGACAGCCCCAAGGCCTTCAGCCGGGTTGCCAGCAGTCGCTCGATCTCTGCGGCTGGCACATGTCCTTCGATCACGTAGCCGTCGGCGAGCGCAGTATGGCAGCTGCCAAAACGGTCGGGCATGCCCAGGCGCCGGCGTTCGGCCGACGCGTTGTGCACGTCCAGCACGGTGACCTTGAAGCCGGCCTCGCGAAGGTGCCCGACCCAGACCGCGCAACAACTGCAGCTGCGGCTCTTGAACACCTGTACCTCGGCCTTCGGGGTCGCTGCCAGCGCCAGGCCTGGCAGCGACACGCCGATCCCTACCAACCTCTCCAGAAGTGCTCTGCGTCTCATGGCACCGTACTCACGCGGCCGCCGAGGGGCCCAATGCTTTCTGTGTGGAAAGGGCCTGCGCAGAACGCGATTCCCTCCTGAGCTGCCATTGCTTGACCAGCGCGTAGAGCGCCGGGATTACCCCGAGCGTCAGAACGGTCGATGAGATCATGCCGCCGACCATCGGCGCGGCGATGCGGCTCATGACCTCCGAGCCGGTGCCGGTGCCCCACATGATCGGCAGCAGACCGGCCATGATGGCCACCACCGTCATCATCTTCGGACGGACGCGCTCGACCGCCCCCTCCATCACCGCGCCGTACAGGTCGGCCGGGCCCGGCAAGCGCCCTTCGGCGCGGCAGCGCTTCCGCGCCTCGGCCCAGGCGTGGTCAAGGTAGATCAACATCACGACGCCGGTTTCCGCCGCGACCCCGGCCAGTGCGATGAAGCCGACGGCAACAGCCACCGACAGGTTGTAGCCCAGCCACCACATCAGCCACACGCCACCGACCAAGGCGAAGGGCACCGACAGCATCA
>SHNC01000122.1 GCA_004295105.1 Betaproteobacteria bacterium | reverse complement strand
TGCGTGCCGGATGATTCCCCAGTCCTTCGTCCAGGAACTGCTGTCGCGCGTCGACATCGTCGACGTCATCGAGCGCCATGTGCCGCTCAAGAAGAGCGGCGCAAACTATTTCGCCTGCTGCCCCTTCCATGGCGAAAAATCCGCATCGTTCTCGGTCAGCCCGACCAAGCAGTTCTACCATTGCTTCGGCTGCGGTGTGCACGGCAGCGCGATCGGCTTCCTGATGGAGTACAGCGGCCTCGGGTTCGTCGAAGCGGTGAAGGAACTCGCCGCGCAGGCCGGCCTGCAGGTACCGGACGACGGCCGCCATGCGGCGATCCCGGCGAACGACAGCGAGCGCCTGTTCGAGGCGATGGCGATCGCCGCCCGCTTCTACCGCGAACAACTCAGGCACGCGCCCAACGCCATCGACTACCTGAAGCGGCGCGGCCTGTCCGGCGAGATCGCGGCACGCTTCGGACTCGGCTACGCGCGCGACGAATGGCAGGGCCTGCAGCACGCCTTCCCGGACTACCAGGCCAGGACGCTCGCCGACGCCGGCCTCGTCATAGACAACGACCAGGGCCGTCGCTACGACCGCTTCCGCGATCGCATCATGTTCCCGATCCACGATCGGCGCGGGCGCATCATCGCCTTCGGCGGCCGCATCCTGGACAAGGGCGAGCCGAAATACCTGAACTCGCCGGAGACCCCGCTGTTCGAGAAGGGCCGCGAGCTGTACGGCCTGTTCCTCGCCCAGAAGGCGATCCGTAATGCCGGATTTGCGGTGGTGGTCGAAGGCTACATGGATGTCGTCGCACTCGCGCAGTACGGCATCGACAACGCCGTCGCCACGCTGGGCACCGCCACCACGCCGCAGCACGTCCAGACCCTGCTGCGCCAGACCGATCGCATCGTCTTCTGCTTCGACGGCGACGCCGCTGGCCGGCGTGCCGCATGGCGCGCGCTCGAGAACTCGCTCGAGATCCTGCGCGACGACGCCACGCTCGCCTTCCTGTTCCTGCCCGCGGAGCACGATCCCGACTCCTTCGTGCGCGCCGAAGGCGCCGAGGCTTTCCGCAAGGCCGCTGCGGCCGCCACGCCGCTGGCCGCCTTCCTGCTGCACGAATTGTCGGTGCGCAACGACCTGAGCATTGCGGAAGGCCGCGCCGCGCTGGTGCATGAGGCGCGCCCGCTGGTCACGCGGGTGGCCGCGCCGCTGCTGCGCCTGCAACTGGTGAAGGCGGTCGCCGACGCCGGCGAACTGACGCAGGCCGAGGTCGAGGACGCATATGGGCTGCGCTCGGCAAATCGCAACGCGGGACGACCCGCCGGCACCCCGCCTGCTGCAGCCGGCTTCCGCCGCCCCCCCCCGCCGGCGCCCCCGCCGCGCAGCCTGGGCCGGCGCAAGCCACCGTCGGCGATCGGCTCCCTGCTGCGCCTGGTGATGCACCATCCGGCTTGGGCTGCGCGCCTGCCGGTCGACCTGGTGCCGGCCGACAGTGCCGAAGGGCGCGCGCTGATCGCCATCATCGACATGCTCAGCCTGGGCGAGCCCGTCCCCGCCGGCGGGCTCGGCGCCCTGATCGAGCGTTTTCGCGACACCCCGCATGCCGACACGCTGTCACGCGTCGCCGGCGAGCTGGTCGACGAAGAGTTCGACGACGCAGTGATCGAGACGCTGTTCGATGACGCACTGCGCAAACTCCACACGGACGCGATCACCGCCGAAATCGCTGCCCTGATGCGGCGCGACCGTGAAATCGGGCTCGACGCGGCTGAACGACATCGTCTTGCAGAACTCCTTCACGAGAAACGGAACCTTGGCGGTGCGGCAAAGCTCTGATTTCTGTGATATAGTTTAACGTTCCCTTATTCACTTCCGCCCTGACTTGAGGAGTGCCATGGCACGCGAAAAAGCCAAGGATTCGCGCAAGGACAGCCCGAAAGGACGAGTCTCCAAGGCCAAGGACAAGACCGCCCAGGTCGTCGAAAGCCCCGAAGTTGCCCCGCTCGACGCCGAGGTGCGCCGCACCCGGCTGAAGACCCTGATCACGCTCGGCAAGGAGCGCGGCTACCTCACGTACGCCGAGATCAGCGACCACCTGCCCGACGACGTGGCCGATGCCGAACAGATCGAAGGCATCATCGCCACCTTCAACAACATGGGCATCCAGGTCTACGACGAGGCGCCGGCCGCCGAAGACCTGCTGATGTCCGACAGCGTCGCCACCACGGTTGACGAAGACGTCGCCGAGGAAGAGGCCGAGCAGGCGCTGTCGTCCGTCGACTCCGAATTCGGCCGCACGACCGACCCGGTGCGGATGTACATGCGCGAGATGGGCACCGTCGAGCTGCTCACCCGCGAGGGCGAGATCGAGATCGCCAAGCGCATCGAGGACGGCCTCAAGCACATGGTGCAGGCCATCTCCGCCTGCCCGACCACCATCGCCGAGATGCTCGACATCGTCGACAAGGTCGCGAGGGACGAAATGCGCATCGACGAACTCGTCGATGGCCTGATCGATCCGAACGCCGCCACCGAGGAAGCCGCGCTCACCGAGAGCGACGAGGAGTCCGCCTCGGCCGAGGAGGCCGAAGAGGAAGTCGACGACGAGGACGAGGACGACGACGGCAGCAGCGCAGAGAGCGCCAACGCCGCCTCGCTGCTGCAGCTCAAGACCGACGCCCTCACACGCTTCGACGTCATCCGCGGGCTTTACGCCAAGAAGATGGACGTGCTCGCGCGCAAGGGCTCGCAGGACACCAACTACCTGCTGCTGCAGCAACAGATCTCCGACGAGTTGCTCAACATCCGCTTCACTGCCAAGGCGATCGAGCGGCTGTGCGATTCGGTGCGTCACATGGTCGAGCAGGTGCGCGGCCACGAGCGCCACATCCTGCATCTGTGCGTCGACCGCGCCGGCATGCCGCGTCAGCACTTCATCAAGGTCTTCCCGGGTCAGGAAACCAATCTCGACTGGCTCAAGGACGAGATCGCGGCCGGCAAGAGCTACGCCGAAGGCCTGATGCGTGCACATCCCGCGGTGCTCGAGGAGCAGCAGAAACTCATCGACATGCAGGACCGCATCGGCATCCCGCTGAAGGAACTGAAGGACATCAACCGCCAGATGTCCACCGGCGAAGCCAAGATGCGCCGCGCCAAGCGCGAGATGACCGAGGCCAACCTGCGCCTGGTGATCTCGATCGCGAAGAAATACACCAACCGCGGCCTGCAGTTCCTCGACCTGATCCAGGAAGGCAACATCGGCCTGATGAAGGCGGTCGATAAGTTCGAATACCGCCGCGGCTACAAATTCTCGACGTATGCCACCTGGTGGATCCGCCAGGCGATCACGCGCTCCATCGCCGACCAGGCGCGCACGATCCGCATTCCGGTTCATATGATCGAAACGATCAACAAGATGAATCGCATCAGCCGCCAGATCCTGCAGGAAACCGGTGCCGAGCCGGATCCCGCGACGTTGGCGGAGAAGATGGAGATGCCCGAGGAGAAGATCCGCAAGATCATGAAGATCTCCAAGGAGCCGATCTCGATGGAAACGCCGATCGGCGACGACGACGATTCGCACCTCGGCGACTTCATCGAGGACACCGCCACGCTGGCGCCGGCCGAGGCGGCGATGTACTCCGGTCTGCGCGACGCCACGTCGGAAGTGCTCGATTCGCTGACCCCGCGCGAAGCCAAGGTGCTGCGCATGCGCTTCGGCATCGAAATGAACACCGACCATACGCTGGAAGAAGTCGGCAAGCAGTTCGACGTCACGCGCGAGCGCATACGCCAGATCGAAGCCAAGGCCCTGCGCAAGCTGCGCCATCCCAGCCGTTCCGAGAAGCTGCGCAGCTTCCTCGACAACGAGGCCTGACCGCGTACCCACCCGGCGATGCGCGTCGCCGGGCACGCAGGGGCCTTTAGCTCAATCGGTTAGAGCAGAGGACTCATAATCCTTTGGTTGCGGGTTCGAGTCCCGCAGGGCCCACCAATAAAATCAGGAGCTTAGGAGAAATCCTGAGCTCCTTTTTCATACCAGTCGATCGCTTCGGTACACTATCGTTACAGCAGCCATAGCCTACTTCTCCGGGCGTCGTCACCGCCGTGAGCGGCGCACCTGACGCACCCCGCAATCGGCGCATTCCCGCCCCTGCTGCACATTCCACTTTCTCTACGTCACTCGCCTGATCACCGCTGAGCCGAGCCCCATTTGTAGAAAATATCGTCATCTTTCGACACGAGAAGATATCACGTCGAAGCCGTCGACACCTCCGATCAACATGTCGATGAATCAACCGGCTATCGACACATGGCCTTCGACCCGCGCAAGCCATACAACGACCTCCCTGCCCTTCCCCCTCAGGCCGAAGTCGAGTCGCGAGTCATCCTGAAGGCCTGTATCGAGGCGCGTGCAGCCGTCGCCGAACTCAAGCAGGCGGGCGCGCTCATCCCTAACCAGGCGGTGCTGATCAACAGCATTCCCATGCTGGAAGCCCAGGCAAGCTCGGAAATCGAGAACATCGTCACCGCGACGGATCGCCTCTTCCAGTTTGTCGATGACCGCGACTCCCTGGCCGACCCTGCGACGAAGGAAGCGCTTCGCTATCGCACGGCGCTCCGCGAGGGATTCGAATCGCTGGGCCATCATCCGCTGACGACCCGTACCGCCATCGACATCTGCCGCACCATCAAGGGCGTTGACATCGACATCCGCAAGACGCCTGGCACGGCGCTGATGAACGACCGCAGCGGCGAGGTGATCTACACCGCACCCGAAGGCGAGGCACGCATCCGCGACAAGCTAGCCAACTGGGAGCACTTCCTGCACGAGGCCGAGCACATCGACCCGCTGGTGCGCATGGTCATCGGCCACTACCAGTTCGAGGCCATCCACCCCTTCGTCGATGGCAACGGCCGAACCGGCCGGGTGCTCAACCTGCTGTATCTGGTCGAACAGGGTTTGCTCGACATCCCGGTGCTCTACCTGTCCAAAGCCATCATCGAAGCCAAGCAGGACTACTACCGCCTCCTGCTGAACGTCAGCCGGGATGCCGCCTGGGAGCCCTGGATCCTGTTCATGCTCGACGCGGTTCGCAGTACCGCGCAATGGACGACGTCCCGCAACCAGGCGATCAGGGCTCTGATCGATGAGACCGCAGAGCGGATGAAGCGTGACGCGCCCGGCATCTACTCCCGCGAGCTGACCGAGCTGATCTTCGTACAGCCCTACTGCCGAATCGCCAACGTCGTCGATGCCGACATCGCCCAACGCCAAACGGCATCGGTCTACCTGAAGCAGCTCGTCGACATTGGCCTGCTGCATGAAGTGAAGTCGGGTCGGGAGAAGCTGTCTATCAATCCCGGACTTCTTCGAACGCTTCAAAGTTTCGACCGGGAGTAATGGATGTCGAATCAACACTGCAGCGAAGAAACGACTCGGATCGAGTTGATCGATGCAGACCTGGCACGGGCCGGGTGGTCGAAGCAAATTCGCTCACTCATTGAGGAATACTGCCTCGCCGCCGCACAACCTGACGCGACGTATCCTGGCCCTCAGTTCGCCGATCATGTGCTCTTGGGTAGGGCTGGCCGTCCAGTTGCAGTTGTTGAAGCCAAGTGCAGCAGTCGTGACGAACTCGCGGACAAACGCCACGCCGCTGAATACGCCGATAACATCCGCTCCAGATTTGGCATCGAGCCTGCACCCGCGAGTCTGCCGCCTGCATCGGCACGGCGGCCTGCCGCATCAGTCCTGGCGGTCGGGGCAGTCGCCCAGGCGCGTCCCGCGGACGCGCTGGCGGATGGCGGCGTGGCGCCGGTCGGCACCGAGTTCGAGCTCCCCGCTCAGCGCGCCGTCGCCGGCTTCCCAACGCGCGCTGCCGTGCCTGCCGTCCCCGTCGCAGGACACGAGGTAGTGCACCGCGCGTCCACTCACCGCCCCGCGCTCCAGCCGGCAACCCTGCAACTCCGTGTCCGACAGGATGGGGAACAGCACGGCAGGATCGCGCGGATCGATGCAGCGCCGCTCCTGGCGCAAAGCGTCACTCAGCCCCCGCTCGCGCTGCGTCGCTCCGGTCTGCCACGTCAGCTCGTAGAGGCCCGGCTGCATGGCATCGGCCGCC
>SHNC01000096.1 GCA_004295105.1 Betaproteobacteria bacterium | reverse complement strand
TGGGTTTCGCCGATAAATTCAGATAATAGTTGCGAATGAGGTGCCGGGCACAGGACGCCAGCGAGTCGCTGGCAAACAGGGCTTGCTTGGTTATTTAAGTAAATATATTGACTCAAAATCCGGGTTTCGTTATCGTCACCCCATCACACGATCGTCCGCCCGCGACGCGGGTTTCCAGCGCCGAAGCAAAAGGGGAAATCAATGGAAGAAGTGCTCGTCGAGCGCCCGCAGCCGCAGGTGGCGGTCGTTCGACTCAATCGACCCGAAGCGCGCAATGCGCTGAGTCAGGCGCTGCGGCAGCGGCTTGCGGAACAGTTTTCGCTGCTGGGGCAGGACGACACGGTGCGTTGCATCGTGCTGACCGGGGGCGAGCGGATCTTCGCTGCGGGCGCCGACCTGCGCGCGATGGTCGACAGCACTCCGATCGACATCCTGCTGCTCAACAACCAGCGCATGTGGCAGGCGATCTCGTCCTGCCCGAAGCCGGTGATCGCCGCCGTCAATGGCTTTGCGCTCGGCGGCGGCTGCGAGCTGGCGATGCACGCCGACATCATCGTCGCGGGCGAGGGGGCGATGTTCGGCCAGCCCGAGATCAAGGTCGGCATCATGCCCGGCGCCGGCGGCACCCAGCGCCTCGCGCGCGCGGTCGGCAAGTTCAAGGCGTTCAGGATGCTGCTGACCGGCGAGCCGGTCTCCGCCCGCGACGCCGAAGCGATGGGCCTGGTCAGCGAAGTCGTCGCCGACGACCAGGTGCAGGCGCGTGCGCTCGCTCTCGCGGCGCAGATCGCCGCCATGCCGCCGCTGGCGGTGGCGCAGATCAAGGAAGTGCTGATCGCCGGCCAGGACGCCTCGCTCGAGGCGGCGCTGATGCTCGAGCGCAAGGCCTTCCAACTGCTGTTCGCGTCCGCCGACAAGAAGGAAGGGATGCAGGCCTTCCTCGACAAGCGCGCGGCGCAATTCACCGGGCGGTGACCATGTTCGACGCCAATCGTGAACGCCTCGTCCTCGGCGTGGTCGGCGCCGGCCTGATGGGCCGGGGCATCGCGCAGATCGCCGCGCTGGCCGGAATCGACGTGCTGCTGTTCGACACCCGCGCCGAGGCCGCGGCCGAGGCGCCTGCCGCCGTCGGCCAGATGCTGACGACGCTGGCCGCCAAGGGCAAGCTCGCGGCGGACGCCGCCGCCCGCGCTTCGGCGCGCATCGTGGCCGCCGACGAGCTGTCGGCGTTCTCGGGCTGCCATCTGGTCGTCGAGGCCATCGTCGAGAAGCTCGACGCCAAGCGTGGCTTGTTCCAGCAACTGGAGGCGGTGGTCGCCGACGATTGCGTGCTGGCGACCAACACCTCCTCGCTGTCGGTCACCGACATCGCCGCGGCCTGTCGCGTGCCGGGGCGGGTGGGCGGCTTCCACTTCTTCAGCCCGGTGCCGCTGATGAAGGTGGTCGAAGTGATCGACGGCGTGCTGAGCGATGCCCGCGTCGGCGATGCGCTGATCGCGCTGGCGCGCCGCATGGGCCACACGCCGGTGCGGGCGAAGGACACGCCGGGCTTCATCGTCAATCACGCCGGTCGCGGCCTGCTGACCGAAGGCTTGCGCATCGTCGGCGAGGGCATCGCCGATTTCGCCCAGGTGGACCGCGTCCTGCGCGGCGCCGCCGGCTTCCGGCTCGGGCCCTTCGAGCTGCTCGACCTCACCGGTCTGGACGTGTCGCAGCCGGTGATGGAGTCGATCTACAACCAGTATTACCAGGAGCCGCGCTACCGGCCGTCGCCGATCGCGCGCCAGCGCCTGGCCGCCGGCCTGCTCGGTCGCAAGAGCGGGCGCGGCTTCTACACCTATGCCGACGGCGCGGCCGTGCCGCCGCAAGCTGAAGAAGGCGGCGCGAACGTGGCGTCGGCCGCCGCGTTGGCGCCGATCTGGGTGAGCCGCCGCGATGCCGCCGCCCGTGCGCAGGTGCTGGGCCTGCTGGCGGCCGCTGGCGCGCCGATCGACGACGGCGAACGGCCGCATGCGGAGTCCGTGTGCCTGGTGCTGCCGCTGGGCCAGGACGCCACCGCCGCCGCGCTCGCCGAAGGGCTGGACCCGCGGCGCACGCTGGCGCTCGATCCGCTGTTCGCCGGCGGCCATCTCACGCTGATGACGACGCCGATCACCGACCCGGCGGCGCGTGACGCGGCGCGCGCCGCGTTCGCCGCCGCCGGCGCGCCGTTGTCGGTGATCCACGACAGCCCCGGCTTCGTCGCGCAGCGGGTGGTGGCGATGATCGTCAACATCGGCTGCGACATCGCCCAGCAGCGCATCGCCACGCCGGCAGACATCGATCGCGCGGTGACGCTCGGCCTCGGCTACCCGAAAGGGCCGCTGGCGATGGGCGACGCGCTCGGCGCCACGACCGTGCTGTCCATCCTCGAGGCGCTGCACGACTTCTATCGCGATCCGCGCTACCGGCCCAGCCCGTGGCTGATCCGCCGCGCGCGTCTGGGCGTGTCGCTGCTGACCCCCGAAAGCTGACTCCAGAAAGCTGACTCCAGAAAGCTGCCCCCCTGAAAACCGACCGCTAGCCACAACACAAACAATCAGGAGACATCCATGCTCGACGCCTACCTCTACGGCGGCCTGCGCTCGCCCATCGGCCGCCACGCCGGCAAGCTCGCCGCCGTCCGTCCCGACGACCTCGTCGCCACGGTGATGCGTGAGCTGGTCGCGCGCTCGCCGTTCGCGCCCGCCGACATCGAGGATGTGATCCTCGGCTGCACCTCCCAGGCCGGTGAGGACAGCCGCAACCTGGGCCGCCATGCCGCGCTGCTCGCCGGCTTTCCGCCCTCGGTGCCGGGGCAGACGGTCAACCGCCTGTGCGCCAGCGGCCTCGCCGCGGTGATCGACAGCGCGCGTGCGGTGAGCTGCGGCGAAGGCGATCTGTATGTCGCCGGCGGGGTCGAGAGCATGAGCCGCGCGCCCTTCGTCGTGGCGAAGGCGGAATCGGCCTACAGCCGCGAGTTCAAGGTGTTCGATTCGACGATCGGCGCGCGCTTTCCCAATCCGCGCATCGTCGAGCAGTACGGCAACGAGACCATGCCCGAGACCGGCGACAACGTCGCCGCCGAGTTCGGCATCAGCCGCGAGGAATCGGACCGCTTCGCCGCCGCATCGCAGGCGCGCTATGCCGCGGCCAAGGCCGACGGCTTCTACGCCGGCGAGATCCTGCCGATCGCGGTGCCGACCGGCCGCCGCAGCCCACCGCTGGTCGTCGCCGACGACGAACATCCGCGCCCGGAATCGACGTTCGAGTCGCTCTCCGAACTCCGGCCGCTGTTCGCCGGCGGCGTGGTCACCGCGGGCAATGCTTCCGGCATCAACGACGGCGCCGCCGCGGTGTTGATCGGCAGCGCCCGTGCCGGCGAACGTGCCGGCGCTGCGCCCATCGCCCGCATCCTGGCCGGGGCGGCCGCCGGCGTCGAGCCGCGCATCATGGGCGTCGGCCCGGCCTACGCGATCCCCAAGGCGCTGGCGCGCGCCGGCCTCACCCTCGCCGACATGGACGTCATCGAGATCAACGAGGCCTTCGCGCCGCAGGTGCTGGGCTGCCTGAAGTTGATGGGGGTGGCGTTCGACGATGCGCGCGTCAATCCGAACGGCGGCGCAATCGCGATCGGTCACCCGCTCGGTGCCTCGGGCGCGCGCATCGCCTTCAGTGCCGCGCGCGAGCTGCAGCGTCGCAACGGTCGCTATGCGGTCGTCAGCCTGTGCATCGGCGTCGGCCAGGGGCTGGCGATGGTCATCGAGCGCGTCTGAACCATCCCCGCAGCCGCATTGGCAACCCGCGGCGGCCGGAGCGGCCGTTGGCCGGTTGCGCCCGTCATCGCGGCAAGTTGCGCCCGTCGCGTGCGCGGCGGCGGGCTCGGCCGCACCAACATTCATCAGTCGCAGCAATAACCACACCACAAGGAGATAGAAGCATGCACAAGAAGATCATCGCCCTGGCCGTCGCCGGCCTGGCCGCAGCGCCGGCGTTCGCGCAGTCGAGCGTCGCCGTGTACGGCCTGATCGACATGGGTTTCAGCCATCGTTCGGACAATCTGGTGTCGGGCGTCAAGAGCCGCTCGGCGATCGATTCGGGCATGGCCAACGGCAGCCGCCTCGGCTTCCGCGGCACCGAGGACCTGGGCAACGGCGTGAAGCTGAACTTCGTGCTGGAACAGGGGATGGGCGTCGACACCGGCGCGTCGAACCAGGGCGGCCGCACCTTCGGGCGCCAGTCCTTCGTGTCGCTGTCGAGCGGTTTCGGCACGCTGGCGCTCGGTCGCACCTACACCCCGCAGAACGTGCTGCAGGCGACGATCGACCCGTTCGGCGACGGCACCGTGGGCAAGATCAGTAACGTGTACGCGGGCAACGATCGCGTCGACAACGCCGTGTTCTACACCACGCCGAACTTCTCCGGCCTGAGCGTGGCTCTCGTCTATTCGGGCAATACCGGGGTGACGGCGGCCAACGAGAACGTCGGCAACAAGGGCGACCAGCGCTTCTGGGCGATCGCGCCGACCTACGTCAATGGCCCGCTGACCGTGGGCGCGAACGTGCACCGCCAGAAGGCGCATGACGTCGACGACGCCAGGACCGAGAAGGTGTGGGACCTGGGCGCGTCGTACGACTTCGGGGTGGTCAAGCTGGCGGCGATGGTTGGCCAGCGCAAGGACGGCTCGGTGGCCGATCTCGGCACGCTCAAGATCCACGACGACGCCAAGTTCTGGATGGTGGGCGCCAGCGCGCCGGTGTTCACGTCGGGCAAGGTGGTGGCGTCCTATGTGCACGCCAGGGACGACCGCGATGCCGGCGAGGACTGGAAGGCCAGCAAGTGGGCGCTGGGCTACGTTCATACGCTGTCAAAGCGCACCAATATCTATGCCGCGTATGCCAGCATCGACAACAACGATGCCTCCAGCTACGGCACCAGCGACGCATTGAACCTCGGCCGGACATTGGTGGCCAGCCAGGGCGACCGCACTGCCTATCAGAAAGGCTTCAACCTCGGGATTCGACATAGCTTCTAAGCGCAAGGGGCGCGGGGGCCGTGCTCCCGCGCCCGTCGAGCTTGCCGGGGTCAGCGTGCCCCGGTCAGCGCCGTGTAGCTCGTGATCAGGTTGCGGTAGTCCGGGATGTGGTTCGAGAACAGCCCGGCCAGGCCCTCGATGTCGTTGCGCCAGTCGCGGTGCAGTTCGCAGGCCACCCCGAACCAGGTCATCAGTTGCGCGCCGGCCGCGGTCATGCGGCTCCACGCCGATTCGCGGGTGAGCTCGTTGAAGGTGCCGGACGCGTCGGTGACGACGAACACCTCGAATCCCTCCGCGATGGCCGACAGCGCAGGAAACGCCACGCACACCTCGGTGACCACGCCGGCGATGATGAGCTGGCGCCGGCCGGTGGCCTTCACCGCGGCGACGAAGTCTTCATTGTCCCAGGCGTTGATCTGGCCGGGACGGGCGATGTAGGGCGCGTCGGGAAACTGCGCCTTCAGCTCGGGTACCAGCGGGCCGTTGGGGCCGGACTCGAAGCTCGTCGTCAGGATGGTGGGCAGGCCGAAATACTTCGCCAGGTCGCCGAGCGCCAGCACATTGTTCTTGAAACGGTCGGGGTCGATGTCGCGCACCAGGGACAGCAGGCCGGCCTGGTGATCCACCAGCAGCACGGCGGCCTGGGACTTGTCGAGACGGGTGTAGGGGATGCTCATGGTCTTCTCCTCGTTGGGGGGCGCGCGCGGATGGTCGTTCATGGCGCGGGTGATGGACGCGCATCGTCGTGCCGGAGCGTCTTGGTGCGATCGCGTTGCGTCGATGCGTGGATGGACTCTAGACCCGCGGCCGGGCCGGCGGTAGGGCGTGCGGCAGCAACTCAGCGTTCCACTTCAGCAACGATCGGAGAAGGGCTGAATGCCCGCCTTTGGACTGCCCGCGGCGCATGGTGGCGGTGTGCGACGTGCATCGACGATGCCGCGCAAGCGCTTGCTATCCGGGCGCCGCGATGCTTCGCAGCCACCGCCAGAACCAGGAACCGCGTTCGCCGGCGGATTCGGCGCAGGGATTCCGGACCGTCTCCAGCGGGCCCAGGAAGCGCAGGTGCTCGGATTGCGTCAGCGAG
>SHNC01000071.1 GCA_004295105.1 Betaproteobacteria bacterium | reverse complement strand
GAATATGGCGCCAGCTTCTTCCCCGTCATCCTGATCGTCTTCGGCCTGCGCTCCTTCGTCGTCGAGCCGTTCAAGATCCCGTCTGGCTCCATGATCCCGACCCTGCTGGTGGGCGACTTCATCCTGGTCAACAAGTGGACCTACGGCATCCGCCTGCCGGTGATCAACAAGAAGATCATCGACGTGAATCAGCCGAAGCGCGGCGAGGTAATGGTGTTCCGCTATCCCGCCGATCCGTCGCTCGACTACATCAAGCGCATCGTCGGCCTGCCGGGCGACAAGGTGGAATACATCGACAAGCGCCTGACGATCAACGGCGAGGCGGTGCCGATCTCCGAATCGGGCAACTACCTGCATCCGGATCGCCTCTACTACTCGCCGCGGTATGCCGAAAAGCTCGGCAGTGTCGAGCATTCCGTGCTGATCGAGCGCGAGGCGCCGGCCTTCGTGCCGCAGGTGATGAATTTTCCGGGTCGCGACAACTGCACCTATACTAGCCGCGGCGTTCGCTGCACGGTGCCCGAAGGTCATTACTTCGTCATGGGCGACAACCGCGATGCGAGCAGCGACAGCCGCGTCTGGGGTTTCGTGCCGGACGAGAACATCGTCGGGCGCGCCTTCTTCATCTGGTTCAACTTCAACGACATGAGGCGGATCGGTGGCTTCCACTGAGCGACCGGCCGCCGCGCGAGCGATGGGGCGACACATGAATCTCAAGCGTCAATCCGGTCTGAGCCTGATCAGCGTGCTGATCGTGGGTGGTCTTGCCGCCTTCGCGATCCTGATCGGCTTCCGGACCGTCCCGGCGGTCAACGAGTTCATGGCGGTCGAACGCATCGTCGGTGTGCTCGCGCAGGAGGGTAACAACGGGGCATCGGTCCTCGAACTGCGTCGCGGCTTCGATCGTCGTCGCGAGGTCGATGACGTGAGTAGCGTGACCGGGGCCGATCTCGACATCTCGAAGGATGGCAATCGCACGGTCATCGAGGTCGAGTACGAGCGCAAGGTGCCGGTGGTCGCGAACGTCAGCCTGCTGATCGAGTTCCACGCGTCCAGCGAGGACCGTTGACCCGATGTCCCTGGAACGCCTGCAGCGCGAGCTCGGTCATTCCTTCCGTGATGTGTCGGTGTTGCGACAGGCGCTGACACATCGCAGCTTCGGACAGCCCAACAACGAACGACTCGAGTTCCTCGGTGACAGCATCCTGAACTGCGTCATTGCGATGGCGCTGTTCCAACGTTTCGGCGAACTGCGCGAGGGCGAGCTGTCGCGCGTCCGTGCGTCGCTGGTGCGTCAGGAGGCGCTGCATCGCATCGCCATCGGTCTGCGGCTTGGCGAACACCTGCGCCTGGGCGAGGGGGAGTTGAAGTCGGGTGGTGCGAGCCGGCCGTCCATCCTCGCCGATGCACTGGAGGCGGTGTTCGCCGCGGTTCATCTCGATGCCGGATTCGAGGCGGCGAGGGCTGTGATCGACGGGCTCTATGTGCCGCTGTTGAACGAGGTGGACCCGCGCAGGCCAGCCAAGGACGCCAAGACGGCACTGCAGGAGTGGTTGCAGGGACGTCGCAAGGATCTGCCTGTCTACACTATGCATCAGGTCCTCGGCGAGGCACATGCGCAGGAGTTCGAGGTGGCGTGCGAGATTCCGCAACTGGGCATCCGCACGCTGGGGCGTGGCGGCAGCCGGCGCGCAGCGGAACAACAGTCTGCCGAGCTCGCATTGGCGGCGTTGGCGGAGTTGAAGAAGAAATGAGCGACATGCAAGAGCAGCAAGACAGCGCTGGCCAGCCGCACGAGGGCAAGGCGCAGGACGCACGTCCAGGCTACCGCACGGGCTTCGTCGCCATCGTCGGCCGTCCCAACGTCGGCAAATCGACGCTGCTGAACCGGCTCATCGGGCAGAAGATCAGCATCGTCTCGAGCAAGGCGCAGACTACCCGCCACCGAGTGACGGGCATCCTCACCAGCGACGACGCGCAGTTCGTGTTCGTCGATACGCCGGGTTTCCAGACTCATCATCGCAACGCGCTCAACCGTACGATGAACCGCACCGTGTCGCAGGTGCTCGCGGACGTCGATCTGGTGTTCTTCGTCATCGAGGCCGGGCGCTTCGGCGAGGACGATCGCAAGGTGCTGGAAGTCATCCCCGCCGATGCGCGCGTGGTGCTGGTGATCAACAAGGTGGATCTGCTGAAGGACAAGACCCGCCTGCTGCCTTTCATCGACGAAGTGCGCGCGCGGCGCAATTTCGTCGAGATCGTGCCGCTGTCGGCCGAGCGCGGGCGCAACGTCGAGGCGCTGGTGGCCGCGGCGACACCCCTGCTGCCCGAAGGCGAGCCGATGTATGCCGAAGACGAGATCACCGATCGCAGCGAGCGTTTCCTCGCGGCCGAGTTCCTGCGCGAGAAGCTGTTCCGGCTGCTCGGCGACGAATTGCCCTACGGCATCGCGGTGGAAATCGAGAAGTTCGAAGTCGAGGGCAACCTGCGCCGGATCTTCGCCGCCGTCATCGTCGATAAACCGGGCCACAAGGGCATCGTCATCGGCAAGGGCGGCGAGAAGCTCAAGCGCATCTCGTCCGAGGCACGTGTCGAACTCGAGAAACTGTTCGACGGCAAGGTCTATCTCGAGGTCTGGGTCAAGGTCAAGAGCGGCTGGACGGACGACGAGCGCGCGCTGAAGAGCCTGGGATACGAGTAAGCCCGGCACGCACGCGTCATCAACGATCCACGCCCCCGCGGAGAATCATCCCGTGGCTGCGAAACAGCGCATCGAGCAGCAGCCGGCGTGGGTGCTGCACACGCTGCCCTGGCGCGAGACCAGCCTGATCGTCGAATTGCTGTCGCGCGATCACGGTCGCGTGGCGATGGTCGCCAAGGGTGCGCGGCGCCCGCATTCGGTGCTGCGTGGCGTGCTGATGGCCTTTCAGCCGCTGCTGGTGGACTGGTCCGGTGGCGGCGAGGTCAAGACCCTGATCCGCGCCGAGTGGCAGGGCGGCCAGCCGCTGCTGACAGGACGCGCGCTGATCTGCGGCTATTACCTCAACGAGTTGCTGATGCGTCTGACCGCGCGCGAGGACGCGCATCCGCTGCTCTTCGACCGTTATGCGGCGGCGATCGCCGCGCTCGGCCGTGGCGACAGCATCCCGCCGGTGCTGCGCCGCTTCGAGCTCGCCTTGCTGCAGGAACTGGGCTATGGCTTGGGACTCGATGCGGAGGGCGACAGCGGCGAACCGGTGCAGCCCGAGCGGCGCTACAGTTACGTCTTCGAGCGTGGCCCGGTCGCGGTCGATACGCTTGCCGTCGAAGAGAGCGGAGCCGGAGACCATCCCCCGGTACGCGGCGAGGTGCTGCTCGACATGGCGGCCGGGGATTTCTCGCGTGCGGAAACGCTGGCGCAGTCCAAGCTGCTGCTGCGCGCACTGATCAACCACTACCTGGGCGGCCAGCCGCTGCAGTCGCGCCGGGTCCTGAAGGAGATTGCGGAACTGTGATCGAACTCGGCGTCAATATCGACCACGTTGCCACGCTGCGCCAGGCGCGCCGCACCTGGGAGCCCGACCCCGTGTGGGCGGCGGTGGAGGCCCATCTGGGCGGGGCGGACGGCATCACGGTGCACCTGCGCGAGGATCGCCGCCACATCAACGACGACGATGTACGCCGGCTGCGCGAACTCACCCAGGTCAAGCTCAACCTCGAGATGGCGGCCACCGACGAGATGGTCGGCATCGCCTGCCGCCTGAAGCCCGAGATGGCGATGCTGGTGCCAGAAGGCCGGCACGAAGTCACCACCGAGGGCGGGCTCGACATCGTCGGCCAGGAAGCGCGGCTGAAGGACGTCATCGCGCGGCTCGCCGACGCCGGCATCGTCACCAGCGTGTTCATCGATGCCGAGATCCCGCAGATCGAAGCCGCGGCGCGCATCGGTGCGCGCGTGTGCGAGATCCATACCGGCCCGTACGCCCACGCCTTCCACAACGCCGGCCGCGACACCGAGGCGCCGACGGTGATCGGCGAACTGGCGAAGGTGAAGGCCGCCGGCGAGGCGGTACGCGGTCTCGGCATGCGCTTCAACGCCGGCCACGCGCTCAACTACTACAACGTGCAGCCCATCGCGCGCCTTGCCGGCGTGCGCGAACTGCACATCGGCCACGCCATCGTCAGCCGCGCGGTCTTCGTCGGCCTGCGCGAGGCGGTCGCCGAGATGAAGCGGCTGATGCGCGAAGCCGCCGCGCCGTCGGCCTGATCCGCACGCGCAGGCCATGATCCACGGCATCGGCACCGACATCGTCCGCATCGAGCGCGTGCGCCGCGCGCTGGAGCGCCACGGCGAAGGCTTCGCGCTGCGCATTCTCGCCGAATCCGAGATCGAGGCCTGGCGCGCCAGCCTCGATCCTGCGCGGCTGCTGGCCAAACGCTTCGCCGCCAAGGAAGCCTTCGGCAAGGCGCTCGGCACCGGCGTTGCGGTACCGGCGACGCTGCATGCGATCGCGGTCGGGCACGATGAGGCCGGCCGTCCGCTCTACCGCTATGGGGATGGGCTCACGGCCTACATGCGCGAACGTGGCCTCGGCGCCCACCTCAGCCTGACCGACGAAGACGACTACGTGGTCGCCTTTGCGGTGATCGAGAAGCACCCGCCCGCCCTGTAGGAGCGGACCTGGCCGCGATCGGCCAACGAAATCGCGGCCAGGTCCGCTCCTACATCCTTGCCTTCGACCTCGACCATGAACACCCCCATCCTCCGTCCCCGCGGCCCCGTCATGATCGACGTCGCCGGCACCGAACTCACCGACGACGAGCGTCAGCGCCTGCGCGATCCGCTGGTCGGCGGCGTGATCCTGTTCGCGCGCAACTTCCGCGACTCCGAACAGCTCGCCGCGCTCACCCGCGACATCCGCGCACTGCGCGAACCGGCGCTGATCATCGCCGTCGACCATGAGGGCGGCCGCGTGCAGCGCTTCCGCAGCGACGGCTTCACCCGCCTGCCGGCCATGCGCAGCCTCGGCACGCTGTGGGACCAGGACCACCTCACCGCACTCGACGCGGCACGCGCCACCGGCTACGTGCTCGCCGCCGAATTGCTCGCCCACGGCGTCGACATCAGCTTCACGCCGGTGCTCGACCTCGACTATGGCGTCAGCCGCGCCATCGGCAACCGCGCCTTCCACCGCGCCCCGGCCGCCGTCGCCGCGCTCGCGCAGGCGCTGGTCGCCGGTATGGCGGAAGCCGGCATGGGCTGTGTCGGCAAACACTTCCCCGGTCACGGCTCTGTCGAAGCCGATTCGCACCACGACGTCCCGGTCGACCCGCGCGACTTCGACACGATCTGGGCCGAAGACATCGCCCCCTACCGCCACCGCCTCGGCCGCCAGCTCGCCGGCGTGATGCCCGCCCACGTCATCTACCCCAACGCCGATCCCAGCCCCGACCCGCTGCCCGCCGGCTTCTCGCCGTTCTGGCTGCAGACGGTGCTGCGCGAACGCCTCGGCTTCAAGGGCGTGATCTTCAGCGACGACCTCAATATGGAAGGCGCCCGTGTCGCCGGCGATATTGTCGGCCGCGCCAAGGCCGCCTACGCCGCCGGCTGCGACATGCTGCTGGTGTGCAACCGCCCCGATCTCGCCGAAGAACTGCTCGATCGCTGGGCCCCGGTTCCCGACCGCGAAAACCTGGCGCGGCTCGCGGCGATCGTGCCGACTGGCGCGCGACCCGCCTGGCTGGCCGATCCCTTCGCCCTGGAACTCCATGCCGCCTACGTCGAGGCGCGCGAGCGGGTCATGGTCATACCGGAAGACACGAGCAACGCGCCGACGATGACCGCGGCAACGATCGGCCAGCAACGCACCGAAGTGCTGCGCAAGGGCGGATAATCCGGGTGGCTCTGTGCTCCTCCCCCTTCAAGGGGGAGGTTGGGAGGGGGATGGGGTGGCGCGAGAGCCGCAGTTGCTGAACCCCATCCCCACCCCAGCCCTCCCCTTGAAGGGGAGGGAGTTCCTACGCTGGCTCCGCATCTTTGCGTATGTCTTCGTAGTACGCAAAGCGACGCAACATGACCGACCAGACGCCCACCCCCACCCCCGCCTTCGACGCCAAGACCTTCCTCCGCACCCTCACCGAGGAGCCCGGCGTCTATCGCATGATCGGCGCCGAGGACAAGGTCCTCTACGTCGGCAAGGCCAAGAACCTCAAGCGCCGCGTCTCCAGCTACTTCCAGAAGACGCTCTCCAGCCCGCGCATCGCCATGATGGTGGCGCAGATACTGCGAGTCG
>SHNC01000078.1 GCA_004295105.1 Betaproteobacteria bacterium | reverse complement strand
GGATCTTCGGGTGCGAGTAGAGGAATTCCTCGATCTCGCGCGGGTAGATGTTCTCGCCGCCGCGGATCACCATGTCCTTGATGCGCCCGACGATGTTGCAGTAGCCCGCGTCGTCGATCACCGCGAGGTCGCCGGTGTGCATCCAGCCGCCGCCGTCGATCGCCTCCTTCGTCTTCGCCTCGTCGCCCCAGTAGCCGAGCATCACCGAGTAGCCACGGGTGCACAGCTCGCCGGGCATGCCGCGCGGCACGACGCAGCCGTCGTTGTCGACGATCTTCACTTCCAGGTGCGGCTGGATGCGGCCCACGGTGGACACGCGGCGGTCGATGGGGTCGTCGGTGCCGCTCTGGAAGCTCACCGGCGAGGTCTCGGTCATGCCGTAGGCGATGGTCACCTCGCGCATGTTCATGCGCTCGATGACGCGCTTCATGACCTCGATCGGGCACGGGCTGCCGGCCATGATGCCGGTGCGCAGGCTGGCGAGGTCGAATTCGGCGAAGCGCGGATGGTCGAGCGCGGCGATGAACATCGTCGGCACGCCGTACAGGGCGGTGCATCGCTCCGCCGCCACCGCCTCCAGCACGGACAGCGGCTCGAAGGCTTCGGCCGGATAGACCATGGTCGCGCCGTGGGTCAGGCAGCCGAGGTTGCCCATCACCATGCCGAAGCAGTGGTACAGCGGCACCGGGATGCACAGCCGGTCGCCCGGCACCAGGCGGATCGCCTCGCCGACGAAGTAGCCGTTGTTGAGGATGTTGTGGTGCGACAGCGTGGCGCCCTTGGGGTGGCCGGTCGTGCCCGAGGTGAACTGGATGTTGATCGGGTCGTCGAACTGCAGCTTCTCGCCGCGCAGCGCCAGCGCGGTGAGTTCCTCGCGCGTCGGCGCCGCCAGCAGGTCGTCGAAGTTGCGCATGCCGGGGCTGCGCTCGGCGCCCATGCGGATGACAAATTCGAGCGTCGGCAACTGGTGGCTGCGCAGCAGCCCGGGTTCGCAGTGACCGAGCTCGGGCGCGAGGTCGGCGATCATCTCGAGGTAGTTGCTGGTCTTGAACGCCGGCGACAGGATCAGCGCGCGGCAGCCGACCTTGTTCAGCGCGTATTCCAGTTCGGAACGGCGGTAGGCCGGGTTGATGTTGACCAGCACCAGGCCGGCCTTGGCGGTGGCGAACTGGGTCAGCGCCCATTCGGCATTGTTCTGCGACCAGATGCCGACCCGCTCGCCCGGCTCCAGGCCGAGGCGCATCAGCCCGCAAGCCAGCGCATCCACCTTCTGCTTCAGCGCGGCATAGCTCAGGCGCACCGCCTGGTGGCGCACCACCAGCGCGTCGCGCTCGGCATGGCGCGCGCAGGCCTCGTCGAAGAAGCGGCCGATGGTCTGGCCGATCAGTTGCTTGTCGGATGCGCCATGGACATAGCTCAGGTTGCTCATCGTGTCGTCCTCTCTCCTCTTTTTTCTGTCTGCGATCGCCTCAAGCGGCTTCGGCCTCGAACTCCACCAGCTCGGCGCCGTCGCCCACCTGGTCGCCCACCGCAAACCTGAAGGCCTTCACCGTGCCGGCCGCGGGGGCGGTGATGGTGTGCTCCATCTTCATCGCCTCCAGGATCAGCAGCGGCGCGCCCTTCTCCACCTTCGCGCCTTCGGCGGCGACCAGCGCGATGACCTTGCCCGGCATCGGCGCCAGCAAGCCGCCCTCGGCCCCGGCACCCTCGCCGGTGTGCGTCAGCGGATCGACACGGGTCAGCGGCCAGGTGCGGCCCTGCAGGAAGACGTGGCGCTTTTCGGCGCCGACGATCACGGTCGCCTCCATGCGCAGGCCGTCGATTTCGACGCGCAGCAGGCCACGCGGATTGAGTTCGCCGCGCGCCTCCACGCTGCGCCCGCCGACCGTGAGCCGGTAGCGCCCCGGCAGGTAATCGACGCCCACGATCTGCTGCAGTTCGCCGAGGCGGAACACCAGCTCGCGCTTCGCCGATGCGTTCAGGCGCCAGCCGTCGCGCGCATGCCAGGGCGACAGCGGGTCGCGATGGCTGCGTGCCGCGTCCCCTGCGCGCTGGCCTTCGCGCACCAGCTCGGCGAGCGCGGCGACCCGCCACACGTCGTCGGGCACCGTCTCGCCTTCGGGAAACAGGTAGGCCTTCTCGCGCTCGATGAGGCCGGTATCGAGGTCCGCGGTGGCGAACGCCGGGCAGGCGGTCAGGCGCGACAGGAACTCGATGTTGTTGGCTACGCCCACCACGCGGTAGTCGGCCAGCGCCTGCAGCATGCGGGCGAGCGCGCGGTCGCGGTTGATGTCCCACACGATCAGCTTGGCGATCATCGGGTCGTAGTGCGGGCTGATCTCGTCGCCTTCCTCGACGCCGGTGTCGACGCGCACATGCAGCCCTTCGGCGGGCGGCGCCAGGTGCACCAGCTTGCCGGTGGAAGGCAGGAAGCCCTTTGCCGGGTCTTCGGCGTAGATTCGCGCCTCTAGCGCATGGCCGCGGATCTGCAACTGTTCCTGCGCCAGCGGCAGCTTCTCGCCCGAGGCGACGCGCAACTGCCATTCGACCAGATCGAGCCCGGTGATCATCTCGGTGACCGGGTGCTCGACCTGCAGACGGGTGTTCATCTCCATGAAGTAGAACGAGCCGTCCTGGTTGGCGATGAATTCCACCGTGCCGGCGCCGACGTAGCCCACCGCCTTCGCCGCCTCGACCGCCGCCTTGCCCATCGCCGCGCGGCGCTCGGGCGTCATGCCGGGCGCGGGCGCTTCCTCCAGCACCTTCTGGTGGCGGCGCTGTACCGAGCAGTCGCGCTCGAACAGATACACCACGTTGCCGTGGCTGTCGCCGAACACCTGGATCTCGATGTGGCGCGGGCGGGTGATGTACTTCTCGACCAGCACGTGGTCGTCGCCGAAGCTGGAGATCGCCTCGCGCTTGCACGAGGCGAGCAGGTCGATGAAGTCCTCGGACCTGTCCACCAGGCGCATGCCCTTGCCGCCGCCGCCGGCCGCGGCCTTGATCAGCACCGGGTAGCCAATGGCGTCGGCCTGCTGGTGCAGGTAGGCGGGTTCCTGCTGGTCACCGTGGTAGCCGGGGGTCAGCGGCACTTTGGCCGCCTCCATCAGCTTCTTGGCTTCGGACTTCGAGCCCATGGCGCGGATGGCTGCCACCGGCGGACCGATGAAGACGATGCCTTCGCGCTCGCAGGCCTCGCAGAAGTCCTCGTTCTCGGACAGGAAGCCGTAGCCGGGGTGGATGGCCTGCGCGCCCGTCGCCTTGGCCGCGGCGATGATCTTGTCGACCACCAGGTAGCTCTCGCGCGCGGCCGCCGGGCCGATCAACACCGCCTCGTCGGCCAGACGCACGTGGCGCGCATTGGCGTCGGCCTCGGAATACACCGCCACCGTCTTGATGCCCATGCGGCGCGCCGTCTTGATGACGCGGCAGGCGATTTCACCGCGGTTTGCGATCAGGATCTTGTCGAACATGTCGTCTCCAGCCTCTCTCTCATTTCATGTGGTTCCAGGCCGCACTCGCGGCCGGAACAATCGTCCGATGAAGCGCCACAGCAGCAGGATCAGCACCAGCGCCAGCAGCAGGAACACCCCCAGCGCCACCAGGAACCACAGCGGCTGGTGCAGCAGCATCCACAGCCCGCCGGCGAACAGCGCGTCCTCGCCGAGCGAGGTGCCGACGTTGGTCACCGGCTCGGGCGAGGCGTTGATCGCCATGCGTGCGCCCGCCTTGGCGAAGTGCGTGCCCGCCGCCAGCGTGCCGCCGGCCAGTGCCGCCGCCACCTGCGCCGCGCTGCCCTGGTCGCCCATCACCGCTGCGGCGAGCGCGGCACCGGCGGGGATGCGGATGAAGGTATGCACCGCATCCCACAGCGAATCCAGCCAGGGCAGCTTGTCGGCGAAGAATTCAACGAACAGCATCAGCCCCGACAGGCCCAGCACCAGCGGATGCGTGAGCACCTGCAGGTCGCCCGGCAGATGCACGCCACCGAAACGTCCCAGTGCACCGAGCACGAACACCAGCGCATACAGCCGCAGCCCGCTCGCCCATCCCAGCCCGGCCGCCAGTGCGGCCAGCGAGGCCATGTTCAGCGGGAGGTCGCGCCAGTCGAGCAAGGGGCTCAGGGAATCGAGCTTGCTGCTCCATGCGTAGATGAAGTCCATGCTGTGCTCCCTGCGCGCTGGTGCCACCACTACGGCCTGGCGGCGGGTTTCAGTTCCTCCCCCTTCAAGGGGGAGGCTAGGAGGGGGATGGGGTTCGTCCGCCCTACGCAACCCCATCCCCACCCCAACCCTCCCCTTGAAGGGGAGGGCGCTAAACCTTTCTCACCCCTGCGGCACCCACGCCGCCGGCCGCTTCGACAGGAAGGCGTCCAGCCCTTCCTTCGCTTCCGGCGTGGCGCGCAGCCCGGCGATGCGGCGCGCGGTGTCTTCCACTACCGCGTCGCCCACCGGCCGGTTCGCCACCGCGCGGATCAGGTCCTTGGCCGCCGCCTGCGCCTTCGGCCCGCCCTGCAGCAGTGCGTCGACCACTTCTTGCACCTTGGCGTCGATCTCCTCGGTCGCGACGACTTCGTGCGCGAGGCCGATCTGGCCGGCGCGCGCGGCGCCGATGCGCTCGGCGGTCTGGAAGTAGCGATAGGCCTGGCGCTCGCCGATGGCGCGGATCACGTAGGGGCTGATTGCCGACGGGATGATGCCGAACTTGACTTCCGAGGTCGCGAACACCGCCTTGTCGCCCGCCACGCAGATGTCGCAGGCGCTGGCCAGGCCCATGCCGCCGCCGAGCGCCGCGCCATGCACGCGGGCGATGGTGGGCTTTCGCATCTCGGCCAGGGTGCGCAGCATGCCGGCGAGCTTCATCGCATCGGCGAAGTTCTCCGCCTCGCTGGCCTGGCCCGCAGCCTTCATCCAGTTGAGGTCGGCGCCGGCGGAAAAGCTCTTGCCGCGCCCGGCCAGCACCACCGCGCGCACCGTGTCGTCGGCATCCATCTCGCGGCAGGCTGCGGTGAGGTCGGCGATCAGTTGCGCGTTGAAGGCGTTGTGCACGTCCGGACGGTTCATCCAGATCGTCGCCACGCCGCCGTCGCGGCGGATTTCCAGGGTCTCGTAGCTCATGTCTGCTTCGCTCCCGTCACATCCGGAACACGCCGAACTTGGTCGGCTGGATCGGCGCGTTCAGCGCGGCGGACAGGCTGAGGCCGAGCACGCGCCGCGTCTGCGCCGGATCGACCACGCCGTCGTCCCACATCCGCGCGGTGGCGTAGTAAGGGTGGCCCTGGGCTTCGTACTGGTCGCGGATCGGCGCCTTGAAAGCTTCTTCGTCGTCCTTGCTCCAGGCGCCGCCCTTGGCCTCGATACCGTCGCGGCGCACGGTGGCGAGCACGCTTGCCGCCTGTTCGCCGCCCATGACGCTGATGCGCGAGTTGGGCCACATCCACAGGAAACGCGGGCTGTAGGCGCGGCCGCACATGCCGTAGTTGCCGGCGCCGAAGCTGCCGCCGATCAGGGTGGTGATCTTGGGCACCTGCACGGTGGCGACCGCGGTCACCATCTTGGCGCCGTCCTTGGCGATGCCGCCGTTCTCGTACTTGCGCCCGACCATGAAGCCGGTGATGTTCTGCAGGAACAGCAGCGGAATGCCGCGCTGGCCGCACAGTTCGATGAAGTGCGCGCCCTTCTGCGCCGATTCGCCGAACAGGATGCCGTTGTTGGCGACGATGCCCACCGGGTAGCCGTGGAGCTGGGCGAAGCCGGTGACCAGCGTGGTGCCGTATCTCGCCTTGAACTCGTCGAAGCGCGAGCCGTCGACCACGCGCGCGATGATCTCGCGGATGTCGTAGGGCTTGCGCGTGTCGGTGGGGACGATGCCGTAGATCTCTTCCGGATCGTAGATCGGTTCCTCGCCCGTCCCCAGCGCGACGCCGATCGGCTTCACCCGGTTGAGATTCGCCACGATGCGGCGCGCGATCGACAGCGCGTGGGTGTCGTTCTCGGCCAGGTGGTCGGCCACGCCCGACAGACGCGTGTGCACATCGCCGCCGCCGAGGTCTTCCGCGCTCACCACTTCGCCGGTGGCCGCCTTCACCAGCGGCGGGCCGCCGAGGAAGATCGTGCCCTGGTTCTTGACGATGACCGTTTCGTCCGACATCGCCGGCACGTAGGCGCCGCCCGCGGTGCACGAACCCATCACCACCGCGATCTGCGGGATGCCCTTGGCCGACATGTTGGCCTGGTTGTAGAAGATGCGGCCGAAGTGGTCGCGGTCGGGGAAGACCTCGTCCTGTCTGGGCAGGAAGGCTCCGCCCGAGTCGACCAGATAGACGCAGGGCAGATTGTTCTGCTCGGCGATCTCCTGCGCACGCAGGTGCTTCTTGACCGTCATCGGGTAGTAGGTGCCGCCCTTCACCGTGGCGTCGTTGGCCACGATCATGCATTCGACGCCCTGCACGCGGCCGATGCCGGTGATGACGCCGGCGCTCGGCGCCTCGTCGTCGTACATGCCGAAGGCGGCAAGTTGCCCCACT
>SHNC01000169.1 GCA_004295105.1 Betaproteobacteria bacterium | reverse complement strand
GCGGACTCGCTTGCAGTGGCGTCGAGCGCGGCCGGCACGTCCACCTGGTGCAGGCGGGCGACGGTGGTGTCGATCGCACGGCAGTTCAGCTCGGCGATGCGCCGGCCCTTGCGGCCGTAGGTCTTCTCCACCGCGCGCTTGATCGCCGCGATCGCCTGCGCCTGCGGCAGGATGCCGGAGATGGCGAAGAAGCAGGTCTGCATCACGGTGTTGATGCGCCGACCCATGCCCGCTTCATCAGCCACCTTGTAGGCGTCGATGACGTGGAAGGCGATGTGCTTGTCCACCAGTTGCCGCTTCATCGTCATCGGCAGCGCATCCCACGCGCGTTCGGGCGGCACGCTGGTGTTGAGCAGGAACACTGCACCGGGCGCGGCGTGCGACAGCAGATCGTGGCTGTCGAGGAACAGCGGCTGGTGGCAGGCGACGAAGCGCGCGTCGCCGTCGCCGGTGAGATAGGCGGAGCGGATCGGCCGCGGGCCGAAGCGCAGGTGCGACACGGTCATTGCGCCGGATTTCTTCGAGTCGTAGACGAAGTAGCCCTGCGCGAACAGATCCGTTTCGTCGCCGATGATCTTGATCGAGTTCTTGTTGGCCGACACCGTGCCGTCCGAACCAAGGCCGTAGAACACCGCGGCGAAGCCTTCGTGCGCGGCGTCGGTGCGGAAGGCGGCATCGAAGGGCAGCGACAGGCCGGTCACGTCGTCCTCGATGCCGACGGTGAAGCGGCGGCGCGGCGGCCTGCCGCTGAGGGTCGTGCCCAGCTCGTCGAACACCGATTTCACCATCGCCGGGTTGAACTCCTTGGAGCCGAGGCCGTAGCGGCCGCCGATCAGCTTCGGCATCGCGGCGAAGCGCGCACCGTCGCCCGCCTGGTCTTCGGCCAGCGCCACCATCACGTCCTTGAACAGCGGCTCGCCGTCGGCGCCGGGTTCCTTGCAGCGGTCGAGTACCGCGATCGTGCGCACGCTGACGGGCAGCGCGGCGAGCAGCGCGGCCGGCGTGAAGGGGCGGAACAGGCGCACCTTGAGCAGGCCGACCTTCTCGCCGCGGCGGACGAGGTGCTCGACGGTTTCCTCCACCGTCTCCGCGCCCGAACCCATCAGCACGATCACGCGCTCGGCATCGGGCGCACCGACATAGTCGAACAGGCGGTAGCGGCGGCCGGTCAGCTCGGCGAAGCGGTCCATGGCCTGCTGCACCACGCCGGGGAAGGCGTCGAACAGCGGGTTCTGCGCCTCGCGCGCCTGGAAGAAGACGTCGGGGTTCTGCGAGGTGCCGCGGATCACCGGGTGCTCGGGCGACAGCGCGCGCGCGCGGTGCGCGGCGATCAGCGCGTCCGGCAGCAGCGCGTGCAGCGTGTCGTCGGCGATGGCCTCGATCTTCGCCACCTCGTGCGAGGTGCGGAAGCCGTCGAAGAAATGCAGCACCGGGATGCGGCCCGCGAGCGTGGCGGCGGTGGCGATGGCGGCGAAGTCGTGCGCCTCCTGCACCGAGGCGGAGGACAGCAGCGCGAAGCCGGTGCCGCGCGTGGCCATGACGTCGGAGTGGTCGCCGAAGATCGACAGCGCATGGGTGGCGATCGCGCGCGCCGCGACATGGAACACCGTCGGTGTCAGCTCGCCGGCGATCTTGTACATGTTGGGGATCATCAGCAGCAGGCCCTGCGACGCGGTGAAGGTCGTCGCCAGCGCGCCGGCCTGCAGCGCGCCATGGACGGTGCCGGCAGCGCCGCCCTCGGACTGCAGCTCGACCACGCGCGGTACGCTGCCCCAGATGTTGGGCTTGCCTTGTGCCGCCCACTCGTCGGACAGCTCGCCCATGGTGGACGACGGGGTGATCGGGTAGATGGCGATCACTTCGGACGCGCGAAAGGCGACCGAGGCAGTCGCCTCGTTGCCGTCTATGGTGAACATGTGCTTCATGACGATCCCCTGCGGATGAGGACGCCCGCCGCGCGCCGGCGCGCAGGCGACGATTCAAGATAATCGCGTCGTGCAGTGCAGCAATTGACCTAGGTCACGGAAGCCGAAATACTCGATCGCGAACCGACTCAACTTTCCTCCGCCATGGGTCATTCCCTTCCCGCCCGAGTGGTGCGCATGCAGCCTGAGCAGGGCGGGAGTACGGTTCGTCCGCCGTGCCGGTACGCCACGGAGGCACGGCGATGAATCCGGCCGAGGCCAACGCCCGCTCGCTGCGCTTCTTCCGTGACTTCATGCGCCTGGCGGGCCCCTACTGGTCGGCGGAGGGGCGCTGGCGGCCGCGGCTGCTGACGCTGCTGCTGGCCTTGCTGGTGGTGTGCCAGGTGGGGCTGGCGATCCGCCTCAACCTGTGGAACGCGGACCTGTTCGATGCCCTCGAGCGCCGTTCCACCGAGCGCGCGATGGAGCAGATCCTCGTCTTCGTGCTGATCGTGCTCGGCTCCATCGCCGTCAACGCCCTGCATCTGGTCGTGCGCCGCTGGCTGCAGCTCGACTGGCGGCGCTGGCTCACCCGGCACGTCGTCGGCCACTGGATGGAGGATGCGCGCCACTACCAGGCGGCGCTGATCCCCGGCGACCATGCCAACCCCGACGGCCGCATCGCCGAGGACGTCCGCATCGCCACTGAGGCCGCGTTCGACCTCGCCAACTCGCTGTTCTACTGCGTGCTGCTGCTGGTCACCTTCGTCGACATCCTGTGGTCGCTGTCGGGCCGCATCGAGCTCGCCGGGGTCGATGTGCCCGGCCACCTGGTCTTCCTCGCCATCGCCTATGCCGCCCTCGGCTCGGGCGTGGCCTTCATGCTCGGGCGGCCGCTGGTGCGCGCCACCGATACGCGCCAGACGCGCGAGGCGGATTTCCGCTTCGGCCTGGTGCGGGCGCGCGAACTGGGCGAGGCAATCTCGCTGGCGCGCGGCGAGGCGATCGAGCGCGGCCGGCTGGGGGCGCTGTTCGAGACCATCGTGCAGTCCTGGCATGCGCAGTCCGCCGGCCTGGCGCGGCTGCTGGCCTTCTCCTCCGCCTACACCATCCTCGCGCCGGTGTTTCCCATCCTGGTGAGCACGCCGCGCTTTCTCGGCGGCCTCCTGACGCTGGGCGGGCTGATGCAGTCGGCGCAGGCCTTCCAGCAGGTCACTGCGGCGCTGTCCTGGCCGGTGGACAACCTGCCGCGGCTGGCCGAATGGCGCGCTTCGGTGGAACGCGTGCTGGCGCTGGAGGACGCCGTCCGCACGGCTGCCACCGAAGCGGGACGCAGCGGCGACACCGCGATCAATCTCGACCGCAGCGCCCAGTCGCGGCTCGGCGTCAGCGACCTGTGGATCGCCGCGCCGGACGGCACGGCGCTGCTGCCTGCGCTCCACGTCGAGGTGCTGCCCGGCGAGCATGTGCTGGTCGACGGCGACCCCGATGCCGCCGCGGCGCTGTTCCGCGTGCTGGCCGGCATCTGGCCGTGGGGGCGCGGGCAGGTGGCGCTGCCGGCCGACAGCGGCATGATCGCGGTGGGCGCGCGTCCCTTCCTCCCCGTGGGCACGCTGCGCGAGACGCTCGCGTTCCCGCAGCGCACCAACCGCCATGTCGACGCCCTGCTGCGCGGGGCGCTCGGCCGCGTCAGGCTCGCTCACCTCGCCGACCGCCTGGACGAGTCCGCCGACTGGTCGCGCGTGCTGAGCGGCGCCGAGCAGCAGCGCCTGTCCTTCGCCCGCCTGCTGCTCAACGCGCCGAGCTGGATCGTGCTCGGCAGCGCGCTCGATGCGCTGGACCCGACCTCGGCCGACGAGATGCTGCGCCTGTTGTCCGAGGCCCTGCCGCACACCGGCGTCATCGTCATCGGCCTGCATCCGGGCTCGACCGAGACCTTCGCGCGCCGCATGACGCTGCAGCGCCTGGCCGGCGGCGAGGTGCTGCTCAACGAGGTGTATGCCCGCCGCCAGGCGGCACAGAAGCCGAAAGCGCGCGGCCTGCGCCTGGTGGACTGGCTGAGCCAGGGTTACGGTTCGTAAATTCCGGCGGCGAGACAGCGCAGCATCGCGGCCAGGTCCGCTCCCACGGGGCGTGGCGCTGTGCCGGATCGGCGGAGCATCGGTGGGCTACTGGAACGCGACCTCGGCGAAGCTGCGCAGCTTGCGGCTGTGCAGCCGGTCCACGCCCTGATCGCGCAGCCGTTCGATGGCACGGATGCCGATGCGCAGGTGCTGGTCGACGCGCTCGCGGTAGAACTGGTCGGCCATGCCGGGCAGCTTGATCTCGCCGTGCAGCGGCTTGTCGCTGACGCACAGCAGCGTGCCGTAGGGCACGCGGAAGCGGAAGCCGTTGGCGGCGATGGTGGCCGATTCCATGTCCAGCGCCACTGCGCGGCTCTGGCTGAAGCGCCGTTCCGGGCTGGAGGCCATGCCGTGCGAGGGCAGCAGTTCCCAGTTGCGGTTGTCGGTGCTGGCGACCGTGCCGGTCCGCATCAGCCGTTTCAGCTCGTAGCCGCTGCATTGCGTGACGTCGGCCACCGCGCCTTCGAGGGCGAGCTGCACTTCGGCCAGCGGCGGGATCGGCACCCACAGCGGCAGGTCCTCGTCGAGCACGTGGTCCTCGCGCACATAGCCGTGGGCGAGCACGTAGTCGCCCAACTGCTGGCTGTTGCGCAGCCCGGCACAGTGGCCGAGCATGATCCAGGCATGCGGCCGCAGCACCGCGATGTGGTCGGTGATGGTCTTGGCGTTGGCCGGGCCGACGCCGATATTCACCATCGTGATGCCGGCGCGGTCCTTGCGCACCAGGTGGTAGGCGGGCATCTGCGGCAGGCGCGGCGGCTCCGCGCCCAGTTCGTCGCCGGGCTCGGGCGTCATGCCGTCGCGACGCGTCACGACGTTGCCCGGCTCGACGAAGGCGACATAGTCGTGCGACCCCGAGCCGTCGGCCATGTATTCGTGGCCGAGCTCGATGAACTCGTCGATGTAGAACTGGTAGTTGGTGAACAGCACGAAGTTCTGGAAATGCTCGGGCAGCGTGCCGGTGTAATGACGCAGCCGGTGCAGCGAGTAATCGACCCGCGGCGCCGTGAACAGCGCCAGCGGGTGCGGCTCGCCCGGGCGCGGCTCGAAGGTGCCGTTGGCGATGCCGTCGTCCATCGCCGCGAGGTCGGGCAGGTCGAAGCGGTCGCGCAGCAACTGGCGGCGCTCGGGCGCGAGATGGCCTTCGAGGTGCTCCTGCTCGGCGAGCGAGAAATGCACCGGAATGGGCTGCGAACTGGTGCCGATCTCGATTTCGACGTGATGGTTCTGCAGCAGCAGGCGGAATTGCTCGAGATAGTAGTCGTCGAAGAGGTCGGGCCGCGTCAGCGTGGTCTCGTACATGCCCGGCCCGGCGACGAAGCCGTAGGACAGGCGCGAGTCGGCGCGCGCCACCGTCTCGGTGCGCACGCGCACGAAGGGGTAGCAGGCGCGCACGTGGCGGCCGACGTCGTCGCCGGCCACGTAGCGTTGCAGCGCGCCGCGCAGATGGGCGACGCTGGCGTCGTAGATGCCGCGCACGCGCTCCAGCGCGAGGGCAGGCTCGTGGAAGCGGGCGGGGGCGACGAAGGGGGCGTCGAGCGAGACGTGATGCGCCATGGCGGCACTCAGCTTCTGGCCAGCATGCGGTTGAGGGCCTCGAGATGCTCCGGCTCGTTGTGGCACATGCCCTGGAAGCCGGCGCACAGGTCGAGGAAGTCCTTGAGCTCCATGCGCTGCGCCATCTTCATCAGGCGCTTGGTGAGCCGCGTGGCTTTCGGCGGCTGCGCCGCGATGCGCGTCGCCAGCTCCAGGGTGCGCGCCATCAGTTGCTCGGGCTCGACCACCTCCAGCACCAGGCCGATCGCCTTCGCCTCGTCGGCATCGACGATGCGCCCGGTCAGCGTGAGCTCGAAGGCGCGCTGGTAGCCGATCAGCCGCTGCATGAACCAGGCGCCGCCGTCGCCCGGAATGATGCCGAGGTTCAGGAAGGTCTCGCCGAACTTCGCGCGGCGCGATGCGATGCGCACGTCGGCCATGTTGGCGAGATCGCAGCCGGCGCCGATCGCAGGCCCATTCACCGCCGCGATCACCGGCACCTCGATGGCCTGGATCGCCAGCGGGATGCGCTGGATGCCGCGCCGGTAGCGCTCGGCCACCTCGGCCACGCCGCCGGCGAAGTCGCCGCCGCGCGCCGCCATGTCCTTGACGTTGCCGCCGGCCGAGAAGGCGGAGCCGTTGGCCGCGAGCACCAGCACCGACACGTCGTCGCAGCGGTTCACCCACTCGGCCACCGCCACGATGTCGTCGATCAGCCGGGTGCCGGTGAGCGCGTTGCGCACGTCGTCGCGGTTCAGCGTCAGCGTCGCGACGCGGTCGTCGACCGCGAGCAGGGCGTCTTCGAGCGGGGGTAGCGTCATGGTTCCGTCTCCTCGTGGTGTGGCGCGGCGTGCCTTTCAGCGTACCGGCCTGTCGAGCGCCGGCAGGTCCAGCGTGCCGCGTTCGGTGAAACGCATGCCGGAGAACAGCGGCCCGCCGAGCTTGGCGCGCAGCACGTAGGGCAC
>SHNC01000202.1 GCA_004295105.1 Betaproteobacteria bacterium | reverse complement strand
TACGAGCAGGCCGACGCGGTGCGCGTGCTGCACGCCAGCGCCCAGCGTGTCGCGCCGCGCTGCCCCAATTTCGGCACCTGCGGCGGCTGTTCCATGCAGCACCTGGACCCGGTGGCGCAGGCCGCAGCCAAGCAGCGTGTGCTGGAGGACGCGCTCCGGCACATCGGCGGCGTGCAGCCGCAGATCATCTATCCGGCGATCCACGGTCCGGCGTGGCGCTACCGCGATCGCGCCCGGCTGAGCGTGCGGCTGGTGCCGAGCAAAGGCGGCGTGCGGGTGGGTTTCCACGAGCGCCGATCGAGCTACATCATCGACATGCGCTCGTGCGACATCCTGCCGGCGCACGTGTCGGCGCTGCTGCCGCGCCTGCGCGAGCTGATCGCCGGCCTGTCGATCGCCGATCGGCTGCCACAGATCGAGGTCGCGGTCACCGAGGCCACGACGGTGCTGGTGTTCCGCCACCTGCTGCCGCTCGACGCGCGCGACACGACAAGACTTGCTGCGTTCGCCGCCAGCGAGGGGGTGCAGGTGTGGACTCAGGCCGGCGGCCCCGACACCGCCGCGCCGCTGCAACCCAAGGATGGCCCCGGCCTCACCTATACCTTGCCCGAGTTCGATGTGCGGCTGGATTTCCTGCCGACCGATTTCACCCAGGTGAACATCCACATCAACCGGCTGCTGATCCGGCGCTCGATGCAGTTGCTCGGCCCGCAACCGGGCGAGCGCATTGCCGATCTGTTCTGCGGGCTGGGCAACTTCAGCCTGCCGATCGCGCGCAGGGGCGCGACGGTGGTGGGGATCGAGGGCAGCGAGGTGCTGGTGGCGCGCGCCCGCGACAACGCGCGCCGCAACGGCCTTGGTGGGCGAAGCGAGTTTCATGCGGCCAATCTGTTCGAAGCGACCGAGGACAGCCTGGCGGTGCTCGGGCGACTCGACAAGCTGTTGATCGACCCTCCGCGCGAGGGCGCCATCGCGGTGGTGAAGGCGCTCGGCGCGCAACAATTGCCGCGACGCATCGTCTACGTCTCGTGCAATCCTGCCACGCTCGCGCGCGACGCGGCCGTGCTGGTGCACGAGAAGGGCTACGCGCTGCGCGGGGCGGGGATCGCCAACATGTTCCCGCAGACCTCGCACGTCGAGTCGATCGCGCTGTTCGAACTTGCGTGAAACCGATCGGCGATGCGGGCACCGTCCGGGGCCGGGCGACGATGGCGGCCGCCAACCGGCATGCGACGACGTTCCCGCGTCATGGCCTGATGACATCAGCGGGCGCAGGGCGATTCCGTGGGCCGGACAGTGGCTTGACGCGGCGCAGCAGGCCCGATTAGATTCCGTAATTATTAATGCAAAATGAAGGGCGCAGCACCTTGATCCCGGCAGTAACGCCTCCGCTCGCCAGTGACCACGGCCTCAACCATGCGTGGCAACAGCGCAGCCTCGCGCACGTCTGGCATCCATGCACGCAGATGCAGCGCGCCATGACGGCGGTGCCGCCACTGCCGATCGCGCGCGCGAAAGGACCGTGGCTGGAGGACTACGAGGGTCGGCGCTACTTCGATGCCAACAGCTCGTGGTGGGTCAATCTGTTCGGCCACGCCGACGCGCGCATCAACGCCGCGCTGCACGACCAGCTCGAACGCCTGCCGCATGTGATGCTGGCCGGCTGCACCCACGGCCCGGCGGTGGAACTCGCCGAGCGGCTGTCGGCGCTCACCGGCGACGTGCTGGGGCATGTCTTCTATGCCAGTGACGGTGCCTCGGCGGTGGAAATCGCGCTCAAGATGAGTTTCCACTACTGGCGCAACAGCGGACGGGACGCAAAGCGCGAGTTCGTCTGCGTGCGCCAGGGCTATCACGGCGAAACCCTCGGCGCGCTCGCGGTCACCGACGTCAAGGTGTTCCGCGACGCCTACGATCCGCTGCTGCTGCGGGCCCACATGGTGATGTCGCCGGATGCGCGTCTGGCAGGCGAAGGGGAGTCGCCCGCCGACGTCGCCGCCAGGGCGCTTGCCGAAGTACGCGCGCTGTTCGAGCGGCGTCACGCGCATATCGCCGCCCTGATCGTCGAGCCGCTGGTGCAATGCGCGGCCGGCATGGCGATGCACGACCCGGCCTACCTGCGCGGGCTGCGCGCGTTGTGCGACGAGTTCGGCGTGCATCTGATCGCCGACGAGATCGCCGTCGGCTGTGGCCGAACCGGCAGCTTCTTCGCCTTCGAGCAGGCTGCGGAGCCCGGCGAGCCGCCGTTGTGGCCGGATTTCGTGTGCCTGTCGAAGGGCATCAGCGGCGGCTATCTGCCCCTTTCGCTGGTGATGACGCGCGATGCGGTCTACCGCGCCTTTCTCGACGACGACGTGGCGCGCGGCTTCCTGCATTCGCACTCCTACACCGGCAACGCGCTGGCCTGCCGGGCGGCGCTGGCGGTGCTCGACCGCTTTGCCGACGATGGCGTGCTCGGGCGCAACCGCGCGGTGGGACAGGCGCTCACCGCGGCGCTGGCCCCGCTGCGCGACGACGTCCGCATCGAGCACCTGCGCCAGTGCGGCATGATCTGGGCCTTCGACGTGCGCGAGCCTTTCGCAGGCGAGCGTTTCGCCGAGCGCTTCCACCTGGCGGGCCGCGAACGCGGGCTGCTGATTCGCCCGATCGGCCGCACCGTCTACCTGCTGCCGCCTTATGTGCTGGACGACGAACTCGCGCAGTGGCTCGCACAGCGCACGCTGGCCACGCTCGAGGCCACCCTGGTCCAGACACCCGATATCCATGCTGCTCGCACACCTGAACCACCGGTTGCGTGAGCGCGAAGCGGCCTCGTTGCAGCGCCGCCGCCGCATCGCCGAGACGCCCTGCGCGCCGCACCAACGTGTGGCGGGCGAGGGCGGCGCGCGCGACATGCTGTCATTCTGCAGCAACGACTATCTCGGCCTGGCGAACCATCCCGCGCTGATCGAGGCGCTGGCAGAGGGCGCTCGGCAGTGGGGCGCGGGCAGCGGCGCATCGCATCTGGTGAGCGGACACGGCCGCGCGCACGCCGTGCTCGAGGAGGAACTGGCGGCTTTCCTCGCGCCCTGTATCCCCGGCTGCGAGGCGCTGAGCTTCTGCACCGGCTACATGGCCAACCTGGCCCTGCTGACCACGTTGGGCGACGGCGCGGCGACGATCTTTGCCGACAAGCTCAATCACGCCTCGCTGATCGATGCCGGCCTGCTCGCCGAGGCGAAGATGTGGCGCTATCCGCACAATCGGGCCGACCTGCTCGCGGCGCGGCTCGCCGCCTGCGACACGCCGGTGAAGCTGATCGTCACCGACGCGGTGTTCAGCATGGACGGCGATCTGGCGCCGCTCCCCGAGTTGCTGGCGCTGGCCGAGCGGCACGATGCCTGGCTGGTGGTCGATGACGCGCACGGCTTCGGCGTGCTCGGCGAGCGGGGGCGCGGCGCGCTGGCGCACTTCGGGCTGACCAGCGAGCGCTTCATCTACATGGGCACGCTCGGCAAGGCCGCCGGCATCGGTGGCGCTTTCGTCGCCGCCCACCCGACGGTGATCGATGCGCTGGTGCAGATGGCGCGCAGCTACATCTACACGACCGCCACCCCGCCGGCGTTGGCGCATGCGCTGCGCGCGAGCATCGCGCTGATCGCGGGCGAGGAGGGCGCCCGGAGGCGCGCGCACCTGCAGCGGCTCATCGCCCTGCTGCGCTTGCGCCTGCAGGCGATCACCGATCGCCACCCCGGACTTGGCTGGCGGCTGGCGGATTCCGCCACTGCCATCCAGCCGCTGATCGTCGGCGACAATGGGGCGGCGCTCTCTTTGGCAGCCGGGCTCGACGCGTGCGGCCTGTGGGTGCCCGCCATCCGGCCGCCTACCGTGCCGGCCAACACCGCACGCCTGCGCATCACGCTGAGTGCGGCCCACACCGTCGACGACGTCGAGCGGCTGTGCGCCGCGCTCGACAATCTGGCGAACCAGGACAACACTGCATGACCTCCCCGACACGATCCGCATTGCACGGCCTCTTCGTCACCGGTACCGACACCGAGATCGGCAAGACGCGCATCTCCGCCGCGCTGGTGAAGGCGTTCGCGAAGGGCGGGGCGCGCGTGGCCGGCATCAAGCCGGTGGCCGCCGGCATGGACGACATCGACGGCGAGCACATCAACGAGGACGTGGCGGCGTTGCGTGCGGCCAGCTCGATCGCGCTCACCGCGGCGGAGGTCGGCCCCTTCCAGTTCGAGGCCGCCTGCTCGCCGCACATCGCCGCCGCCCTCGAAGGGCGGGAGATCGGGCGCGACGCACTGCTGGGCGCGGTGCCGGCGCTGGCCGCCCGCGCCGACCTGCTGATCGTGGAAGGAGTGGGCGGGTTTCGTGTACCCTTCGGCGGCGACTGGGACAGTGCCGATCTCGCCCGCGACCTCGGCTTGCCGGTGGTGCTGGTGGTCGGCCTGCGGCTGGGCTGCATCAACCACGCGCTGCTGACCGCCGAGGCGGTGCGCGCACGTGGCCTGAGGCTGTGCGGCTGGGTGGCCAACACCGTCGATCCGCACCTGCCCTACGTCGCGCAGAACCTCGACGCGCTCGCTCACGGCCTGGGCGCGGCACCCTGCCTCGGCCTGGTGCCTCGCCTGCCTGACCCGACGCCCGAGGCGATCTATCCTTACCTTAACGTGCCAGCGTTGCACGCGATCTTCGACACCATACACACCCCGAGGGACACAGCATGAACACCATCGCCACCATCTCGCCCGACGCCCTGCGCCGTTCCGCGCCGGGCAAGCAGCCCGAGCGTCCGCAACGCTGGCGCGTGGAAGACGTCGAGGCGCTGTTCGCGCTGCCCTTCATGGAACTCGTGTTCCGCGCGCAACAGGCGCACCGCGAGCATTTCGACCCGAACGAGATCCAGCTCTCCACGCTGCTGTCGATCAAGACCGGCGGCTGTGCCGAGGATTGCGGCTACTGCTCGCAGTCGGCGCATTTTGACACCGAGGTGAAGGCGAGCAAGCTGATGCCGCTGGACGAGGTGCTGGAAGCCGCGCAGGCGGCCAAGGCGCAAGGCGCGACACGCTTCTGCATGGGTGCCGCATGGCGCTCGCCCAAGGAGCGCGACATGGAGAAGGTGTCGACCATGGTGCGCGAGGTGAAGGCGATGGGCCTGGAGACCTGCATGACGCTCGGCATGCTCGATGCCGGGCAGGCGCAGGCGCTGAAGGACGCCGGCCTCGATTACTACAACCACAACCTCGACACCGCGCCCGAGTACTACGGCAAGGTCATCAGCACGCGGACCTACCAGGACCGCCTCGACACGCTCGACAACGTGCGCAGCGCCGGCATCAACGTGTGCAGCGGCGGCATCGTCGGCATGGGCGAATCGCGCACGCACCGCGCCGCGCTGATCGCACAGCTCGCCAACCTCGAGCCCTATCCCGAGTCGGTGCCCATCAACAATCTGGTGCCGATCGAGGGTACGCCGCTGGGCAAGGTCGATCCGATCGATCCTTTCGAGTTCGTGCGCACGATCGCCGTCGCGCGGATCACCATGCCGCGCACCATGGTGCGGCTGTCGGCCGGGCGTGAGGTCATGGACGAAGCGCTGCAGGCCCTGTGCTTCATGGCCGGCGCCAACTCGATGTTCTACGGCGACCGCCTGTTGACCACCCCGAACCCGCAGACCGGGCGCGACCGCAACCTGCTCGAGCGCCTCGACATGCGGATCCAGGGCGCCGGCGCCTGACGCCTCGCACATGAGCCGACCCAGGGTGGCGCGGAGTATGCCGTGGTGTATACTCCGCGCGCTCCGGAGGCGTGGCAGAGCGGTTGAATGCAACGGTCTTGAAAACCGTCAGGGGTTTACGCCCCTCGTGAGTTCGAATCTCACCGCCTCCGCCAAGTAGTGGAACGAGCCTTCGATATCGGGGGCTTTTTTCTTGTTCAGGGGTGGCACCGCTGCCGCAGCGACTCGTACAGTTCCTCCGGACCGGGCAGGATGCCTTGATCCCGGCGCCGGCGCGCTCCGACTCCAGCCATCATCAAGACCCGTTTGACCGCCTTCGGGTCGCGCAGGCGCTCGTCGAGCCGATGCGACTGATGACGCATGAACATCGGGTGGCGCGCTGCAGCGATGCGATCATCAGGATCTGAAACGCTCGGCATTCCTGTGCGCGATCAGTGCGCAAGACCATAAGCCAGCCGGAAACGGATGCTGGCAGCGCCCAGGCGCCTGTCCCGCGTCCACAGACGCGTTCCGGGGGCGAGCACGGCCGCAGCCAGCAGATGCGCGTCGGTGTAGCCGATGCCCAGCCCGAAAAGCGCATGGGTGTCGATGAAGCCGAGCACCTCCTCATCGGTCGCCACGACCGTCTGCGGCAGGTCGCTCATCGCACCCAGCACCGCAGCACGGTTGTTCAGGCTCCCCAGCGCGATTTCGCCGAGCACATGCGGGTGCATCAGCACCCGCCCATCGCGCAACAAGCCGGCGAGGTGCGCGTCGGATCCGCGCAGGTGATCGATCCAGATCGACGTGTCGACAAGGATCATGCGGCCGGTTCCGACTGCCGCCGCGGGATGT
>SHNC01000032.1 GCA_004295105.1 Betaproteobacteria bacterium | reverse complement strand
CTTGCCGCCTTGCCGCAAGGCGCTGCGGGCGGTGTCGATGAGGTGCTCCCGGGAGCGAGCGCCGACGTTGACGACGCGGTTTCGGTGTCCGAGCGCGCTGCACTGCAGGCCAAGCTCGCCGACGCCATCCGCAGCGCGCGCGAGGCGAACGGCTCGCTGTCTTCGCGCGCGCGTGATTTCGTCGCCGATGTGTGGCCGCATGCGCTGGAGGCCAGCCGCAAGACGGGTATCCCGCCGCAGTTCATGGTCGCACAGGCGGCACTCGAAACCGGCTGGGGCGAGAAGCAGCTTCGCCACGCCAACGGCAGCCCCAGTCACAACCTGTTCAACATCAAGGCCGGCAGCAGTTGGGAGGGGCTTACGGTAGCGGTCGGCGCCACCGAGTATGCCGGTGGCCGCGCCTACGTCGAGCAGTCGCGCTTCCGCGCCTACGGCTCGTACGCCGAATCGTTTGCCGACTACGCACGACTGCTCACCAACAGCCCGCGCTACGCAGCGGTGCTGGGGCAGCGCGACGCCGACGGCTTCGCTCGTGGACTGCAGCAGGCGGGTTACGCCACCGACCCGATGTATGCCGACAAGCTGGCACGCATCATCGGTGGCAGCACCTTGCGCAACGCCCTCGCCGTGGTCGCCTGAGCCCCAGCCGGCCGGCTGAATCGTTGGCAAGGATCTTGCTGAACGAGGCTGGACCCAGCGAATCAGGAACACCGCCATGTCGAACCTGCTGAACATCGGACTGACCGGTCTCTACGCCGCCCAGTCGCAGTTGTCGACCACGTCGCACAACATCACCAACGCGGCGACGCCCGGCTACCACCGCCAGACGGTACAGCAGAGCAACGCCACGCCCTTGCTGAAGGGTGGTTCCTTCTTCGGCCAGGGCACGGTCGTCGACTCGGTGCAGCGCTCCTACAGCCAGTACCTGGAAAACCAGGTTCAGTTGAGCGACAACCGGCGTGCCGAGTACGCGGCCTACAACCTGCAGGTGAGCCAGATCGACAATCTGCTCGCCGACCCCACGGTCGGTCTGTCGCCGGCGATGAGCGAGTTCTTCGGCGCCGTGCAGGACGTGTCGGCCAATCCCACCAATATGGCCTCGCGCCAGGCGCTGTTGTCGACTGGCGAGGCACTGGTCACTCGCTTCCAGGCTCTCGATGGTCGCTTGGCAGAGATCGGCCAGGGCGTCGATGCCGACATCGTCGCCACCGTCACCGGCATCAACAGCCTTGCGCGCGAGATCGCGGAACTCAATCAGCGCATCCTCGACTCGCGGGCCACCAGTGGCGGCGCGGCCGCGAACGACCTGCTCGACCTGCGCGACCGCGCGGTCACCGAGCTCAACAAGTTGGTCCGCGTCACCACCCTGCCACAGAGCGACGGCACGCTGTCGGTGTTCATCGGCTCCGGCCAGCGCCTCGTGCTGGGCAACGATGCCGCCCAGCTCGGTACCGCGCCCGGCACTGGCGAGGGCGGCGGCTTCGGCGTCACGCTGATCGGACGCGACGGGACGCCGTCGCCGCTGTCCGAGAGTCTGCTCACCGGCGGCAGCCTCGGCGGCATGCTCGCATTCCGGCGCGAGGCGCTCGGCACGGTACAGCGCGACCTCGGGCTGATCGCCACCAGCCTGGCGGCGGCCTTCAACGCCCAGCACCGCCTCGGCGTCGACCTCGACGGCATGCTGGGCGCGGATTTCTTCAGCCTGGCGGCCCCGCAGGTGGAGTCGTCGGCGGCGACCATCGAAATCGATCCGGCCGCGATCGGTGCGCTGACGTCGAGCAGTTACGAATTGACGGTGGCCGGCGGAAACTACACGCTGACCAACCTGACGACCGGGGCTGCGCGGACGCTCGCCGAGGGCGAGACCTTCCAGGGCCTGAAGCTGACCAGCGTGACGGGCCCGGACGGCACCTACCTGATCGAGCCCACCCGCCGCGCGGTAGGCGAGATCCGCATGGGCATCGTCGATGCGCGCAAGGTCGCCGCGGCGAGCCCGGTCGCCGTGGCTGCGGTCGCGGGCAACGCGGGCAGCGGCCGCATCGGCGACATCCGGGTGTCGTCCACCGACGGCATGGTGTCGGGTGCAAGCACCGTACCCGACTTCAACCCGTTCAGCCTGTCGTGGTCGGGCGGGACGATCGGCGTGCCCGCCGGTTACACGCTCGCTTCAGGAAACCCGCCGGTCGCCGATAACAGCTATGACCCCGCGACCAGCGGCACCGGCAAGACCTTCACGCTGACCGCAGCCGTGGGTTACAGCTTCACTTTCACACTTGCGGGAACGCCGGCCGATGGCGATTCTTTCGGCTTCAGCCCGAACACGGACGGTATCGCCGACAATCGCAATGCCGCGCTGCTGGGCGCGCTGCAGACCGACAAGCTGATGTTCGATGCCAACGGGCGGCCGACCGCGACGCTGAACAACGCCTACGCCCAGCTCGTCAGCAAGGTGGGCAACAAGGCGCGCGAGGTGCAGGCCGGGGAGAAGGCGCAGGACGCGCTGCTGGCCCAGGCCGAGGCCACGCGCGACTCGGTGTCGGGTGTCAATCTGGACGAGGAAGCGGCCAACCTGGTCCGGTTCCAGCAGGCGTACCAGGCATCGGCAAGGGTGATGTCGGTCGCCCAGACGCTGTTCGACGAAATGCTGGCGATCGGCCGCTGATAGCAGGAGCGCACCATGCGCATCTCGACCAACATGATCTACGACCAGAGCGTGGGCGCGCTGCAGCAGCAGTCCGCCTCGCTGCTCTACACGGCCCAGCAGATCGCCACCGGACGCAAGATCCTCACGCCGGCCGACGATCCGGTGGCCTCTGCGCGGGCGCTCGACGTCAGCCAGTCGCGCAGCGTGAATGCGCAGTTCACGACCAATCAGGGCTATGCCGAAGATGCGCTGAAGCTGGTGGAAGGGCAACTGACCGGCGCTGGCGACATTCTGCAGTACGCGCGCGATCGTGCCCTCGAAGCCGGCAACCCCGCGCTGTCGGACAGCGATCGCCGCGCCATCGCCACCGATCTGCGGGCGCAGTTCGACGCCATGCTGGCGATCGCCAACACGCGCGATGCCAACGGCGACTACCTGTTCGCCGGCTACCGGTCGCAGGAGGCGCCCTTCAGCAGCAGCGTGGGCGGGGCAAGCTATCAGGGAGATCAGGGGTCGCGCACGATGCAGGTGTCGTCGTCGCGCTTCATGCCCACGACCTTTGCCGGCGAGCAGGTCTTCGGCAGCGAGACGGCCGGCGTGTTCGCCACGCTGTCCACCTTCATCGAAGCCCTGGAAGGGCCGGCTGCCGGCGTACCGGCGGCGGTGACGAGCGCGCTCGACGCCATCGATCGCAACTTCGACGACGTGCTTCGCGTGCAGGCGCAGATCGGTTCGCAACTGGTCGAGATCGACCAGTTGGGGTCGATCGGCAGCGATCTGGACCTGCAGTACGCGACCACCCTGTCGAACCTGCAGGACCTCGACTACAACGAGGCGCTGTCGCGGCTCACGCAGCAGCAGACCATCCTGCAGGCGGCGCAGCAGTCCTTCCTGAAGATCACCGGCCTTTCGCTGTTCAACTACTTGAGCTGAGTGACGCGATGCGCATGCGGGTTCGTCCCCTCTGCCTGATCTTGGGCGCCGCGGTGCTGGCCTCCGCCTGTTCCTCCACGCCGACGGGCGAGCCGACTTTCGCGGGGGTGACGCGCGAGGCGGTCGCTGCTTCGGGCGGTACGGTGGCCGGCATCGTCGGTGGCGCAATGATGGCGAGCAAGCTGTCCTACCTCAAGCCGGAATACGTCGCCGGGGCGCTGGTCGCCTACGCCATCTACGATCCGCTGGCGCCGACCTGGAACATCGATGTCAGCCGTGCCGGCGACGAGCGGGTGCGCATGGAGCTGCGCATGAAGTCGCTGATCACCGGCGGTGAGGGCGAGGCGCGCCAGGTCTTCCTGCGCAGCGCGCAGCGCATGGTGGAGGCGGGCGGTTTCGCCGGCTACGACGTGCTGCGCTACGAGGAAGGCATGGAATCGACCCGACCCTTCGCCCGCCGCACCGCCAGCGGCGAAATCCGCCTGGTGAGGTCGCGCCAGTTCCCGCAGCTTTGATCAGGGCGCGGCGGGCGGCAGCGGCGCCAGCGTCTCGAGCATCAGGGTGATGGTGTCCATGCCGCGCTCGAACAGGCTCTGCAGCACGGGCGCGAAGTTGGCGAAGATCAGCATCAGGCCGATGAAGCCGGCAGTGAGCGTGACTGGGAAACCGACGGCGAACAGGTTGAGCTGCGGTGCCGCCCGAGTCAGCACGCCGAGCGCGATGTTGGCCACCAGCAGCACCGCCACCACGGGCAGCGACAACAGCAGGCCGGACGCGAACACCGTGGCACCGGCGCGCGCGATGTAGCCCCAGCCCAGTGCGCGCACCGGCTCGATGCCCACCGGCAGCCATTCGAAGCTCCTCACCGTGGCGTCGATCAGCAGCAGGTGGCCATTCACCGACAGGAACAGCAGCGTGGTGACGAGGCCGAGGAAGTCGGACATCACCGCTGTCTGGCCGCCTGCGTCGGGGTCGAAGAACACGGCGAAGGACAGGCCCATCTGCATGCCGATCAGCGCGCCGGCCATGTCGATCGCGGCAAAGACGATGCGCATCATGAAGCCGATGGCGATGCCGATGAAGATCTGCTGCGCGAAGATCGCCAGGCCGAGGCCCGATCCGGGTGGCACGGCAGGCATCGGCGGCATCGCCGGCAGCAGCGCGATCGTTACCGCCAGGCCGATCGCCAGTCGGATGCGCATCGAGACGCCGCGGTTGGACAACACCGGCGCGGACGAGAACAGGCCCAGCAGGCGCGCCAGCGGGAACATCAGCGCGGCGAGCCAGGCGTCGAGCTGGGCGGCGGTGACGCTGAGCATGGTCGGGCAGGGGGCGCGGCGGGCCGCCTCAGCCGATCATCGCAGGGATGGATTCGAACAGGCGACGCATGAAGTCGGTCAGCGTGGTGATCATCCACGGCCCGGCGAGGACCAGGGTCACGAACATCACCACCAGCTTCGGCACGAAGGAGAGGGTCATCTCGTTGATCTGAGTGGCGGCCTGGAAGATGCTGACGATCAGGCCGGTCACCAGCGCCGCGAGGAACAGCGGCGCCGACACCATCAGCGTGATCTCGATCGCCTGGCGGCCGAGTTCGACGACAGCGGTAGGGGTCATGATGCGGTCTCCTTGGCGGCTACACGGCGAAGCTCTGCACCAGCGAGCCGATCAGCAGGGTCCAGCCGTCGACCAGCACGAACAGCATGATCTTGAACGGCAGCGACACGATGACCGGCGACATCATCATCATGCCCATCGACATCAGCACCGAGGCCACGACCATGTCGATGATGATGAAGGGGATGAAGACGATGAAGCCGATCTGAAATGCCGTCTTCAGCTCCGAGGTGACGAAGGCCGGGATGACGACGCGCATGGGCAGGTCTTCCGCCTTGTCCACCGGCGGCAGCTTGGCCAGGCCGGCGAACAGCGAGAGGTCGGGCTCGCGCACCTGTTTCAGCATGAAGGTTTTCATCGGCACCGAGGCGCGCTGCAGTGCCTCGTCAAACTGTATGGTGCCCTGCGACATCGGCAGGTAGGCGTCCTGGTAGACCTTCTCCGCCACCGGCGCCATGACGAAGAAGGTCAGGAACAGCGCCAGCCCCAGCAGCACCTGGTTGGGCGGCGCGGTCTGCGTGCCCATTGCCTGACGCAGCAGCGAAAAGACGATGATGATGCGGGTGAAGCAGGTCATCATCAGCACCAGCGCCGGGATGAAGCTGAGCAGCGTCATCAGCACCAGCGTCTGCAGGGTCAGGCTGTAGGTGGTGCCGCCGCCCGACGCCGGCGTGGCGGTCACGGTCGGCAACGCCTGCGCCGTTGCCAGCACCGGGGCGAGCATCAGCAGCAGGCCACCCGCGCGACGAACCACGGCCGGCAGCGCGCCGCCCGGGGCCGGCGACGTGGGTTCAGGGCGCATTGCGGCGCTCCATGGCCTGTCTGAGCCAGCCGGGAAAATTCTTGTCACCCGAGCCAGGCGCCACACTGCCCCCTGGTGCGGGCAATTCGTCGGTGTCCATCACGTGCAGCGTCTGCACGTTGCCCGGTGCCACGCCGAGAACCAGCACCTTGTCTCCGAGGCGCACCAGCACGACGCGCTCACGCGGACCGACCGCCACGGCGCCCAGCACCTTCATCGCCGCGCCGGCCGTGCCGCGCGGTGCCGACAGGCGCTTGATCGCCCACAGGCAACCGAACAGCAGGGCAATGACCACGGCCAGACCGAATGCCATCTGCCCCAGGCCGGCGGCGAAGTCCGGCGCCGGCCCGGGGTTGGCGGGCGCGGCCGGCCCGGTCGCCTCGGCAGCGAGCACGGCCGGGACGGCGGACAGCAGGGGGAGGGCCATCAAGGCGGTGAAGGGATGGGGCACGGCGTGCGAGTCGGAGGCGAGATCGCGACCGGACCGCAGCGGGTGCGGACCGGCTGCGCGAGGGGTCAGTGGCGGATCTTTCGCATGCGCTCGGCGGGACTGATGATGTCGGTCAGGCGGATGCCGAACTTGTCA
>SHNC01000285.1 GCA_004295105.1 Betaproteobacteria bacterium | reverse complement strand
ATGTTGCGCAGCAGGTCCATGGGCTTGACCTGATTGGGGTTGTAGGGCGTGTAGGGCACGCCGAAGAAGCGCGACGCCGCCTCGCCCAGCTCCCGCGGCAACAGCCCCAGCCGCTCGATCAGCAGCGATTCGGTGCCGACGCCCTCCTCGCGCCCCATGCGCGTGATGGCGGCCAGCTCATCCGCGGTGATGCGTCCGTCCGCCACCAGCGCATCGAAGCGGGAACGCAACTGGGCGGCGGACTTCCGGTGGCGGGCGAAGGCCACGCCCAGCGTCTGGGTCAGGCCGAGCAGACCTTCCTCGGCCACGCTGGAGAAGCGCACGCCGGCGCGACTGTTGATCAGTTGCACGACCCCCAGCACGCGCCCGCCATCGGGATCGCAGACCGGCGCCACCAGCATCTGGTGCGAGCGGAAGCCGGTGCTGGCATCGACCTCGCGGCGCAGGGCCAGGTGCGGCGAGATCGCGTGCAGCTCGGCCTCGTCGTAAGCGTCGCCGACGTTCACCGTGCGCCCACTGAGCGCGACGAAACCGGCGATGCTGTTCTCGGCGACCGGCAGACGGATGCTCTGCACCGCATTCAGCCCCGTCTTCACCAGCGTGACGATGCTGGCGCCCCCCTCCTCGACCGCATAGATGGACAGCCGCTCGGCCTCGAACAACGCACACAACTCGCCGGAAAGCTCGAGGATGATCTCGTCGATGTCCTTTGCGGCATGGATGCGCGTGGTGATCGCCTGCAATTCCTTGAAGAAGGCCAGCCGGCGCGTGACCTCGCTGCCGGAAAAGGACTTCACGGGCGTAGAACTCATGGTTGCCGCGCCTGGGCGCCGGGAAAAGGACTTGCGACCGATTCTAAGCCCGCACGCGAGGCATCGCACGGCCGGCGTGCGCGGGGCGGCGGATCAGGACTCAGAACTCCAGCACCTGCCCCTGCACCAGGCGCTGCGGCGGCAGCCGCGGTTCGTGCGCCACGATCTGCTGCATGATGCGGTCGCCCTGTCCCGGCTTGAGGTGGCTGATGTGCACCTCGGGGCTCACCACCAGCTCGGCCAGCATCTCGACCACCATGCCGGGGCACAGGTGACGCGAGGCCAGCGCCAGGCCACGCTGATCGTCGGAGAACGCGGTCTCGATGATCAGGTGGCGCAGGGCGGGCTGCGCGTTGATCGCGGCGATCAGTTCCGGGCAATAGGCGGTGTCGCCGGAGTAGATCAACTGGCCGGCGCCGCTGTCGAGACAGAACGACACTGCCGGCACGGTGTGATGCGCGGGCTGAGCAGTGATGCTGCGGCGGCCCAGCCGCACCGTCTCATTCACCCTGATCGGCTGGAAGCGGATGAAGGGGCGGTGCCGGTCGGGGATGGTCGAGAAGTCGGGCCAGATCAGCCAGTTGAACACGTGCGAGTGCAGGATGCGGATGGTCTCCGCCGTCGCGTGGATGATGATCGGCGCCCCGCGCGAATCGCCCACCGAGTCGATGAGCAGCGGCAGCGCGGCGATGTGATCGAGGTGGGCGTGCGAGATGAAGATATGGTCGATGCGGGCCAGGGCATCGAGCTCGAGGTCGCCGACTCCGGTGCCGCAGTCGACAAGGATGTCTTCATCGACGAGAAAGGACGTGGTGCGAGCCTGCGCCCCGCCGATTCCGCCGCTGCATCCGAGTACCTTGAGCTTCATAGACGATCTCGGCCGGTTTCCGATCTGCCGGGCACGGTCCCCTTCAACTCCGCATTGACCAACGTAGTTCGAAACGTTAGCACCGGCCTGAAACGATCGATGTGCCAAAAATCACGAGGTTTCCGGCCATCACGGGCGCAGGAAGAACTCCATCTTCACGCCGGCGATGTCGATGATGTCATGATCATCGAGCAGGTGCGCCTGGGCATCGAGCGCACGCCCGTTCACCGTGGGAAACACCGCGCCCTCGACGTGCGTGATGAAGTAGCCCTGAGGCCTGCGCGTGATGACTGCAACCTGGCGCCCGGGCTTGCCCAGCGTGGTCATCGACTTGACCAGCTCGAGCTCGCGCCCGGCGTTGGCGCCGCTGAGCACCTGCAGCATGCCCACCTGCTCCATCCGCGGCATGGCGGTCCGCTGCAGGCGGTCGAGCGCGTCGGCGCCCAGCACCTGCGTTCGCAGGCCGTTGCTCTCCGTCCCGGCCGGACGGCTGCCGGGAGGAGCCACGTCGGTGGCGGTGGCCGGCATCTCGAACGGCTTCAGCGCCGAGGTCTCGACCATTTCCGACGGCGACAAGCCGGGCTGCGAGGTGTCAACGAGGTACTTCAGGCGGTACTTGCCGAGTTCGACCACGTCGTTGTTGTGCAGCACGTGCTTCTTGACCGGCTGCCCGTTCACGTACGTGCCGTTGGTGCTGTTCTGGTCTTCCAGGAAGGCATCGTTGAGGATGCAGGTGATGACGGCATGCTGACCGCTGATCGCCAGATTGTCGATCTGGATGTCGTTGTTCGGCTTGCGCCCGATGGAGGTCCGCTCCTTGTCGAGCACGATCTCCTTGAGCACGAGACCGTCCATGCTGAGGATCAGCTTCGGCATTGCGTGTTCCCGTCGATGCGCCCGCAGGGGGCGCACTTGATTGCATTGCCCACCGCGGGACGGCAGGGCTGTGGCACAAATTCTAGCGCGCGCCCAAGGAGGGCGTGGACAAAAAAGCGCCGGTCTCCCGGCGCTTTCGATTCTGCGCGACTGCCGCAGGATCAGAGCATCGCCTTCAGCAGCTTGCCCATCTCCGACGGGTTGCGCGTCACCTTGAAGCCGCACTCTTCCATGATCGCGAGCTTGGCATCAGCGGTGTCCGCGCCGCCCGAGATCAGCGCACCGGCATGGCCCATGCGCTTGCCCGCGGGCGCGGTGACGCCGGCGATGAAGCCGACGATCGGCTTCTTCATGTTGGCCTTGCACCACTGCGCGGCTTCGGCTTCGTCCGGACCGCCGATCTCGCCGATCATGATCACCGCGTCGGTATCCGGATCGTCGTTGAACATGCGCATCACGTCGATGTGCTTCAAGCCGTTGATCGGGTCGCCACCAATGCCGACCGCCGAGGACTGGCCGAGGCCGATTTCGGTGAGCTGCGCCACGGCTTCATAGGTCAGCGTGCCCGAACGCGACACCACGCCGATGCGGCCCTTCTTGTGGATGTGGCCGGGCATGATGCCGATCTTGATCTCGTCGGGCGTGATGAGCCCCGGGCAGTTGGGGCCGAGCAGCAGCGTTTCCTTGCCGCCGGCGGCGACCTTCTGCTTCATCTTGTTGCGCACGATCAGCATGTCGCGGACCGGGATGCCTTCGGTGATGCAGATCGCCAGGTCGAGGTCGGCCTCGCAGGCTTCCCAGATCGCATCGGCGGCACCCGCCGGCGGCACGTAGATCACCGACACGGTGGCGCCGGTTTCCGACGCGGCTTCCTTCACCGAGGCGTAGATGGGGATGTCGAAGATCTTCTCGCCCGCCTTCTTCGGGTTCACGCCGGCGACGAAGCAGTTCTTGCCGTTGGCGTACTCCTGGCACTTCTCGGTGTGGAACTGCCCGGTCTTGCCGGTGATGCCCTGGGTGATGACCCTGGTGTCTTTGTTGATCAGGATGGACATTCGCAACGCTCCTTACTTGACCGCAGCGACGATCTTGGTCGCAGCTTCCGCCATGGTGTCGGCGGTGATGATCGGCAGGCCCGACTCGGCGAGGATCTTCTTGCCGAGGTCTTCATTGGTGCCCTTCATGCGCACCACGAGCGGGACGGAGAGATGCACTTCCCTGGCCGCGGCGACCACGCCGGTGGCGATGGTGTCGCAGCGCATGATGCCGCCGAAGATGTTGACCAGGATGCCCTTGACCTTGGGGTTCTTGAGCATGATCTTGAAGGCTTCGGTGACCTTCTCGGTGGTCGCGCCGCCGCCGACGTCGAGGAAGTTGGCCGGCTCGGCACCGAACAGCTTGATCGTGTCCATGGTGGCCATCGCCAGGCCGGCGCCGTTCACCAGGCAGCCGATGTTGCCGTCGAGGCTGATGTAGGCAAGGTCGAACTTGGAAGCCTCGATCTCGTCGGCATCTTCTTCGTCGAAGTCGCGGAAATCGACGATCTCCGGGTGACGGTAGAGGGCGTTGGAGTCGAAGTTGAACTTGGCGTCCAGGGCCTTGATGTTGCCGTTGCCTTCGAGAATCAGCGGGTTGATTTCCGCCAGTGAAGCATCGGTTTCCATGTAGCAGGCGTAGAGCTTTTTGAAGGTGTCGACCGCCTTGGCGATCGAGCCTTCCGGCACGCCGATGCCCTTGGCGAGTTCGAGCGCCTGCGCGTCGCTGAGGCCGACGAGCGGATCGACGAAGACCTTGATGATCTTCTCGGGCGTGCTGTGGGCGACTTCCTCGATGTCCATGCCGCCTTCCGAGGAGGCCATCATCGCGACCTTCTGGGTGGCGCGGTCGGTGAGCGCGGCGACGTAGTATTCGTGCTTGATGTCGGCGCCTTCCTCGATCAGCAGGTTGCGCACCTTCTGGCCCTCGGGGCCGGTCTGGTGGGTCACCAGTTGCATGCCGAGGATGTCGTTGGCGTGCTGGCGCACTTCATCGAGCGAGCGGGCGAGCTTCACGCCACCGCCCTTGCCGCGACCACCGGCGTGGATCTGGGCCTTCACCACCCAGATCTTGCCGCCGAGTTCCTCGGCCGCTTTCACCGCCGCATCGACGGAAACGCAGTGGAAGCCGCGCGGCGTGACGACGCCGTACTTCCGCAACAGTTCTTTTGCCTGATACTCATGAATCTTCATGGTTGCCCTTCGATCAAAGCCGCGGCGGCCCAGGCCGCCGCGAACAGGTTGATGGCACGGTTCGGAGCATCGCTCCGCGGCAGGCGCCGTCTCCCTCGTCCGCCTCCCGCCGCCCCCGACCGGAACCAGCCGGCCTCGTATCCGGAAAAGCCACGCGCAATACGGGCTTACCCCAAGACTTTCAAATTATACATAATTACGGGAATATTGATGCAGCACGCGGTGCGCATGGGCCCAGACGCTCAATCCTCGCTGCGCGGAGCGCGATACCACTTCGGGTAGTACTGACGGACCGCCCCCGACGAGGTCTCGAGGGCGTGGCAGCGGTCGAGCTGGAAGGGCTTCTCGGCGGTTTCCTCATCGTCGCGCCGGAACGTCGCGAAGGTCTGGATCGCGGCGGTCGGCAGGGACAGCAAAAGCTCGCTCAGATGCGTGCAGCCGCGCACGTCGGCGAACATCTCGCCCACCGTGCGCCTGAACCCGCGCACCAGATTCAGCCCGATGAGCTGCCGGTAGGCCGGCCCGATGGTGTCGCAATGCCCCGGGTAGGGCACCCGGTCCGAGCAGGCGACGGCATCCAGGATGTTGAACTCGGCATCGAGCGTGAGCCGCACGCGCATCAGGTGGACCGGATCGCCGGCACGACGCAGGCCGGAGGAAAGGGGGTAGTCCTGGTCCTTGACGTCGGTCAGCGACGCCTCGAGGTCGTAGAGCCCATCGTCACGGACAAAGCCTTCGAGCTCGAGGCGGCGCGTATGGACCCGGCGCCGAGCCGGATGTGGCGGGGGAAGAGGCATTTTGCGTACGTTGGCGTATGGAACCTTGCGATCTTAATCGATGGCGCGCAGGCACGGATGCCCTCCATCGCCCCGCGCAACACCGAAAAACTTCACGTCCCAGCGAAATTGAGCGGCGGAATCGCACAGGTTCTCTGGAAGCCACCCGGATAGTCTGATAAAAGCTGCCTGCATGAATGACGACGACCGCCGACCGAGCGGACAATGAATACACGACGGTTTCCGATCGCGGCCGCGTTGGCCGCCGCCTTTTCGAGCATGTTGCCCGCCACTTCGGCCAGCGCGACGGCACTGGGGGAAGTCGCCACCCTTTCGGCGATCGGCGAGCCGTTCCGCGCCGAAATCCGGGTGGCCTCCGGCGCCGCCGAGGATCTCGCAGGCTGCCTGCGCGTCGTCGTTCCCGAGGACGGCACACGCGACCTGCCCTGGCTGAAGAACGGACGCATCAGCAGCACCGGCCGCGGGGCAGGTGCTCGCATCGTGGTCAGCAGCAGCGAGCAGGTTCACGAACCCGCGCTCAGGCTCGCGATCGCCAACATCTGCGATGCACAACTGCGGCGCGATTACACCCTGCTGCTGCCCTACCCCGGCAGCGCTCCGCTACCGACCACCGCACCCGAACCGCGGCAGGCGACGAACATTGCCGCGCCGCCCGCCGCCCGCGAGCATCGCACCACCTGGACCACCACCACGGGCGAGTCGCTGGCGAGCCTCGCCAGCGCGCTGTACCCGGACGACCCGGCGGCACGGCGGCGCTTCGCGCGGGCTACCGCCGCGGCAAACCCCGACCTGTTTCCGGACGCAGCATCGCAGCAGACGGAGCTGCCGGCCGGAACCACGGTACGGATCCCCGACCTGCGCCGGCAGGCCGCGACGCGGCCGGCGGCCGCGCGCGAGACCGCCCCGCCGCCGGCCCGCCGCCAGACCGCCCCCACACCCGCCCCCACACCCGCGCGGCCGGCATCCCGCGCCGCCGCAGAGTCACCGCCGCCGACGCCTGCCACCGGCAATGACCGCGTCGTCGTCGCCACCGGG
>SHNC01000227.1 GCA_004295105.1 Betaproteobacteria bacterium | reverse complement strand
AATCCGCCGTGGCTGCTCAGGTTTCGGGTGCTGTAGGCCGGGTCGGACGAGCCCCACACCAGGTAGCTGCCGAGCACGATGAAGCCGACGATGGCGAAGATCTTGATCGCCGAGAACCAGTACTCCACCGTGCCGAAGGCCTTCACGCTCATCGCGTTCACGCCGATCAGCGCGCCCGAGAACAGCACCACCCATATCCATGAGGGGGCATCGGGGAACCAGAACTGCATGTACTCCGCGACCGCGGTCACCTCCGTCCCCACCGCCATGACGACGGCGGACCAGTACGCATAGCGCACCAGGAAGCCGGCCAGCGGGCTGATGTAGTGCTCGGCATAGGCGCCGAAGGAACCCGGCGTCGGGTGGGCGATCGTCATCTCGGCGAGGCAGCCCATCAGCAGCAAGGTGATCAGGCCGCCGATCGCATAGCTGAGGATCACGCTGGGCCCGGCGAAGCCGATCGCGAACTTGCTGCCGAGGAACAGGCCGGTGCCGATGGCGCCGCCGATGGCGATCATGCTCATCTGCCCCGCGGTGAGGCGGCGGTGCAGGCCCGCCTCGCGCTGGGCGATGTGATCGAAACTCTTGGGTTTGCTCATGCTTGTCTCCTTGGATTTCGTTCTTGTTTGCTCGGGCCCGGTGCTCAGGTCACCGCGGAACGCCGGCAGAACTCGGCGCGGTCCCAGCTTCCGCGGTCGAGGATGTCGCGCAGCGTCTCCACCGCGTCCCAGATGTCGGCGTAGCCCAGGTACAGCGGGGTGATGCCGAAGCGCAGCACCTCGGGTTCGCGGTAGTCGCCGATCACGCCGCGCGCGATCAGCGCCTGCATCACCGCAAAGCCGTTGGGGTGGCGGAAACTGGCGTGGCTGCCGCGCCGGGCGGCGTCGCGCGGGGTGATCAGCGTCAGCGGATGGTGGCCGCAGCGTTCCTCGACCAGCTCGATGAAGAGCTCGGTCAGCGCCACCGACTTGGCGCGCACGGCGGCCATGTCGGCCTTCAGCGCCACGTCCAGCCCGCATTCCACCAGCGACATCGACAGGATGGGCTGCGTGCCGCACAGGAAGCGGCGGATGCCGTGCGCCGGCTCATATGCGGTGGCCATGTCGAATGGGCGGTTGTGGCCCCACCATCCCGACAGCGGCTGCCAGAAGCGGTCCTGGTGGCGCTCGGCCACCCAGATGAAGGCCGGCGAGCCGGGGCCGCCGTTGAGGTACTTGTAGGTGCAGCCGACGGCGAAGTCGGCCTCGGCGGCGCGCAGGTTCACCGGCACCGCACCGGCCGAGTGGGCCAGATCCCAGATCGTCAGCACGCCGTGGCGATGCGCCTGGCCGGTGACGGCGGCCATGTCGTACAGGGCGCCGGTGCGGTAGTTGACGTGGGACAGCAGCAGCACCGCCACGTCGTCGCGCAACGCCCGCTCCAGCGGCAGTTCGTCATCGATCAGGCGCAGCTCGTAGCCCTGCTGCAGCAGGTCGATCATGCCTTCGATCATGTACAGGTCGGTGGGGAAGTTGTCGCGCTCGGACACGATCACGCGGCGCTCGGGATGGTCCGCCTGCTGGATGCGCAGCGCGGCGGCGAGCGCCTTGAAGATGTTGAGCGAGGTGGTGTCGGTGACGACCACTTCATCGTCGCCGGCGCCGAGCAGCCTTCCGAGCTTGTTGCCGAGGCGGCGCGGCAGCTCGAACCAGTTGGCGGTGTTCCAGCTCCGGATCAGGCCCACGGCCCATTCCTGGTTCAGCACCTCACCGGCACGGGCGACGGCCGCCTTCGGCTGCACGCCGAGTGAGTTGCCGTCGAGGTAGATCACCCCTTCGGGCAGGAAGAATTCCTGCTTCAGCGGTGCGAGGGGGTCGAGCCGATCTGCCTCAAGGCAGGCTTCGCGAGTCTTCATTTCTGTGGTTCTCCTTTGGCTGTTTGTCTTCGAATTGCACAGGTCTCCGGCACGCCTCGCGTAGTCGCGTCGGCGTCGCCAAGTCCCTGAAAGCGGAGGAAATGTTAGCCGCGACCCAAAAAGCAGAAGTTGCAATGTCGCGTGATCGAAAACGCTGATTTGGAAGTTTTCGCTTCTTTCGGATGTGTTTTCGGCAGAAGATGCGGTTTTCGGTGCGAAGCCCGCAGAGAGCGGCGCGAAGGGCTCGGGCGGCCCTGCCGTGGGCGCCCGCATGACGGGCATGCGAGGCCGTCCGGGCGCGCGCCGACCGACGGCCGCGGCACGCGGCTGCCGGTCGGGGAAGAGGATCGAATGGGAGGAGATTCAGGCGGCGGCGCGTTGCGCGCCGCCGTTCACGGCTGCAGGCGGGTGTCGACGCGGATCTCGCCGGTCAGCAGCTTGTGCATCGGGCAGACATTGGCGATCCGCAGCAACTGCGCGCGCTGTTCGTCGTCGAGTTCGCCGTCGAGCCGGATCACGCGCACGATGTCGTTGCCGGCATCCGGCGCGCCCGCCGGATTGAGCTGGAGTTCGACCTCCACGCCCGTCAGCGGCCACTGCCGCCGCGTCGCCACCATCTTCAGTGTGATCGCGGTGCAGGCGCCCAGGCTGGCGAGGATCAGCCGCTCGGGCGTCGGTGCGGTATTGCCGCCGCCGACGTCGACGGGCTCATCGGCCGACCACACGTGGCCGAGATCGTCGGCGAAGGAAACGATGTAGGGGGTGGGCTGCAGCGTGGCCTTGACGGTGGGGATGGCAGGCATGGGGGTGGTTCCTCGGTGGGTGGGGAAAGGCGCCTCCACGGTCAGCACGATCGGCAGGCCGAACGTGAAGGCCTCGAACTGCGGGACGGGCCCATTCGGGAAGCATCCGTTTCATGAGCGTCGTGTCGTCCGAGCCTGCGGCATCGCTGCCGGCGGCGAGTGCTTCGAATTCTAGCCGCCGCGCTCCTGCAGGGCGTGACGGATGGGGGAATCGCAGCGGCGCGACAGGATTGACAGGTGTGCTTCCAATGCAGACATTGACAACATTGATTGCAACAGGAGCCCGCCATGGCCGCTCTGACGCTCCGCAATATCGATGACGCGACCAAGGCAGCGCTGCGTATCCGTGCCGCGCAGCATGGCGTGTCGATGGAAGAAGAGGCGCGGCGCATCCTGCGTGAGGCACTGTCGCGCGCCACGCCGCCCGCGCAACTCGGCCAGCGCTTGCGAGACCGCTTTGCCGGCGTGGCGGACGAGGGCTTCGAACTGCCGGAACGTCATGCTCTGCGCACGCCGCCGGACTGGGACGCACCCGCATGATCCTGCTCGACACGAACGTCCTCTCGGAATTCATGCGCCCGCAGCCATCGCGACAGGTTGTTGGATGGCTGGATGCGCAAGCCGCGCATGCGCTTTACACCCGTGCCGTGAGCCGGAGCGAGATTGAACTGCACCTGGCCCTGATGCCGGCTGGCAGGCGTCAGGCGGGTCTGAGTCAGGAGGCGCAAGGGATGTTCGAGGTGGATTTTGCCGGACGCTGCCTGCCGTTCGACGAAACCTGCGCCAGCTACTATGCCCGTCTTGTCGCCAGCCGTACGCGGATGGGGCGGGCGATCAGCGTCGAGGATGCGCAGATCGCCGCGATCGCCCTCGCCCGTGGCATGGCGCTCGCGACCCGCAACACGCCGGACTTCGTCGCAATCGACGGCCTGACCTTGATCGACCCATGGGTGGCAGGTACGTGAGCAGCCAGGCGCAGACGAAGGTTTCGACCCTGCGCTGGCCAGGCGGGGGACAGGATCAAGCTTGCGGACATCGGGGCGTGGCTGAGCCGAACAGCCGCCGATAGGCGCTCGGCGTGCAGCCCTTCGCCGCGCTGAACTGACGTGTGAAGTATGCCGGATCGTGATAGCCGACGCGCTCGCCGACCTGCGCCACCGCGAGAACGCCCTGCGCCAGCAACGCGCAGGCATGGCCGATGCGTCGCTGGGCCACGTAGGCACTGATCGACATGCGCGTGCTGCGCTTGAAGAGCCGCTGGAGCTGGCTGATGCTGACATGGGCCAATGCCGCCAGTTGCTGGACGTCCACCGGCTCGGCGTAATGCGCATTGAGCCAGTCCAGCACCTGAGACAGCCGCATGCGTTCGCGCGAGTTTCCGATCGGTGTGATCGCGCTCGTCGCCAGCGACGCCCGGGCGGGGTCGGCGCACAGTGTCAGCAGCGTCTCGATCAGTCCCAGCCATTGCCGCTCGGGCGTCGCACCGACCAGTGCCAGCAGTTGGCGCATCGCGACGGTGCGGGCCTCGGCACTGAAGACCGCACCACTGCGCGATGCGTCGAGCAGGCCCCGCAGCGGTCCCAGTTCCGGCGTCAGATCCACCAGGGCGGTGATCCAGGCTTCGGTGAACCAGCACACCAACGCCCGGTGCGTGGGCCCGTCCACCGTGCGGCTCGACTGCCATGCATGCGGAAGATTCGGTCCGAGCAGGACGAGGTCGCCATCGCCGTAGTGTTCGGTGTGATCGCCGACGAAGCGCATGCCCTCGCTGTTGAGCGTCAGGGTCAGCTCGAACTCGGGGTGGTAATGCCAGTTGAAGGGAAAGTCCGGCAGTTGGCGGTCGAACAGCAGCCAGGAGCGATCCGGTGGAATCACGACGGTCTCGAACCAGGGGCGCATCGACCACCCTCCAAACCGCATCGAATGACAAGCAGAACGCGGTAATTCTACAAGAACTTGCGGCGAGGGTGCCATCGGCGGCAAGTGCATGCCGGCAAGATCCTATCCGGGGACACCGGGACGCCGCACAGGAAAGCGGAGCAAGGCGTCGACCTCGCTGCCGCAGCGTCAGGCCTGCGGGACGGCAACTGGCTCGCCGCCGTGTGGGCCAGCGGGTGACGACGTGTCGGTGTGCCTTCCCTCAACTGCCGACGGAGTTCGCTTCAACATGGATCATGACTTTCTCCATCCCCTCACCGGATCGTTTGCGATGCCGGCCGCCGAAAATCCCACGGTCGTGATGATCGAAGCGGCGTATCGACAGCTCGGGCTCGACTGGCGCTACATCAACTGCGAGGTGCGCCCCGAAGGGTTGGGCGATGCCGTGCGCGGCGCGCGGGCGATGGGCTGGCGCGGCTTCAACTGCTCGATTCCGCACAAGGTCGCGGTCATCGAGCACCTCGACGGCCTGGGCGCGTCTGCCCGCATCATCGGCGCGGTCAACACCATCGTGCGCCGTGGCGATCGGTTGATTGGCGAAAACACCGATGGCCAGGGTTTCGTCCAGGCCCTGCGCGACGTGGCCGATCCCGCGGGCAAGGCAGCGCTGATCTTTGGCGCAGGCGGTGCGGCGCGCGCCGTGGCGGTCGAGCTGGCCCTGGCCGGTGCGGCGCGGATCCGCATCGTCAATCGCGGGCGCGAGCGCGGCATGGAGCTGGCCGACCTGCTGGTCCGTCACACCCCGGTGGATGCGGCCTACCTGCCTTGGGAGGAGCGCTTCCGCATCCCCGCCGACACGGATCTGGTGATTCACGCCACATCGGTCGGCCTGTACCCGCATGTCGACGCGATGCCGGACATCGACATCGAGACCCTGCTGCCGCACATGGTGGTCGCCGACGGCATCCACAACCCGCCCCTCACCCGACTGCTGCGTGCCGCCACGCGCCGGGGGTGTCGGGTGGCCGACGGGCTCGGGATGCTGGTCAATCAGGGGGTCATCGGCATCAAGCACTGGACCGGCATGGACGCCGACGCCGACGTCATGCGCAGTGCCTTGCTCGAGCTCCGGCTGTGAACAAGGCAAGCGCGGGTCGGCTGCCGCTCGAGCCGTCAGCCATGGTTCCTGACGGCCGCATCGAGCGCGCCACTCGCCTTCGCGAGATCCTCCGGCACCACAACGACATCGGTACGGCGCAATGATCAGGACGACGGGGGTGTCGGCCAAGGCTTCGACGAGGAGCGGGACGATGTGGTGGTCGTACATGGCCGACGCTTTTGGGCTGCAATCGGATGAAAAGCAAGCGGTCAATGGTTGAAAACCATCCACTCAATGGCGGATTTTCAACATTCAACCGGGCGAAACCATTCCGCCCGCATCCATGTCGCGCAGGCGGCGTTCCAGCCAGCCGAAGCCGATGTACTCCTGCTCCAGCCGCAGCGCGGGCTGGATGCGGTGCTCGCGCAGGTCTTCGTACAGGCTGCGCTCGGCAGGCGTGAGCAAGGTGGTGTCGGCCGCGCGCGGGCTGTCCTCGCGCCCCCAGAAGCGCTCGTGCGCGTCGAGGGTGGCGCGGTCCATCAGCAAGGACTCGACGTGGGCGAAGCGGCCGCGCAGTTGGGCGAGGATGGCGAAGCCGTTGGTGTCTATGTCGCCCCAGTAGTGGATCGGGCAGCGCTGCAGCCACTCGGCGCGCGCGAGCGCTTCCCAGCCGTAGCCGGCGCCGAAGATGACGATCGCGCCGGCGACGCGGGGGAAGGCGAGGAAGTTGGTCTCGTTCTCGGTGATGAAGACGCGCGCCACGTCGAGTTGCAGGCGGGCGAAGCTGTCGGCGTCGACGGCGAGGTCCGGGCAGGGTGCGCCCGGCAGCACGCCGAGCGCCGGGTCGAGCGCGCGGAAGCGCAGCAGCGCGGGCTTGTCGAGGAAGCCGTAGCGGGCGGCGAATTGCTGGGCGCCGGTGTGCGTCGGGTCGATCGCCGCTGCGG
>SHNC01000157.1 GCA_004295105.1 Betaproteobacteria bacterium | reverse complement strand
TGTGTTGAACGGGCGCCTCGCGGCGCACGGAACGCCGCGGTGCCGGTGTCCGGCCGCCGGCGCGTGCGGCGCGTGCGCTGACCGCGTGCGCCGCGATCGTGCCGAATTGATGGGCGTCAGGCTAGTCCGACCCCGCCATGCGTTATGCTCGCAGGCCCATCGCCATCGCGCCGGGCTCTAGAGCCCCGGACGCGAACAGAACTCCCCACCCTCCATGGACACGCTGAAGGCCTTCATCACCCTGCTTGCGCTGATCAACCCGTTCGGCGCCATCCCGATGTTCCTGAGCCTGACCGCGCATCAGTCGCGGTCGCAGGTGCATCGCACCATCGACACCGCCGCGGTCGCCACCGCGGTGGTCATCGGGGTGTCGGCGCTGTTCGGCCAGACGTTGCTCGGCATCTTCGGCATCTCGATCGCGTCGCTGCAGGTCGGCGGCGGTGCGCTGCTGTTCCTGATCGCACTGAACATGTTCAACGCCGAACCGGGACGCGCGCGCTCCACGCCGGAGGAGGAACACGAGGCGGCCGAGCGCGGCAGCATCGCGGTGGTGCCGCTGACCATCCCGCTGCTGGCCGGTCCCGGCACGATGAGTTCGGTCATCATCCTGTCGGAGAATGCGCGTCACTGGTGGCAACTGGCGTTGCTGGTGCTCATCGGTGTCGCCATCGGCGCGGTCGTCTGGGGCACGCTGCGCCTCGCGCGGCCGATCAGCCGTCTCGCCGGCCAGACCGGACTCAACATCATGACGCGGGTGATGGGACTGGTGCTGGCGGCGCTCGCGGTGGAGTTCATCGCCAACGGCGTGCGCGCGCTGATCCATGCCTGAGCGGGCGGCGGCACCTGCGGCCACCGCCCGATGGCGGTGTTCCGTGTCACGTGCCGCATGCCCGTCGAATCGGCGCTGGACCCCGTCTCGCGGGCTGTGAGACCCTTGCCGCGATCGAGCTACCGCAGACATTGAAAGAGGTTATCCGGAAATGACATCGCGATTCAGGCGATGCCTCCTGTGCATGTCCGCTGCGGGCGTCGCCTCCGCGTCACCTTCGGGTGCCGCGGCCGGTGACGTCTTCTTCGACGACATTCCCATCGTGCTGACGGCGTCGCGCCTGGCGCAGTCGCCCCTCGACGCGCCCGCAGCGGTGACCATCATCGATCGCGAGATGATTGCCGCCTCCGGCCTCACCGAGATCCACGACCTGTTGCGCCTGGTGCCGGGCTTCCTGGTGGCGCAGTGGCCGGAAGGTTCGCCGACGGTCGCCAACCATGGCCTGGGTGACGCCTACAACGGCCGGATCAAGGTCATGATCGACGGCCGGACGGTCAACAGCCCGATGCGGGGCAACACGAACTGGCGCGAACTGCCGGTCCGCATCGGCGACATCGAGCGCATCGAGGTCGTGCGCGGCCCCAATGGCGCCGCCTACGGCGCGAATGCGTTCCAGGGCGTGGTGAACATCATCACGCGCGCGCCGGCGACCGAAGATGGCCTGACGCTCGTCTCGCGCGTCGGCCACGATGGCTTCTACGACCATGGTGTTCGTGTGAACAGCCCGCAGGACGGCGCGGTCGACTGGCGGCTGTCGGCCTCGCGCCGCGCGGCCAGGACGTTCCGCTCGCTGGTCGAGGACGACGGGGTGATGAACCCGCAGGAGCGCTTCGTCGTGGATATGGTGAACTTCAGCGCCGCGACCCAACTGTCTCCGAACGACGAACTGCGCGTGCAACTGGGGACGAGCGAGAGCGCGTATGACCGCGGGACGCCGGGCGCCGCGGCCGATCCGGTCGGGGAAGAGCTGTTTCGCGCCAATTATGTGCACCTGGCGTGGACGCGCAGCTTCGACGCCGAATCCGGCTTCACGCTGCAGTACTACCGGCAGACGGAGCATGCACGACCGGGCGATCTCGCCCTCGTCGAGCTCGGCGGGCGGCGGACCCGGCTGGCGACGGTCGATGTCGATGTCGACACCACGCGCGACGATCTCGAGCTGCAGTATTCGACACGACTCGACCCGGCGTGGCAGATGATGATCGGTACCGGCGTGCGACAGGAGAGCGTGCGCTCGCGGGACTATTTCAACACCCGCAGCACGCTGTATGCGCGGCATGCGCAGGTTTTCGGCAGCCTGACCTGGCAGCCGGTCGAGTGGCTCAAGATCAATGCCGGCGGAACGTTCGAGCAGCACGACTACAGCGGTGAGCTGTTTTCGCCGCGGCTCGCGGTCAACCTCGCGCTGTCGCCGCAATCCTCGCTGCGCCTGTCGGGCGGTGTGGCCTATCGTGCGCCGACGCTGCTGCAGTCCGATGCCGAGCAGGTGTACCGCGAGGACGGATCGATCAAGGCCCTCGGCCTGCGTGCCACGCAGCGGCTGCAGCCGGAACGTGTGCGCTACGCAGAACTCGGCTATGTCGCGCTGCTGGCGGACCTGGGCCTGAACCTCGATGTGCGCGTGTTCCACGAGAGCTACGAGCGCTACATCGACGAGCGGACCTGCTGGAACCCGGCCGTCGCGGCGGATGGAACGGTGACGCCACTCCCGCCGAACAATCCCTTGGGCCGGCTGCCGTGCCGGGCGCTTCCTCCGCCCGGTTACCTGCCGTACGAACAGGGCCGCCCGCAGCGTTCTTCGGAAATGCTCAATTCCGGGGCCTTCGTGATGGACGGCGCGGAGTTCAGCATCGACTGGCGCCGCCCCGGCTGGGGCCGCGTGGTGCTGTCGCAGGCCTTCATCGAGATCGATGCCGGCAAGGGCGTGCTCGATGAGGACATCGAGGTCAGTGCGCCGCAGGCGGTGACCTCGCTGCTGCTGATCAAGGAATTGCCCGATCGCTGGCGCGCGAGCATCGGCTATTACCGCAACGAAAAGATGAAGTGGCTCAACCAGGGTGACGTCGTGCCGCCGCGCGACCGCGTGGACCTCAAGCTGTCGCGCAGCTTCGGTCCCATGCGCTCGGACAACGAGTTCGCGATCACGGCGCAGAGCGTGGGCGGGCGTTACCCGGAGTTCCACGAAGGCAAGTACCGGGCCGAGCCGCAACTGTTCGCGAGCCTGCGCGTCTCCTGGTAGCGCCATGCCGCCACGCCGTCAGCCGTTCCCGTGCACATGCCGCGCTGCCGCATGGGCCCGGCTTGCGGGCACCTGGTTGCGGCGGATCGGCGTTGTCGTCCTGTTCGGGCTGAGTGTCGGCGGATCGGCGCACGCGCTGCAGATTGCGGTGGTGCTGACCCATTCGGGCGGGCCGCAGCAGGCTTTCGCCGATGCCCTGCAGCGTCAACTGGCCGGCGGCGAGCACAGGCTGACGCGGGGCGGCAACCTCGTCGACGGCCTCGACGAGGCGGCGCTGGCGCGGGCGGATCTGGTCATCGCCGCCGGCGCGAACGCGGCCACGACGGTGGTCGAGCGTTTCCATCGACCGACGCTGGCGGTCATGCTCAGTCGCGGTCAGTGGGAGTCGCTGCGTGAGCGCCATCCGCACGCGGCGGTGTCGGCCATCCTGCTCGACCAGCCCGCCGAACGGCAGATGCGCCTCATCGGCGCCGTGCTGCCGCGGGGTGGCCGCATCGGCGTGCTGTACAGCACGCAAAGTGGCGGGCCCGACCCCGAGCTGGGACGCGCGGCCGCCGCCGCCGGCCTGAAGCTGGTGGCCGAGGCGGTCGCCGATCCCGGCGAGGTGATCGGTGGCCTCGAGCGCCTGCTGCCGGCCGTCGATGCCTTGCTGGTGCTGCCCGATCCCGTGCTGTCGGCGTCCAGCCCGGCGCGCTCCATCCTGCTTACCAGCTACCGATTCCGGCGGCCGATCTTCGCCTTCTCGCGCGCCTATGTCGAAGCCGGCGCCCTGGCCGCCGTGTTCAGCACGCCGGAGGACGTGGCGACCGACGTCGGCGAATGGCTGCGCCGGATGGCGGCGGCGAACGGTCGGGCGCCGGCACGGCCCGCGTCATCCTTCCAGTTGGCAGTCAATCGCCAGGTGGCGCGCTCGCTCAACATCGGCGTGCCCGCCGACGAACAGTTGCGTTCCCAGCTCGGCGGCGGGGGGGCGCCATGAGGACCCTGCGTGCCTTGCCCCTGACCCAGCGCCTGTTGTTGACCGTCCTGGTGCCGGTTTCCCTGCTGTCGGTGCTGATCAGCATGCTGTACCTGAACCGCGCTGCCGACCTCGCCGAGCAGGCGACGCGCGATCGCGGCATCGCCATCGTCAGCTTCCTCGCCCCCGCAGCCGAGTACGGCGTGATATCGGGCAGCGTCGCGAGCCTGCGCAGCCTGCTCGCCGCAGCACGGGCGCAGCAGGACGTCGTCGCCGCGGCGATCTACGATCGCAGCCGCGAACTGAGTGCCGTGACCGGCAGCCCGGCCATTGCCGATCTCGATCGGGTGGCGGCCACGGTGGCGCCGCGCCCGGTGGGCGTGAGCGCGGGGCGCCATGCCTTCGCGGCCGCGGTGCTGTCGCTGCCGATCGCGGTGGACGATCTCGGCGGCGCCGCGGCCATCGCCCCGGCCGCGGCCGAGCCGGAGATCATCGGCTGGGTGTATGTCGAACTCGACACCCGGGCCTATGTCGAGCGCCGCCGCACGACCGCGCTGACCGTCCTTGCCCTCGCGCTCGCGACGATGATGGGCACCGCCGTGCTCGCGGTACGCCTGGCGCGCTCGGTCGGCGAGCCGGTCGGGCGCCTGGTGGAGGCGGTCAGGCGCATGGCCGCCGGCGACCTCGACGTGCGTGTGTCGGTCGGTGGCGGCGGCCAGGAACTCAGCGAGCTGCAGCAGGGCTTCAACAACATGGCTCGCTCGATCGCCGACGCGACCTACAACCTGCAGGCCCGCGTCGAGGAAGCGACCGGCCAGCTCGCCTACCAGGCCCTGCACGATCCGCTCACCGGCCTGCCCAACCGCCGCGCCTTCGAGCAGGCGCTCGAGGACGCGGTGCTGGCCTCGCGCCGGGCCGCCGACCACGGCGCGCTGTGCTTCATCGACCTCGACCGCTTCAAGCAGGTCAACGACGCCTGTGGTCATGCGGCCGGCGATGCCCTGCTGCACCAGATCGGCGAGCTCATCCGTCATCGCGTGCGCGCGCAGGACCTGATCTGCCGCGTCGGCGGCGACGAATTCGCCCTCATCCTGCGTGGCTGCAGTCCCGATGACGCAAGGCGGATCGCCCATGGCCTGTGCGACGCGGTCGAGAATCACGCCTTCGAGTGGGAAGGCCAGACTTTCAGCATCGGCGCCAGTGTCGGTCTGACCCGCATCGACGATCATACGAAGAGTCCCTCCGAAGTGTTGAAGGCGGCCGACATCGCCTGCTACGAGGCCAAGCGCAGCGGCCGCGGCAAGGTGGTGGAAACCGCCGTCGGGCTTGCGCCGCCCGCACGCAAGCCGGCCTGACTGCGGCAGGGCGCGACGCCGGCGTCCGCGCGCCGACGGAACATCCGGCGGATGGCGCCTGCGGGCGGTCTCGCCGCGCCTGCACCTATAATGACAGCCTGATTTCCACCGGCCACTCCAAGTCATGCCCGTACTCGACTGGCTCAACAAGCAGCACGCGCTGCGCGTCGCCCGCGCCGTGCCCTGCCGCCTGCTCGAACTGCGCGAAATCCACGGCGACCCGGCCGCCGACAACTGGCTGATCCAGGGCGACAACCTCGACGCGCTGAAGGCGCTGCTGCCCTTCCATGCCGACCGCGTCAAGTGCATCTACATCGACCCGCCCTACAACACCCGCTCCGCCTTCGAGCACTACGACGACAACCTCGAGCACAGCCAGTGGCTGACGATGATGCAGGGCACCGCGGCGCGCGCCTGCGTCAGCGCGGACCATGTGTTCACCTTCGGCCGCGGCCTGTATCCGGCGCGCCCGCCGTACTACGCCGGACGCTACCGCTTTGCGAAACACTACTACGGCGTGATCGGCGACCTGAAGGAGCCCGCGCCGCGCCAGTTCGACCATGAATACCACTGCGCGGTGGCGCTCGACGAGCTGCCTGCGGTGCGGCACTGGGTGCGCAACCTGGCGCGCTTTCCCGAGTTCTCATTCTGGCTGCCGACGGCCAGCGACCGCTTCTATCCGGACTTCGTCGCCGAACTGCACGATGGTCGTCTGCTGGTCGTGGAATACAAGGGCGAGGGCTACAAGAGCAGCGACGACACCATCGAGAAGCGCCGCGTTGGCGAGCTGTGGGCGAAGTTGAGCGGCAACCTGTTCCTGCTGGCGGTGGAGCGCGACGAGCACGGGCGTGGGGTGCGCGAGCAGTTGCTGGCGCTCGCGGGGCGGGCGGCAATCGAGGAGCATGCCGTGGTGGCCGTTGTGGCGGATACGGAGACCGAGGATGGCTTGATTCGCGCCGGCGCGCTGGGAACGGTGGTGTCGGTGTACGACGGTGGTGCAAGCTACGCGGTCGAGTTTGAAGATCTGGCCGATGGCATGGGCGTCGTGTTTCTGGCTGCAGACGCGATTTGCAAGGTGCATGACGCGTGAGCGGCCGGATGTTGCCCATGCGCGAATGCGCAACGGTGGACGAGGCCAAGCTGCTTGCCTATCTGCTCGACGTGGATCGCCCGGACGGCGGACCGAAGGCGCGGTTCTTTCTGTCGAAGGGGGCGCATGTCGGCGACTGGCGTCGGTTTCGCGAAGTGCTGCGGGAGCATGCACGAAGCAATCCGGTGA
>SHNC01000022.1 GCA_004295105.1 Betaproteobacteria bacterium | reverse complement strand
GAAACCGCGGATCAGCGCGCGCACGGCGTCGAGGTCGTCGGGGGTCTCGGCCCGCCGGATGCTGATCATGGTCGCGCTTCTTGTCCGCGGCGTCGTGGCGACGGGCCGGCGCTAGCCATCCACGGATGCGACCTCTTCGGTCGCGAAGTCCGCCGGCATCACGATCTCGAGCATCTCGACATCGTCGCGGTGCCCCAGCTCGCGATGCTCGAAGAAGGCACGCAGGCCTGGCTCGAACTGCGCGTCCCTGGCATGGGTTGCGACGAAGCCTGGGCTGGTCATGGAGGTTTCCTATGCTTCTCGTGCGCGAACGAGGCTCGCCACGGCGTCATTGGCCGGCGTCGCGATGCCCCGTGCCTGGCCCATGCGGACCACGGCGCCGTTGAGGTAGTCGACTTCGGTTCGGCGGCCGGCCTCGACGTCCTGCAGCATCGAAGACCGATGCGCGGCCGCCTTCGGCAAGACGAACGGCGTCAAGGTCTTCTCGACGTACGTGGCGCCGTCGGGGGCCAGCGCCAGCCCTCGCTCGGCGAGGACGACCCGGATCGTCTCGTCGGCCACCTGGGTGATCAGGTGCCGGGCGTGGTCGTTGCTCACCAGCTCGCCGTAGCTCATGCGCGTGATCGCGCCGATGGCATTGAGGCAGGTGTTGAACAGGAACTTGTTGAGAATGGCCGGTTCGATCTCGTCTTCGTAGGTGATCGGCAGGAACCCGGCCTGCCCGCGCGCCACGGTGTCCTTCATGCCTGGCGGCGCGGCACCGAACAGGGTGCCCACCCGGATCGGGCTGGCCTGCACATTGACATTCACATGCGTGGGGCTTCGTCTCTCGATGCCGATCATCATGATGCTCGAGAACACCGGCACGTCGACCGGCAAGGCGGCACGCGCCTCGTCGGCCGAGCCCCAACCGTTCTGCAGCAGGAGAACGGCCTTCGGCGCGACGGCTTCCCCCGCATTCCGCATCAGGCGCTTCAGCACCTGCGCGACCTGATAGGCCTTGGTGGCCACGATCAGCACGTCGCAGGCAATGTCCTGCGCAGCGGGCTCGTCCGCGTCGCAGACTCTCAGCCGACTGGGCTCGACCCGGTGATCGCCACAGACGCCGGTGACCGTGATGCCTTGTTCTCGCAGCAAGGGCACTGCGGTGCCACGGGCCAGCAGCGTCGCGCTCTGCCCGGCCTGCGCGAAGCTCGCAGCCACGGCAAGACCCACCGAGCCGCTGCCCAGGACCGTCATGCGCAGGGGTGTCAGTTCATTCACGCCAGCCCCTCCACGGACACCAGACGTGCCGAGCTGCATTCGTCGCGAATCGACTTCAGGCCCTGGTAGGTTTCACCGTGGTAGAAGGACTCCCAGGCCGCGACCGACGGAAACTCGAGCAGGACGATGCGGCGCGGCGCCCAGTCACCCTCGTAGACCTTGAGCGCGCCGCCGCGTGCCAGATAGCTTCCACCAGCCGCCTCAAGGGCCGGCTTCACGCCCTTCATGAACTCCTGATAGCGGGCCGGATCTCGAATCTCGACGTCAAAGATCACATAGGTGCTCATCGCATCTCCAGCCCGCGAGGACGGGCAGACCAGCGCCGGGTGCTCAGGCGCAGGAGGCTGAGATCGACCCGCGCACCGTCCGGATCGATGGGACAGCTCTGCCAAACGTCGCAGCCGGCCAAGCCAGCTATGTGAGCGCAGAGCGGTCCCGCGAGACATGTATTGCAGCGCGTGCCCATGATCGTTCATTCGCGCAAAGGGAACAATGGCCTGGCGGCGTAATCGTCGCGGTGCATGTAGCGCCCCTCGTGGCAATGGCAGAGCGACATCACATGTCGCACGATTGGCCTGAGTGGCGCTGCCCGACATCGGATATATGGTTCCCATCGCCCACCGGGCACTGCTACGCAGCGGCAAATGGGCGGCACTCCAAGTGCTACGCTTTCACGACGCCGTGCGCTGAGCCGTGGCTGTCGGCCGCGTTGCAGCCTTGCTCGCACATCGTGATCGACGTCTTCACGCATTCGAGCGAGTACTACCCTTCGCCGGTGCTCTATCCGATCACCGATCGCGGATTCGATGGCATCGCCTGGCCTACGTCGTGGTTCATGGCGCTGAACTACGCCGCGCTCGGCATCGCGGGTCTGTGGCTGTGGCGTTCCGCACGCAAAGACAACCCCGTGAACACACAGGCTTCGTAGCTCTCGGCGCCGGGAGGTAGGCGCTGCTCGCCGACGCCGCGAACGTGCGCGCGTCCAACTAAGTATGACTCGCCTAACCAGCGGCTACGAGGCGGGCACCACGCGTTGGATGTCCAAAGAAGTCGTCAAGATCGTTGCGCCTGCCACGGTACGCTTCCACGGTACCAGTATGTGGCTGCGGTCACCCCGCGGGCGGGTCGTCAAGTCGTCAAGTATCCACCGGCTAGCCGTTGGAAGCGAGCCCTTGGGGTGCTGGCCGGGAAAGGCCGACGCCCTTTCGAGCCGCAAAGTTGGTCGTTTCGCTGTCTGCGATCACAAGCGACCGGGGGCAGCCAGCTGTTCCTCACTTCGTGTTGAAGTGGTCTCGAGAACTGAACTGCGGCGGCTGGTGTTGTGCCGTCCCGACGCGAATGCGCCGAATGCATAGACGGCTTGCTAGCAGGCCCCGTGAGTTGTTGTGCAGTGTCGTAGACCCGTCGCGCTGACTCCATAGCGTGAACGCTGCACCTCGCCGTACCCCTCGGTCTATGGAGCGACTGACTCTTCTGGCAAAGCAACGAACGTGGTGCGGCCTCTTCTATCACTTTGGAGAAACTACTCATGAAAAAATCTGCAGTCTCGCTGGCTGTTCTGTCGGCTCTATCCACTGCATCGTTCGCGCAGTCCTCCGTAACGCTGTACGGCATCGTCGACGCAGCGATCGCGGTCGAAGACACCGGAGAAACCGGCAAAGGCAGCCGCAAGGTGCTCAATTCAGGCAATCAGTCGAGCAGCCGCTTCGGCGTGCGCGGGGGAGAAGACCTGGGCGGGGGCCTGACGGCTGAGTTCAACATCGAGTCCGGGCTTGCGCTCGACACCGGCGCGGCGGACTCCGCGTTCTGGGGCCGCCGCGCGGTGGTTGGCCTCAAGGGGGGATTTGGATCGCTGTTCCTCGGCCGGGAGTATTCGCCAATTGCAGGGGTGGCAGCAGCCAGCGACATCTTCGGCCAAGGCTTCTTCGGCACCAACCTGAGCGCCTTCACCTCCGGCAGGCTGTCGCGTCGGCTCAGCAATTCGGTCAGCTATCGCACCCCCTCCTTTGGAGGCGTGCAAGCAAGCTTTGTCGCCAGCCCGAGCGAGGGCGTCTCCAGTGCCAGCCGAGTCCTCGGAACGGCCGTCGAGTACAGCATGGGACGCCTCTATGCTGGTGCCGGCTACCACGACCTAGAACGAGCAAGCACTGGCCTGAAGGACAAGGAGTACGCGTTTGGAGTCGGCTACGGAGTCGGCGCCTTCGACTTCAAAGGCAACTACCTCGTTGCGGATCCCGCCGGTGCCGACAACAAGTTCGAGCAGTTCAACATGGGCGTCTCATTCGGATTCGGCTCTGGGCGGCTGCTAGCCAACCTGCAGCAGAGCCGAATCGAAGGCGGTGCAAAGGGCACTGCTCTGGCCACCACCTACTCGCACGAACTGTCCAAGCGCACCAACCTATACGCCTCGTACGCACGGCTGAGCAACAATGCCAGCGGCAGCTTTGGGATTTCGTCATCAGGCACGAGCGTTGCGCCTGGCTCTTCCACGCCAGGCGCCGATCCTTCTGTGCTTGCTCTCGGGGTACGCCATCGCTTCTAAGCGCTTTCCAAAAAGGCGCCGGCGGCAACGCCGCCGGCAACAAGAGTAGCTGGATCGACCTCAGAGTCGACTTCAGGGCTCCCAGCGATCTTAAGGAGCCGGCGACCTTGCCGGCTTGTTTTGCGGCGAGAACCTGGGCTGCAGTTCATCCGGCTGGAAGACAGCAGTCCCTGAAGCCACGTCGAGCGGACTTGGTCGGCGCCGATGGCACGTGTATCAGGCACGCCAGCTGAGCTGCTCCATCCGCGCCGCCCAGGCCAGCTGGTGTCGCCACAGCGGCGCGAGCGCGTCGGCCGACGGCGGCGCAACCGACCATTGCCGCTGCCAGTCGGCGCGCTCGTGCACGCGTCCGAGTGCCGCCCTGGCGGCCGCCGCAACGCGCAGGGCCGAGCGCCACGCGGGCCTCACCTTCAGCGCGGCGATTGCACGCTCCGCGGCGCGCTCGGGCTGGCCAGCGAACAGGAACGCGAGCGCGGCGAACGTGTACCAGGCAAAGTTCTGCGGGTCGTAGCGATTGAGCTTCAGGCCCAGTTCCAGCGAGGCTGCAGCGCGCTCGGCGTCGCCGGCGAACAGCACGGCCATGCCGCGCACGAGGTGGCCGAGGGCGAAGCTCGGATTCAGCTCGATCGCCTTGTCGGCGCTGCGCAGCGCGAGGGCGAAGTCGTCGTCGTAGTTCGCGACGATGGCCAGCGCATAGTGCGCGTAGGGGTTCTGTGCGTCCATCTGCACCGCCTCGAGCGCGGCGGCGCGGCCCTCCTGGAGGTCGCGCACCGGATCGTCGCTCCAGCCGTAGGCCACCAGGCCGGCACTCACGCGTCCGATCCACAGCCGCGCCTCGGTGAGTTCGGCGTCGATGCGTGCCGCCTGCCTGAACAGCTCGCGCGCCTTCAGGTGCGTGGGCCGGGTGACATGGTGGAACAGCCAGGTGCCCTGGGCCACGAGACTCCAGGCGGTGAGGCCGCCGCGGCGCTGCCCTGCAGCAGCCGCGACGTTGCGCAGCAGCGCCGGCTCGACGGCCCCGGCCACCTGCTGCACGATCGCGTCCTGCACGTCGAACAGGTCGGCGTCCGCGAACTCGTGCTGGTCGGCCCACAGGCAGGCACCGGCCGGCGCGTCGACGAGCTGGACCGAGATGCGCAGCCGCGCCCCCGATTTGCGCACCGTGCCCTCGACGAGGTAGCGCACGCCGAGTTCGGCGGCCGCCGTGCGGTTGTCCTTCGGCGCGAGCTTGTAGACCTGGCTCGAGCCGCGCCCGCTGACCGAGAACCAGCGAAATCGGCTCAGCGTGGCGATCAGGGCCTCGGTCACGCCGTCGGCCAGGTACTCCTGCGCCGGGTCGTCGCCCAGGTGCGCGAAGGGAAGCACCGCGATGCTCGGCCGGCCGCCGTGGTCCACGGCGCCGTGGTCCAGCGGGGCGAGTTGCGACTCCTCCACCGCCACCGCGCCGGGCAGGCGGTAACCGAGCCGCGGCACCGTGACGATGCCGACCTCGTCGTCCATCCCGCCCGCGGCCAGCGCCTTGCGCAGCGCCGTCACCTGGACCGAGAGGTTGCTGTCCTCCACGACGAGCCCGGGCCAGGCCTGCGCCATCAGCGCCGCCTTGGTCACCGGCTCGCCGCCGGCCTCCAGCAGCGCCTGCAGGATCCGCAGCGCGCGCTGCCCCACCGCCACCGCCGAGCCGTCGCGGGTGAGCGTGCCGCGCGCGGTATCGAGCAGAAAGGGACCGAAGGAGAAGCGTCTGGCCATCGATTTAGGAGTTTTTCGGCGCCGCTTCAGTGACTCGCCGAGCCTGGCGGCGCATCGTTCCGGCACGGGCAGCACGCCCGCCAACCCGCAGGAGGACCCCATGGACACCAGGCAGACCACCCCCCGCTTTGTCGTGCAGGGCTCCGACGCCGTGGTCACGGCGCAGGGCCCGCGCTACGAGCCGGGCATCAGCGCCGAGACGGTCGGCTCGTGCGGCCTCTTTCTCGGCACCGTCACGCTGCAGCCGGGCCAGCGCACGAAGGCGCACATCCACCAGCATGAGTCGGCGCACTTCATGCTCAGTGGCGAGGAGGTCGAGCTGTGGACCGGCCATAGGCTCGACCAGCGCAGCGTGGCCCGCCCGGGGGACTACCTCTTCGTTCCCGCCGGCCTGCCCCATGTGGCCGTGAACCGCTGCACGACGCCGGCGGTGTTCGTCAGCGCCCGCAACGAAGCCTCGATCCACGAGGCCGCCGACATGCGGCCGGAGCTGGAGCGCCTCGTGCCCTGACGCGCCGGTGGGGCTGCCCGGAGCGCGCCGCGGTCGCCTAGGCACTGGCGGGCAGGCCTTCGGCGGCGCCAAGGGCCAGCTCCATGCAGATGTCGACGCCAGCCAGCGCGCTGGGGAACTCGGCCGAAACGGGCATGTCGCGAAACCCGGCGCGGCGATAGGTGCCATGGGCCGCATGCATGCTGTGGTGGCTGGACAGGAGGGCTCGGCGAAATCCCTCCGCCCGGGCCTGCGCGAGCAGCAACGCCATCATCCGAGCGCCGATGCCGTGGCCGCGCGCCTGGGGCAGGACGAACATGCGCTTGACCTCGATCGTCGATGCGTCGTGGGCGTAGAACGCGACGCAGCCGACGGGTTCACCATCCAGGCGCGCCAGGACGAGACAGCCCGTCGGCGGGCCATAGCGCCCGGGCAGACCGGCCAGTTCCATCTCCAGCCCCGCGAAGATGGCCGGGTAGTCGGTCTCGGCGATCTCGGCCATTGTCCAGCGGATGAAACCGCGGATCAGCGCGCGCACGGCGTCGAGGTCGTCGGGGGTCTCGGCCCGCCGGATGCTGATCATGGTCGCGCTTCTTGTCCGCGGCGTCGTGGCGACGGGCCGGCGCTAGCCATCCACGGAT
>SHNC01000284.1 GCA_004295105.1 Betaproteobacteria bacterium | reverse complement strand
TTCGTAACGGCTTTCAAGCAGGCGCCAGCCAGCGCGTGTCAGTGCGGGTCGCGGTTCGCTGCCGACGCTGTGCGCGCCGATGGCCTTGATGTCATGCAGCAAGTGGCGCAGGTCGGGTGCCAGCGCATACACGGGCTGCGCAGCGGCTGCGGTGACGTCGAGGCCGGCGCGTGCGGCTTCGCGGCGCCAGAGTTCCAGCGGATGGAAGCGGATCACGTGCGCCATGTCATCCACTGCTGCAAAGGCGTCGCGCAGTTCCCGCAGCGTGGCGGGGCCGAGGGTGGCGAGCCAGGCGACGCCGCCGGGGCGCAGCACCCGGGCGATCTCGCCCAAGGCAAGCGCGGGATCGCACCATTGCAGCGCCAGGCTGGACCAGACCGCGTCGATCGTTGCATCGGCCAGTGGCAGCGTCTCGAGGTCGCCGCACAACAGGGCGGGGGCCGCGACCGGCCGGCTCGCGGCCAGGCGGGTGAGCATGCCGGGGGCGAAGTCGAGCGCGAGCAGGTCGGCGCCGGGGCACAGGGCGCCGAGCAGATCGAGCCCGTAGCCGGTGCCGCAGCCGGCGTCGAGTACGCGATGCGGAGTGCCCGTGCAGGGCGCGGCAGCGGCGAAATCGGCCAGGCGGTGGCAGATCTCGCGCTGCACCGTGGCGGCGCCGTCGTAGCTCGTCGCGGCGCGGTCGAAGGCGCTGCGCACCGCGCGCTTGTGTTGCCGCCTAGTCAAGGGTGAAGTGTCCGATCGCGGCGGCGCACTCCGCCGGCTGCGAGAGGAAAGGCGCGTGGCCGCAGCCGGCGAACTGCACCAGCCGGGCGTCCTGCAGGTGCTCGGCCAGCCACTGGGCAGCGGCGACCGGCATCAGTGCGTCGCCTTCGCCATGCAGCAGCAGGGTGGGTTGCGCGATGTGCGCGATCGCCGGCCTGAGGTCGGTCGTGGTCAGCACCTGCAAGCCCGCGGCCAGCGCGCCGGCGTGTTCGGGTCCGGTGTCGCTCGAGGCCGCCGCCAGCGAGGTCGTCACCGAACGTCGACGGCCATCGCCGAGCGCCTGAAGGGCGATGAAGCGTTGCATGGTGGCAGCCGGGTCGTGTCCGAAACGGGTGATGAAATCCTGCGCAACCTTGGCGTCCAGTCCGTGTTGCCAGGCTTCGCCGCCGTCGCACGCCGCGGTCGACACGAAGCGCGGCGTGCCGCCGATGAGGATCAGGCGGGTGACTCGTTCAGGGTAGCGCGCGGCGAGGTCGAGGGCGACCAGCGCACCGAGCGACCAGCCGCACACCACCGCTTCGCCGGGGAGTTGAGGCAGCAACGCGTCAGTCCATGCGGTGAGCACCGGCGCCACGGCGGGTGCCAGTGCGTGGCCGGGCAGCGCCGGCGTCCTCACCTCCAGGGTCGCCGGCAGGGCGTGCGCGAACGACGCCCAGACTGCCGGCGTGAGGGCCCAGCCGTGCAGCAGAACCAGTGGCGACATCAACGGTCAGCTCTTGGGAAGAGACGGTCGTGAGGCGGAAGGGAAGCGAACGGCGGCATTGCTGGGATCCCGTGACAGGGCGGGAAATGTCGCGCAAAGGGGCGGATGGTGTCAAACGGTGAGGGAAAGCGCGCGCGCGGGGGTCGGCAGGTTGGAGACGGCAACTCGGCAGACCGGATCGGGAGCCTTCCTCCGATTGCCCTGTCAAATTGCATCGCCTTCGGGCTGGGCGGTGTGACCGTCCGGGTCCCGTGCAAATCGAACCGGACAGGGAACGCGCGACCGATACAATGGCGACCATCATGAATGAGCTCAGTACCCCCGCCGCACGGCCGGCCTGCGACAGCATCATCGCCCCCGAGGCTTCGGGCCGCCGCGCGGCGCCCTTCCTGCCCATGTCCCGCACCGAGATGGACGCCCTGGGGTGGGACCAATGCGATGTGATCCTCGTCACCGGCGACGCCTATATCGACCACCCCAGCTTCGGCATGGCGCTGGTCGGCCGCCTGCTGGAGGCGCACGGCTACCGGGTCGGCATCATCAGCCAGCCGGACTGGCAGTCGGCCGACCCCTTCCGCGCGCTGGGCCGGCCACGGCTCTATTTCGGCATCACCGCCGGCAACATGGATTCGCTGGTCAATCGCTACACCTCGGACCGCAAGATCCGCTCCGATGACGCCTACACGCCAGGCGCCGAAGCCGGCAGGCGCCCCGACCGCGCGGTGACGGTGTATGCCCAGCGTGCGCGCGAGGCCTACCCCGACGCCAGCATCGTGATCGGCAGCATCGAGGCCAGCCTGCGGCGCATCGCGCATTATGACTACTGGTCGGACAAGGTGCGGCGCTCGGTGCTGCCCGATTCCAAGGCCGACATCCTGCTGTTCGGCAACGCCGAGCGGGCGCTGGTCGCGCTGACTCGCCGGCTCGCGGCCGGCGAACCGATAGGGCAGATCCGCGACCTGCGCGGCACGGCTTTCATGGTGAAGCCGGGCTGGAAACCGGGTGAGGAATGGGAGGAGATCGATTCGCTGGCGCTCGACAAGCCCGGCCGCGTCGACCGCCATGCCGATCCGTATGCGATGGCGCCGGCACCGGCGCAGCAGGCGGTGGATGGAGGGCAGCCGGTGCGTATCGTGCCGGCAGCGGAGCGGGTGGCCGCGCGCCGGGCGCGCCGCGAACACCAGGTCGTCCGCCTGCCGGCCTACGAACAAGTGAAGGACGATGCGGTGATGTACGCGCATGCGTCGCGCGTGTTCCATCTCGAATCCAACCCCGGCAATGCGCGGGCGCTGGTGCAGCGTCACGGCGAGGGACCGGGCGCGCGCGAGCTGTGGCTGAATCCGCCGCCGGTACCGCTCACCACGGCGGAGATGGACTTCGTTTACGACCGGCCGTATGCGCGCGCGCCGCATCCGAGCTATGGCGATGCCCGCATCCCCGCCTGGGACATGATCAAGTTCTCGATCAACATCATGCGCGGCTGCTTCGGCGGCTGCACCTTCTGCTCGATCACCGAGCACGAGGGCCGCATCATCCAGAGCCGCTCGCACGATTCGATCATCCACGAGATCGAGGAGATCCGCGACAGGCAGCCGGACTTCAAGGGGCACATCACCGACCTCGGTGGGCCCACCGCGAACATGTATCGCATGGCCTGCAAGAGCAAGGCGATCGAGCAGAACTGCCGGCGCCTGTCCTGCGTGTATCCAGGCATCTGCGAAAACCTGAACACCGACCATTCCTCGCTGATCGAGCTTTACCGCAAGGCGCGGGCGGTGCCGGGCGTCAAGCGCATCACCGTCGGGTCGGGCCTGCGCTACGACCTTGCGGTGCGTTCCCCCGAATACGTGAAGGAACTGGTGACGCACCACGTCAGCGGGCTGCTGAAGATCGCGCCCGAGCACACCGAGGACGGGCCGCTGTCGAAGATGATGAAGCCGGGCATCGGCACCTACGAGGCCTTCGCCCGGATGTTCGAGAAATTCTCGAAGCAGGCAGGCAAGAAGCAGCACCTCGTGCCGTACTTCATCGCGGCGCATCCGGGCACGACCGACGAGGACATGCTCAATCTTGCGCTGTGGCTGAAGCGGCACAATTTCCGCCTCGACCAGGTGCAGACCTTCCTGCCGACGCCGATGGCGATGGCGACGACGATGTACCACACGCGCAAGAACCCGCTGAAGAAGGTGTCGGCGGATTCCGAGTTGGTCGAGACCGCGCGCGCGGGCCGCATCCGCAAGTTGCACAAGGCTTTCCTGCGCTGGCACGACCCGGAGAACTGGCCGCTGCTGCGCGAGGGCCTCAAGCAGATGGGCCGCGCCGACCTGATCGGCAATGGCCCGAACTGCCTGGTGCCGCGGCAGCAGGGAGGCACCGCTATGCCGGCGCAGCCTCGGCGACTACGCGATTCCGTCCGGCCTGCTTCGCCCGGTACATCGCCGCATCGGCGCGCTCCAGCGCGTCCTGCGCCGACTCGCCCGAAATCCAGGGCGTGACGCCGGCACTGAAGGTGATCACCACCTTCTCGTTGTTCGCCATGAAGAATTCGCGCGTGAGTTCGCGCTGCAAGCGCACCAGGGCCTGATTGGCCTGGTCGACGTCGGTGTCGGGGAAGAGGATGACGAATTCCTCGCCGCCCTGGCGAGCAAGGGTATCCTGCGGACGCAGGTGCTGACGTACGACGCGCGCGAGCATCACCAGTGCCTCGTCGCCCGAGTGGTGGCCGTAGGTGTCGTTCAGACGCTTGAAATTGTCGATGTCCAGCAGGGCGACCGCCAGCGGTGCGTGGCGACGGTCGGCGCGTGCGCGTTCCTTCTGGCAGATTTCTTCCAGGCCACGGCGGTTCAGCGCGCCGGTGAGCTGATCGTGCCGCATCAGCCGGCTAGCCTCGTCCAGCTCATGCTGCAGTTGTGCGATACGCAGTTCGGCAGCGCGCGCGTTTTCGCGCGCCGTGGTCAGCTCGTCGCGAGACTGCTTCGCCTGCTCCTGGATGGCCCGCGTCTCGCGCATGACCTCGCCCAACAGCGGCCCGATGGCGTTGATGTCCTTGGTTTCGGCGATGCGTTGGGCGAAGCTGCCGATGCGGTCGTGGTAGCTGCCGGTGCTCTCGGCAAAGCGCGCGAGCTGGTCCACGAAGCCGGCCAGCATCTCGCGCAGGTTGCGCTGGGCTTCGACCAGGTCGTGCTTGAGCTGGCTCTGCTTGTAGATCAGGCCCTTGAGCTGTTGCTCGGCGGCGTCGAGGGTGCGCGGATTGGGCGGCGCATCGACGATCTCGCGCAGCATCTCGATCTGGCCGCTCAACCAGGTGTCGTCGAACACCAGCTCGTCGATGTTGCGCAGCAGCAGCCGCAGCAGGTCGAGCAGGCCGGCGCGAATTTCGGCGTCGTCAGCGGCGGCGTTTTCCAGCCGTTGGGCGAAGCGGCGCAGCGGGCGCTTGAGCGCGGACAGGGCCTCGACGTCACTCGCCTGGCGCGCCGCCGCACTCAGCCGTGCCGCTTCATCGGCAAGTTCCGGGTTGGCGCCCAGAAAGGCCGGAATCACGTCGTCGAAGGTCTGTGAAAGCAGGCCGCGGAGGCCTTCGACGAGTTCTCCCGCTGCCGGCGCCCCTGCCAGAGGCGCGCCGACCACCGTGCGCATCGCGGACGAGGTGGCGGGCGGTGCGTCGGCTCTCTGCGCAGCGGCCTGACCTGGGTCGGCATCTGCAGCGCGCGGCGGCTCTGCATCGCCGGGTGCCTGGTTCCAGCCCTTGACGAGGCCCTGCAGCCGGGAGAACAGGGCGGTCGGATCGCTCGCGCTCAGCACGCGCTCCAGCGCCTCGCGCTTGCGTGCGGTCGTCCACCCGGGCTGCCGTGCTTCCCACTGCCGCACGAGGTTGCCGATGAGTTCGTTCCAGGGAGGGGCTTCCCCGCCTTGCAGGCTGCCGAGGTATCGATCCAGCGCTTCGTTGCCGGCACGCTGATCGCCGGTCGCGAGCGCCTGATCCAGATTGCGCGCCAGCCGCTGGCGCTCGGCGGTATCCCGCGGCAGCCGGCGTGCAAGCTTGCGCACGAACGGTTCGGGAAACGCATCCTCACCCGCCTGCGTGCCGGCAATCTCGTGATACAGCCGCTTGTAGTTGTCGGGTGTCGGGGTGACGCGGCGCATTGCGAGCTGGCGCAAGGCTTCGCGGGCAATCTCGAAGGGGTTGCTGAGTGTGGCCATGCTCGTCTGTTGCCCGGTTCAGGCGCTGAATGATGGGCGGAGTATAGAATAGGAGCAGCCGGCAAGATGCGATATCCCCATGCTTCGTGCAGGAATTTCCACTTCGATGCCGATACTTGAAGACCGGTGGGCGGGGGTAGAATGGCGATCGACCCGTTTGAAACATGCCCGCCCTTATCGGCCCGGGCGTCAGCCCCGTTCCAACAATGAATACCGAAATCTCCACCGATCAGGCAGCGGATGCCCCTCCGCGCGCCAAACCACTCGAGCCGCGGGCAATCCTGCAGCGGCTGGAGGCGTCTTCACCGACTTTTCGTGATTGCAGGCCGCTCGCGCTGCGGATCGACAAGAGCATTGCCGAACGCTTTCCCGAGTTCGACCGCAAGAGCCTGCGCAATGCGCTGCACATGTTTACCGCGTCGACGCGTTACCTGAAGTCGGTCGAGCGCTCGAAGGAACGGTTCGACCTCGACGGCAACGTCGCGGGTGAGGTCACCGACGAGCAGCGCGCCCACGCGGCCACGACACTGAAGGAACGGTTTGCGTCGGTGGCCCGTAAACAGCGCGAGAAACGCGAGGCCGAGGAAGCCGAACGGCGTCACGCGGAAAAGCTGAAGCAACTCATGAACAAGTTCGGCCGCCAGGGCTGAGCCATCGTCAGCGCTGCCGTTCCCTGCGGGCGGTATCGGTGCGAAGGAGCCACACGGCGGTGGCTGCGGTGACCACCACCACCACCCCGCCGCCACTGTGCCCGACGCCAATCAGCAGCCCGGCCAGCAATCCCAGACCCATCAGCACGCGGTTGATCGTTGGTTCCATGGCGTGTCTCCTCGATGCGTTGCTGTACGTATACTGAAAAAATATACAGTATTTGACGGCCGCGTCAAGGCGTGCGCCTTCGCCATGGCCTTGCGCTATAATCCGCGCTCGCCGCCGGCATAGCTCAGTTGGTAGAGCAGCTGATTTGTAATCAGAAGGTCGTGGGTTCGATTCCTATTGCCGGCACCATGCTTCAAAGGAAAACGGCCAGTTCGCAAGAACTG
>SHNC01000018.1 GCA_004295105.1 Betaproteobacteria bacterium | reverse complement strand
TCGCCCTGCCCTCGCGCAGCGACGACGAGCGCGCGACGATGCGGGCACTGCTGCATGAGGACATGCGCCTGATCATCCAGGTCGGCGATGCCAAGAACCTGCGCCGCACGCTGAACCTGACCGCGTTGCTCGCAGAACTCGGCGTACCGCTGGTGCTGGCACTGAACATGAGCGACGAGGCACGCGCCCGTGGCGTCACGGTGGACACGGCAACCTTGTCCGACGCGCTGGGCGTGCCGGTCGTCGCCACCATCGCCACCGGCGGCGAAGGCGTGGCGCCGCTGACCGATGCGCTGGCACGTGCCGCCGTGCCGTCGCCCCTGCTGTATTACGACGACGAACTGGAAGCGACGATCGCCCGCATCGCCACGCTGATCACCCGCCACACGCCCCACCCTCGCCTGGCGGCGCGCGGCCTGGCGATCCTGCTCGTCGGCCGCGACCCCGAGGTGGACGCCTGGCTCGCGGCCCAGCCTGGCAACGGCCCGGTGCGGGAAGCCGTCGTCGCCGCCACTGCCGCCACCGGCCGTGAATCGGTGCCGGCACGCCTGGCGCGCGAGCGCAGCCATGCCGCCGAGGCACTGGCCCGCACCGTCAGCCACCAGGCGGCCGGCAAGGACCGCACGCTGTCGCTGCTGATCGGTCAGCTCGCGGTGCACCGCGTCTGGGGCTGGCCGATGCTGCTGGGCGTGCTGTATGTGGTGTATCTCTTCGTCGGCGATTTCGGCGCCGGCACGCTGGTCGGTCTGCTCGAGGAAGACTTCTTCGGCGGCGTGCTCAATCCCGCCGTCACCGGTTTCGTGCAGCACACCGTCACCATCCCCTGGCTCGCCGACCTCTTCGTCGGCCAGTACGGCCTCTGGACGATGGGCATGACCTACGCGCTGGCGCTGATCCTGCCCATCGTCACGACCTTCTTCCTGGCCTTCGGCGTGCTCGAAGACTCGGGCTATTTCACCCGCCTGTCGGTGATCGCCAACCGCATGTTCGCCGCCATCGGCCTCAACGGCCGCGCGGTGCTGCCGATGGTGCTCGGCCTCGGCTGCGTGACCATGGCCACCCTCACCACGCGCATCCTGCACAGCCCGCGCGAGCGCCTGATCACCACCTTCCTGATGGCGCTGGCGATCCCGTGCTCGGCCCAGCTCGGCGTGGTGCTCGGCATGCTCGGCGGCCTGTCCTTTTCGGCGACGCTGATCTGGGTCGGCAGCATGGTGGGGGTGCTGCTGTTCACCGGCTGGCTGGCGAGCAAGGTGGTGAAGGGCCGGCGCGTGCCGCTCGTCACCGAACTGCCGCCCATGCGCATGCCGGTGCTGGGCAACGTGCTGAAGAAGACCGGCGGCCGGCTGAAGTGGTACCTGGTCGAGGTGATCCCGCTGTTCCTGATCGGCACCCTGATCATGTTCCTGCTCGACAGGAGCGGCGCGCTGCCGTGGATCATCCGCGCCGGCGAACCGCTCGTCACCGGCTGGCTGGGCTTGCCGCCGGAAGCCAGCGCCGCCTTCGTGATGGGCTTCCTGCGCCGCGACTTCGGCGCCACCGGCCTGTTCGCACTGCAGGGCCAGCTCAGCATGGTGCAGACCGTGGTCGGCATGGTCACGATCACGCTGTTCATCCCGTGCATCGCCAGCCTGATGATGATCGTCAAGGAGCAGGGCCTTCGCACCGCGGCGACGATGGTGGCGATGATCGTGCCCACCGCCTTCCTGGTCGGCGGCGTGCTGAACTACATGCTGCGCCTGTTCCTGTGAGGCGCGCCGCCATGACGCCTGCCTCGCCCCGCCCTCACGAACGCATCCGCCTCACCGGCACGCCGGTCGGGCGCATGGTGCATATCGCCGAGTTCGGCGACGACATCGACCCGCTGCAGCGCGAACAACTGCACGCCTACGGCCTATCGCCCAGCCACCCGGTGCGCGTGCTGCAGCAGCAGCCGATAACCGTGATCCTGTGCGACCACGTCGAGATCGCGCTCGAACACAGCGTCGCGCGCCACATCTGGGTGGAAGCCGGCTGAACGGACCGGCGGCTTCCCCGTCTCGCCCGCGCGGCACCCTGCCGCTCAGACCGAAACGAGCACGTCGCCCTGCGACTGCGACAGCACATGGCGCGTGACGCTGCCGAGCAGCAGATCCTCCAGCAGGTTTTCGCCGTGCTTGCCCATCACGATCAGGTCGCAATCCTCTTCCTGCTCCTGCTCGAGAATCCGCTGCGTGGCATCGCCGTGCAGGACCTTGAACAACACCTCGTGCGGCGCCAGCCCGGCGGCCTCGCGCAGCGCGTGCATCTGCCGCACTGCCTCCTGGCGGGCGGCGATGCGGTAGCCGTGGATCGTGCCTTCCTCGACGCCGGCAAACTGCAGCTTGCCTTCGAAGGGCACCTCGAAGGCATGCAGCAGCACGATCCGCGCACGCGGGGCGACCGCACGGGCAAGCTGCAGCGCGCGCAGCGACGACGGCGAAAAATCGACCGGGATCAGCAGCGAGCGATAGCTCTCGTGCGCCGCCTGCTTCACCACCAGCATCGGCCGCGTCGCCCGGCTCACCATGCGTTCGGCGGTCGAACCGAGCAGCGCATGGCGCATGAAGCTGGCACCGCGCGCACCGAGCACCAGCAGGCCGGCATCGAGCGCATCGGCCTGCGCGGCAATCTCGACCAGCAGCGACCCTGACATCACCTGCACGCCCGCCGACAGCCCGTGGTGCAGGCGCAGGGTTTCGGCGAGCTCCTCCACCTCCGCCGACGCCGCCTCCACCACGCGCTGCTCCACCTCGAGCCCCTGCGGCGTCACCAGGCGGCGCAGCTTGTCGAGCGGCGTGCGGCCGATCACGTGGATCAGGTCCAGCCGCGCGCCGATCTCGGCGGCGAGCCGCGCCGCCCGCTCCGCGGCATGGCGCGCAGGCGCCGAGAGGTCGGTCGTCGCCAGCACGCGATCGATTGCAGTCATCACCGTTCTCCCTGATTCGATTTCCTCACTGGACAGAGACTGCAAATCGCGTGAGGTTCCCCCGCTGCCTTCCGTCTCGTGCCCAAGGGCGGGAGGCCGGTCGTTTGGCATCATTGTATTTGTTACAATGTATTTACGCCATCGACATCCGGAGTCTTACCGTCATGCACACACCCCTCTCCACCACCAGCGACCCGCCATCATCGGACACGCGCTGGCACGCCCTGCCCAGCGAAGAGGTGCAGCAGGCGCTGCGGACCGGCGCCCAGGGCCTGAGCGCGGACGAGGCGCGGCGACGGCTCGAGCGGCACGGTCCCAACCGGCTGGCGCCGCCCCGGCGTCGCGGCCCGCTGTTGCGCCTGCTGCTGCAGTTCCACAACGTGTTGCTGTATGTGATGCTGGGCGCCGCGACGATCACCGCCCTGCTCGGCCACTGGGTGGATACCGGCGTGCTGGTCGCCGCCGTCGTCGTCAACGCCGTCATCGGCTTCATCCAGGAAGGCAAGGCGGAAGCGGCGCTGGACGCGATTCGCGCGATGTTGTCGCCCCACGCCACCGTGATCCGAGACGGCAGCCGGCGCGAGATCGACGCCGCCGAACTGGTACCGGGCGATGTCGTCGTGCTCGCCTCCGGCGACCGCGTACCGGCCGACCTGCGCCTGTTCGCGGTAAAGGACCTGCGCATCGAGGAGGCCGCGCTGACCGGTGAATCACTGCCGGCGGAGAAGGCGCTCGCCCCGGTCGCGCCCGATGCGCCGCTGGGCGATCGCACCGGGATGGCCTATTCCGGCACCGTGGTCGTGTATGGCCAGGCCACCGGCATCGTCGTCGCCACCGGCGACGACACCGAGCTGGGCCGCATCAACGACATGCTCGCCGCCGTCGGCCACCAGGCCACGCCGCTGCTGCGCAAGATCGACCAGTTCGGCCGCGTGCTGGCCATCGCCATCCTCGCCGCCGCGGCGCTGACCTTCGCGATCGGCACGCTGTGGCGCGGCCATCCGCCGGCCGAAATGTTCATGATGGTCGTCGCGCTCGCCGCCTCGGCCATCCCCGAAGGCCTGCCCGCCATCCTCACCGTGACGCTGGCGCTGGGCGTGCAGCGCATGGCACGGCGCAACGCGATCGTGCGCCATCTGCCGGCGGTGGAAACGCTCGGCTCGGTCACCGTGATCTGCTCGGACAAGACCGGCACCCTCACCCGCAACGAGATGACGGTGCAGCGCGTGGTCATCGCCCACCACGCGGTCGATGTCGGCGGCATCGGCTATGCGCCGGTCGGCGACTTCAGCATCGACGGCCGCCTGATCGATGTCGATCGTCATCCGGCGCTGGCGCGCGCGATCCTCGGCGGCGTGCTGTGCAACGATGCGCGGCTGCGCGAGGAAGATGACCTGTGGCGGGTGGAGGGCGACCCCACCGAAGGCGCGCTGCTGGTGCTCGGCGACAAGGCCGGCATCAGCCTGCACGCCGCCGCCGAGCGCCTGCCGCGGATCGACTCGATCCCGTTCGAATCCGAACACCGTTTCATGGCCACCCACCATCGCGACCGCGACGGCGCATCGTGGATCTACCTGAAGGGTGCACCGGAACGCATCCTCGACCTGTGCGACCGCCAGTTGCAGCACGACGGCGAGCAGCCGCTCGATGCCGACTTCTGGCGCCGCATGGCGACCGACACCGCGGCCCAGGGCCTGCGCCTGCTCGCCATCGCCTGCCGCCAGGCCAGCCCGGCCGGCGACCGCCTCGGCTTCGGTGATGTGCAGGCGGGCTACACGATGCTCGCGCTGGTGGGCATCATCGATCCGCCGCGCGCCGAAGCAATCGACGCGGTGGCCGAGTGCCATCACGCCGGCATCCGCGTCAAGATGATCACCGGCGACCACGCCGAAACCGCGCGCGCAATCGGCGCCCAACTGGCGATCGGCGTCGGCAAGCCGGCGATCACCGGCGCCGAGGTGGCATTGATGGACGATGCCGAGCTGCGCCGGGTGGCGATGGACGTGGACGTGTTCGCGCGCGCCAGCCCGGAGCACAAGCTGCGCCTGGTGCGCGCGCTGCAGGACGACGGCCAGGTGGTGGCGATGACCGGCGACGGCGTCAATGACTCGCCCGCGCTCAAGCGCGCCGACGTTGGTGTGGCGATGGGCATGAAGGGCACCGAGGCGGCCAAGGAAGCGGCCGACATGGTGCTGGCCGACGACAACTTCGCCACCATCGCCACCGCGGTGCGCGAGGGGCGCGCGGTCTACGACAACCTGAAGAAGTTCATCCTGTTCATGCTGCCCACCAACGGCGGCGAGGCGCTGGTGGTGATCGCCGCCATCCTGTTCGAGCTCACCCTGCCGCTCACGCCGGCTCAGGTGCTGTGGATCAACATGGTCACCTCCAGCACGCTCGGCCTGGCCCTCGCCTTCGAGCCGGCCGAGCATGGCATCATGGCGCGCCGCCCGCGGCCGCCCGGCGCACCGCTGCTGTCGGGCTTCTTCGTGTGGCGGGTGACGATGGTGTCGCTGCTGATGATGACCGGGGCGCTCGGCCTCTTCCTGTGGGAACTCGAACTGGGCAACGACATCGAGACCGCGCGCACGATGGCGGTCAACGCGGTGGTCGCCGCGGAAATGTTCTACCTGCTCAACAGCCGCCACATCCTCGCGTCGGTGCTCACGCACGACGGCCTGCTCGGCAACCGCGTGGCGCTCGCCGCCATCGCCGCCTGCATTCCGCTGCAGCTCGCCTTCACCCATCTGCCGGCGATGCAGGCCATCTTCGGCTCGAGCGACCTCACCGCCCTCGAGTGGGGCAAGGTCGCCGCCGCGGGCATGATGGTGTTCGCGGTGGCCGAACTCGAGAAGCTGGTCATCCGCCGCAGCGGCCTGGCCGCGCGCCTGGCCAGCGCCTGAGCACGCGCAGGGGCGGGGCCTACCAGCCCAGCCCCTTGCGCAGCACGATCAGCACGCCCATGCCGAGGATGAAGGGCAGCCACGGATTGCGCGTGCGCAGCGCGATGGCGACGATGATCACCCCAGCCGCGAGCTTGGGGTTGAAGGGCTGGAAATGGCCGTGGTCGAGCAGCAGGTCCGGGACGATCAGCGCCGACAGCGCCGCCGCCGGCGCGTAGCGCAGCGCGCGCTGCACCACCGGCGGCAATCGGCCCTTTTCGCCGATCACGATGAAGCTGCCGCGGGTGAGCATCGTCGTCAACGCCAGCGCCGCAAAGGTGATCCACAGCCACACTCCTTCGATCATCGCGCCGCCCTCCGCTCCTGCCAGTGCTCGGCGACGAAGCCGGCGGCGATGCCGAGCGCGATCGCCGCGAACAGCCCCAGCCGCAGCGGCAGGCCGCGCAGGAACACCGCCCCCAGGCCGCCCACCAGTGCCGCCAGCAGCATCGGCCGCGTGCGTACCATCGGCACCAGCATCACCATCAGCGCGATGGTGGCCATGAACTCCAGCGACCAGTCCCGCGGCACCGCGCCGGCGCCGAGCACACCCACCAGCGCACACACCTGCCACACCCCCCAGCCGTACAGCGACGGCACCAGGTAACACCCCCAGCGCCACTGCGGATCGTCCGATGCACGCAGCTTGTCCGACACCACCGCGAACACGCCGTCGGTCAGCAGGTAGCTGCTCGCCAGCCGGCGCGCCAGCGAATGGTCATGGAAGGCCGGCGCGATCGCCGCGCTGAAGATCACGAAGCGCAGGTTCAGCACCAGCCCGGTGACGAAGATCAGCCACAGCGGCGCGCCGCTGGCGATCAGCGGCAGCGTGCCGAGCTGGGCGGTGGCGGCGAACACCAGCAGGCTCATGCCCATCGCCTCGAGCTCGGACAGGCCGATCGAGCGCATCGCGATGCCGGTGACCACTGCCCACGGCATCAGGCCGACCGAGATCGGCAGGAAGGCGCGCATGCCCTCTCGGGCACCGCGGCGAAAGGACGATTCCATTGGCGAAAACATCAAAAGGCGCGAGCAT
>SHNC01000111.1 GCA_004295105.1 Betaproteobacteria bacterium | reverse complement strand
GGCGGTGGCACGATAGCCGTCCTGCACCGCCTCGCTCGTGGCCTGCACGGTGACGGCCGGCAGTTGCTGCGCCATCGTGGTGGGCGTTGGATTGCTCTGCGCCTGCGCGCCGAGCGACATGCCGGCCAGCATCAGCGCGCCGAGCGGCAGCAGGGTAGGGGTGTTGCGGGTGTCGGGCAGGGGGCGCGCAGCGGCCTGCGAGGCGTCGTGAGCCATCGGGGAAGGGTCTCCGGATTGTCGGGAAGTCGTTGTGGCTGGCTTCCTGACGACCGGGACGTGAGGACCCCGCATCAGGTGGCTGGCTGATCTGGAGGCCGGATTATGTTCGAAATGATAATAATTCGCAACACAGTTCTTGATAAGGGGGATTGAGTCTTCTGCAACCCTCAGGGCGTGTCGCTGGCGAGGCCCACCCGGGATTCTGCCTGCCAGCCGCCACCGAGCACCTTGTACAGCGCCACCGCGCCGGTCAGCCGTGCCTGGCGCAACTGCGCGAGCGCGTCCTGCGCAACGAACAGCGTACGCTGCGCGTCGAGCACGGTCAGCAGTTCGTCCGCCCCCTCGCGATAGCGCAGCTCCGCCAGGCGCAACGTGCGTTGCGCCTCTGCGAGGATCTCGCGCTGGGCGGCCTCCTGGCGGGCGTCACGCCCGGCATTGCCGAGCGCATCCTCCACTTCCTTCAGCGCGGTCAGGATGGCGGCGCGGTAGCTTTCGACCAGCTCACGCTGGCGCGAGCGTGCGGCATCGACCTGGGCGCGCAGCACGCCGCCATCGAACAGGGTCTGCAGCAGGCCGGCCGAGATCGACACGGTGTTCGAAGGATCGGCGAGCGACAGCAGCAGATCGCTGGCGATGCCCGCCGAGGCCGACAGGCTGATGCGCGGCAGCAGTGCGGCACGCGCCGCGGCGATGTCTGCCGATGCGGCGGCGAGTCGTGCCTCGGCGCTGGCGAGGTCGGGGCGGCGCAGCAGCAGCTCGGCGGGCAGGCCGGGCGCGACCGCGGGCACGGCGACGTCGGCGAGCCGCGCGTCGGTGCGCGGCGCATCCTGCGGCACGCGGCCGAGCAGGATGGCCAGCGCGGAGCGTGTCTGCCGCTCGCGCACCGCGAGCGGCTCGATCGTCGCGCGCTGCGTCGGCACGGTGGTGCGCTGGCGGCTGACGTCGAGCGCCGAGGCCGCACCGTTGCGGAACCGCGCCTCGACGATCTTCAGCACGCGTTCGGCGATGGCGAGGTTCTCGTATGCGATGGCCAGGCGCTCCTGCGCGGCGAGGGTGTCGAACCAGGTGGTGGCGACGGCGGCAGCCAGGCTCAGGCGTGCGGCGTCGCGATCGAAGCGGGTGGCGGCCAGGGCGCCGGCCGCACTGTCGGTGCGCGCGGCCAGCCGTCCCCACAGGTCGAGCTCGTAGTTCGCCGACAGACTCGCGCCGGTGCTGCGCGTCTCGCTGACCACGCTGCCGCCGCGGTCGCCGCTGTCGCTGCGACGCCAGCCGGCATCGCCGCCGAGGTCCAGCGTCGGAAACAGCGAGGCGCCCGCGATGCGCAGCGCCAGCTCGGCCTGCTTGACGCGTTCGGCCTGCACCCTCAGGTCGGGACTGGCCACCACGGCTTCCTCGATCAGCGCCGCCAGATGCGCCGAGCCGAAGCTGCGCCACCAGGCGTCGGACGGTGCAGGGGCCGTGCTCATGTCGCCAGCGTCGGCCGCTTCCATCCAGGTCGACGGCAAGGCCAGGTCGGGGCGCGGCACCGGTTCGGTGATGGCGCAGCCCGTGGCCAGCATGGCGGCGAGACCGGAAGCAAGGAGGCGGGGCAACAGGTGGCTGAAAGTCATTGGAAGGCGGACCTGATGGGACGGAACTGCTCGCGCCGGCGGGGGGCGTATGTGGGAGCGGACCTGGCCGCGATTTGAACGCTGGGGTGCGCGGGTCGCGGCCAGGTCCGCTCCCACAGGTGGCGTGGCACTCATTCCGACGCCAGCGCCGCGACCGGGTCCAGCCGCGCAGCCTTGCGCGCCGGCAGCCAGCCGAAGATCAGCCCGGTGGCGAAGGCACAGCCGAAGGCCAGCACCACCGGCATCACCGAATAGCGGATGGGCGTGTCGAAGGCGGCGATGATGGCGGCGCTGCCCAGGCCGACCGCGACCCCGATCGCGCCGCCCACCGCCGACACCACCAGCGCTTCGATCAGGAACTGCTGCAGGATGTTGCGCATGCGTGCGCCGGTGGCCATCCTGATGCCGATCTCGCGCGTCCGCTCGGTGACCGACACCAGCATGATGTTCATGACGCCGATGCCGCCGACGATCAGCGAGATCGCCGCCACGGTGCCGAGCAGCACGGTGAGCGTGTTCTGCGTTTCGGTGGCGGTGGCGATCACCGAGGCCATGTTGCGGATCTGGAAGTCTTCCACGCCGTGGCGCGCCAGCAGCAGGCTGCTCACGTCGGCCTGGGTGTCGTCGATGTGCGCGACGTCCTCCACCGCGACGGTGACGTTACGCAGGAAGCGCTGTCCGGTCAGGCGCAGGCTGCCGGTGGTGAAGGGCACGAACACGATGTCGTCCTGGTCCTGCCCCCACGGGGTGGCGCCCTTGGGCGTCATGACGCCGATGACCTGGAAGGGGATGTTGTTGACCAGCACGTACTGGCCGATCGGGTCGCTGCCGGGGAACAGCGCCTTGGCCACCGTCTGGCCGAGCACCGCGACGGTGGCGTAGCGCGCCTCGTCGGCGGCGCTGAAGAAGGTGCCGCTGGCCACTGCCCAGTTGCGCGCGAGCACGTAGTCGGCCGAGGTGCCGTTGGCGCTGGTGCGGTGGTCGATGTTGCCGGCGCGCAGCGTGACGCTGGCGCCCTGTTCCGGCACCGAGGCGAGCACGTTGGGCAGTTCGGCGATCGCGCGCACGTCCTCGATCACCAGCGTGGCGGTGGTGTCGCGGCCGCGCTGGTTGGGCGCGCCGGGGCGCACGGTGAGCAGGTTGGTACCCATCGCGCTGATCTGGTCGATCACCTTCTGTTTGGCACCGTCGCCGATCGCCAGCATCGCGATCACCGACGCGACGCCGATGACGATGCCGAGCAGGGTCAGGATGGCGCGGAACAGGTTGGCCCGCAGCGCGCGCAGCGCGGTGCGGCTGGCTTCGAGCACGTCCGACAGCGGCGAGGTGCGATCGACGTGCGGCGTGAAGTCCGGCTCCGGCCCCTGTGGCGGGCGCGGGCCCGGATCGCTGAGGACGCGGCCGTCGCGGATCTCGATGATGCGCTGTGCCTGCTCGGCGACCTCGCGCTCGTGCGTGATCAGGATGATGGTGTGGCCTTCGGCCGAGAGCTGGCGCAGCAGTTTCATGACCTCGTCGCCGCTCTTGCTGTCGAGCGCGCCGGTGGGCTCGTCGGCGAGGATGATGCGGCCGCCGTTCATCAGTGCGCGCGCGATCGAAACGCGCTGCTGCTGGCCGCCGGACAACTGGCTGGGGCGGTTGCGGGTGCGCTCGGCCAGCCCCAGTGCCGCGAGGAGCTGTTCGGCGCGCGCGTGGCGCTCGGCCGGCGGCATGCCGGAATACACCGCCGGCACTTCGACGTTCTCGCGCGCACTGGCGCCGCCGATCAGGTTGTAGCTCTGGAACACGAAGCCGAAGGCCTCGCGCCGCAGGCGTGCGAGCTCGTCGCGATCGAAACCGGCGACGTCTTCGCCCATGAAGCGGTAGGTGCCGCCGGTGGGGCGGTCGAGGCAGCCGAGGATGTTCATCAGCGTCGATTTGCCCGAACCGGAGGCGCCGACGATGGCGACGAATTCGCCGGGGTAGATGCTCAGGTCGATGCCGTGCAGTACCCGGGTCTCGATCTCGCCATTGACGAAGCTGCGGGTGATGCCGCTGAGCTCGATGAGGGGCACGCGCGCCGCCGCCGCGGCGCCATGCGCCGGACCGGTCGAGGGGCTGCCGAAGGTGTCGCGCTTCATAGCCGGGGAGGCATGCGCGGGGTGCCGCTGTTGCCGGCGGGGGCGCTGAGGCCGGCAACGACGCGCTCACCCTCGGCGAGACCCGACAGCACCTGTGCCTGTACGCGGTTGGAAACGCCCAGTTCCACCGTACGCTCTTCCAGCGTGCCGTCGTCCCTCGCGACGCGGACGCTGCCCTGGCGCGGGCGCTGCGCGACGGCGGCGGTACCGGGCTTCGTCCCCGCGGCCGCGCGCCCTGCATCCTCGGCCGGGCGCGATGCGCTGGCGGCTCCTGTCGCGGGCCGGGCCGCGCTGCCGGCCTGCACGCGCTGCGCGCGTGCGCCCTGGCCGAGCGCAGCCATCGGCAGCAGCAGCGCGTCCTTCGCCTGCGCGACGACGAAGAACACTTGCGCGGTCATCTGCGTCATCAGCCGTCCGTCGGGGTTGGGCACGTCGAACAGCGCGTTGTATAGCACGACGTTGTTCGTCACCGTCGGCGTCGGCTCGATCTTCTCCAGCTTGCCGTACCAGCGTTGGCCCTGGCCGCCGAGCGTGGTGAAGTAGGCGTCCATGCCCAGCTTCAGGCGGCTGACGTCGGCTTCGGACACCTGGGTCTGCACCGTCATGGTGTTGAGATCGGCCACCCGCAGGATCACCGGCGCCTGCTGGTTGGTGTTCAGTGTCTGGCCCTGGCGCGCGGTGATCGACACCACGGTGCCGGTCATCGGCGACAGGATGCGGGCGTACTGCAGGTTGGCCTCGTCGGCGCGCAGCGTGGATTCGATCTGATCGATCTGCGCACGCAGCGCTTCGAGCTGTGCCTGCGCCGACTTGAGCGCGGCCTCGGCCGTCTGCAGCGTTTCCCGGGTGGTAGCGTCCTCGGCCATCAGCGCGGTCTGGCGGCGGAACTGGATGCCGGCCAGCACGACCTGCGCTTCGCGGTCCTTGAGCTGCGCCCGCAGGTTGCGCAGTTGCGCGCGCGAGGCGTCGACGCGCGCCAGATACACCGTGTGGTCGATCTCGGCCAGGAGCTCGCCGTCCGCGACCTCGGAGCCGACCTCGACATGGATCCTCTTCAACTGTCCCGACACCTGGGCGCCGACATCGACGTAATTGCGGGGTTGCAGCGTGCCGGTGGCGGTCACCACGTCCTCGATGTCCCCGCGCTGCACGGTGGCGAGCTGGTATTTCGCCTGTTCGTTCGGGCTCCCGAAGAGCCGGGGCCAGGCGAGCCAGGCTCCGGCACCGAGAACGGCGACGGCGACGATCAGCATGGCGGGGCGTTGCCAGCGGGAACGTGGGGGTGTCTTGGGGGATTCGGATGTCATGTGTCGCGGCAGGGTCGGGCTCGGGGCGGCATGGTTGGGCGCCGTCATCGCTGGTGTTCAGTCAGTGACCATGGGCGAAGCATAGAGGTTCGCTGCGGCCCGTTGTGTATCGCGCTGTATGCGGCATCGTGCGCGGGCGGAAATGAACGACGGGGCACGGCGCTGCGCGCGGTGCCCCGTCGGATCGGCAGGCAGGGTCGTCGGCGAAGCGCCCCCGGCGCGCTGCGCGCGGGGAGGCCGCGGACTATTCCTGCGGCACGGTGATGAAGCCCATCTTCTCGATGCCGGCGGTGCGAGCCTGCGACATCACTTCGGCGAGCTTCTGGTAGCGGGTGTTGTGGTCGGCACGCAGGTGCAGCTCGGGCTGCGGCGACTTCGCTGCCGCCTCGGCGAGTCGTCCGGGCAACGCGGCGGACTCCAGCGGCTGGTCGTTCCAGAACATCCTGCCCTCGGCATCCAGCGCCAGCGTGACCGTTTCCGGCTTCTCCACGGTCGGCTGGCTCGCCGCCTGCGGCAGGTCGATCTTCACCGAATGCGTGAGCAGCGGCGCGGTGATCATGAACACGATCAGCAGCACCAGCATCACGTCGATGAGCGGCACCATGTTGATCTCGCTCTGCGGCGCGCGCGCGTCGCCCTGGCTGAATCCGCCGAAGGCCATCATGCCGCTCCGCTGGTGGCCGGGCGCACGGCGGCGGGCGCCGGAATGGTGCCCTGCGCTTCGCCCAGCGGCACGATGCGCGAGCCGGTCGAGAACCAGGCATGCAGATCGTGGGCGAAGGCGTCGAGTTCGGACAGTTCGAGCCGGTTCGAGCGGGTGATCCAGTTGTAGGCGAGCACTGCCGGAATGGCGACGAACAGGCCGAAGGCGGTCATGATCAGGGCCTCGCCGACCGGGCCGGCGACCTTGTCCAGCGTGGCCGCGCCCGACACGCTGATATTGACGAGTGCGTGATAGATGCCCCACACGGTGCCGAACAGGCCGACGAAGGGGGCGGTGGAGCCGATCGAGGCCAGCAGCGTCATGCCTGATTCCAGGCGGGCGGTCGACAGCGCGATCGACTTGCGCAATGCGCGGGTGATGACTTCGTCGGCGTCCAGCGTGCCGCCCAGGCTGGCCTGATGGGTGTGCCGGCGTACGTGGTCGGCGGCGGCGGCGCCCTGCTGCGCCAGCGCCTCGAACGGTGAGCCGGCCGCCTGCTGGGCAAGGCGCGCGAGTCCCTGGCCGAGGTCGGGGGCGGACCAGAAGGCTTCGACCGCGCCGTCGAAGCTGCGGGCGCGGATCTGGCGCGCCACGCGCAGCAGGATCAGGTACCAGCTCGTGACCGACATCACCAGCAGCAGCAGCGCCACGGCGCGGATGACGAGATCGGATTGCGCCCACAGGTGGGCAAGCCCGAAGGCCTGGGTTGTTTCCATGTTCAGCTTTCCTGCAGTTTGAAGATGACGGGTACGAGCACCCAGGATTCGATCGGCTGGTCGCCTTGGCGCGCGGGGACGAACTTCCACCCGTTGACGGCATCTCTGGCGGCGCGGTCGAGGCGCTCCGAGCCGGAACTGCGATCGAGTTCGACGCGTAGCGGCAGGCCGGCCGCGGACACCAGCACCTTCAGTATGACCTTGCCTTCCTCGCGCATGCGGCGGGACAGCGGTGGGTAAGGCGGTTCCGGATTGTT
>SHNC01000102.1 GCA_004295105.1 Betaproteobacteria bacterium | reverse complement strand
CTGGGCGAGGCGCCGCGCGTGCATGGCCTGATCGACCGCAGGCAGCAGGCCGACTTCGTGGCCGCCCTGCTGCACCAGGTCGGCCTCGACCCGGCGATGGCCGAGCGCTTTCCGCACCAGTTCTCCGGCGGCCAGCGCGCCCGCGTCGGCATCGCCCGCGCGCTGGCGGTGAAGCCCGAATTCCTCGTCTGCGATGAGGCGGTGGCGGCGCTCGACGTGTCGATCCAGGCCCAGGTGCTGAATCTCTTCATGCAGTTGCGCCAGCAGCTCGGCCTCACCTATCTGTTCATCAGCCACGACCTCGGCGTGGTGCGCCACCTGTCCGATCGCGTGGTGATCATGTACCTCGGCCGCATCGTCGAAAGCGCGCCGGTTAACGAGATCTTCGACCACCCCGCCCACCCCTACACACAGGGGCTGCTCGCCGAAGCACCGACACTGAAGGTGGAGAAGAGGCGCTTCCTCGCCATCCGGGGCGAACTGCCCTCCCCGCTCGACCCGCCTTCCGGCTGCCACTTCCACCCGCGCTGCCCGCACGCGTTCGCGCGCTGTCGCGAGGAAATGCCGACGCTGAAGGAGGTCGCGCCGAAGCATGTTTCGGCGTGTCATCTGCATGACCTCCAGCCAGGTCAGGAGCCGTCCCGGCCGCCCGCCCCGCCGCCGCCGGGGCGCTGAGGTTCGGGCCTGCCGCCGCATGGACACCGTGTGGCACGGCATCCATAATCGACTGCAGTCGAGCGCTCCTGGAGTTCCACCATGGCCCTGCCGCAACCCACACCGCCATTCACCGCCGAGGACTATCTGCGCTGGGAGGCCGAGCAGCCTGAAAAGCACGAATTCGTGCGCGGCGAAACCTTCGCCATGGGTGGCGCCAGCCGCCGGCATGTGACGATCTCGGGGAATGTCTTCTCGGCGCTGGACGCGGCGCTGGAAGGCACTCCCTGCCGCACCTACATGGCCGACATGAAGCTGCAGGCCGCGGCCGACGAAGCCTATTTCTACCCCGACGTACTCGTCACCTGCGACCCGGACGACCACAAGGCCGAGCAGTTCATGCGCTCGCCGACACTGGTGGTCGAGGTGCTGTCGCCGGCGACCGCCGCCTACGACCGCGGCGACAAGTTCGCCGCCTATCGCCGCATCGCCTCGCTGAAGGAATTCGTGCTCATCGATCCGGACCAGCGCCGCATCGAGCACTACCGCCGCACGCAAGCCGATCGCTGGGAACTGCACGAGATCGAGCCGGATGAAGCGCTCGTGCTGCCAGGACTCGACGTCACGATTCCGTGGGCGCGCGTCTTCCGCAACGTGGACTGAGCGCCAGTCAAACCCCGTTTCTAGTCGGTGCGGCGTAACGGGCCTGGCCGCTATCTGCCGAAATACAGGGAGGCCACTTCGAGCACTTCGGCATCGAAGTTTTCCTTTTCGTCGAGGAAGGTCCGCCGGGCGACCTCGAACCGGGACCCATGCGCTTCAGCATGTAGTGCCATGTGGGCAGCCAGTCTGGCGATTTCCGGATAAGCATAGACGTCGGGACGGTACATGGCTGAGATGGGGAAATCCACTTCATTGGCCCCGGCGCCAGCCCTGCCGAGGATGATTGCTGAGCCAAGCAACAGCGCCTCGCGGGCCATGCGGTCCTTGCCCGGGAAATTGCCGAGGTCGATGAAGACGCGGGAAGTGGAAAAGATCTCGTACACCCTCTCCCTGGGCAGTCCTGCGATACGAACGATCTCGACGCCCGGGCAATACGCTTCGATCAGCGCAGAGATCGCATCGAGGTTCACGACCACCTTGTTTCCTGCATTGAGCGCGACCCTGAGGGGCCGCAACGCGACGGTCTCGGTCCCACCGCCAGGAATGACGCTGTAATCGGTCAGCCTGAGCGGCTCGAGTCCCAATGCCCCGAGGAAGCGCTCAGCGTAGCTCGACTGTGCAGCGTGCCGAATGGAAGGGTGGCGAAGAAAATTCAGGTTGATGCTGCCGAGCGCCTTGAATGCATTGTCAACGCTGAGCCACCAGATCAGAACCTCCACGCCGAGGAACAAGGAAATGACCGTGAGATAGACTTCGGGAAGAACGAAGACGACACGTTCACCCGACGAATATCGGATGAAGGGCTTGTATCGATATTGCTCATATTCGGCAATCCCGTGGGTCTTGACCGGCACCTCGAATGAGCCTTGCGGCGCAGGGTTCAGTCTGTATTCCTGGAAGGCGATGATGTCGGCAGGCTCGTGCAGCCACATCTCGGCCTCGAACCCCAGTCGCAAAAGCGCGTCCGAAAGTTGGAAGCATGCTTCCGGGCCGCCCGTTCGTGCCCCGAGCGGGCACAGGATGACGAACTTCATGCGCGTAACATCCTTGCAGAATCCCGCGACCTCAAGCTTTCCGCCACGGAATCGGCCACCTTGATGGCTGAGGCCACAACCTGGTCCATGTTGTAGTAACGGTATTGCGCCAATCGGCCGACGAAGGATACGGCCGGCCATTTCAAGGCTTCGGTTTCATACTGCTTCAGCAGAGCCTCATTTTCGGCGCAGGGAATCGGGTAATACGGATCCCCTTCCGCGGACGGATACTCGCGGACCAGCGAGGAGCCCGGGCACCGCTGCCCCGTCAACTGCTTGAACTCGGTGATTCGCGTGAACGCCTCCTCATTGGGGTAATTGATCACGGGGGCGGGCTGCACGAATTCGTCCTCTGCCACGAACTCCGAGTGGTAGTGCTCGAACCGAAGACTGCGGTATGGGAGGCGCCCGAATCGGTACTCGAAGAATTCGTCGATCGGCCCGGTATAGATCGTGTGCTTCACGGCCGACCGTGCAGGTTCGCTCGCGTAGTCCTGTCCGAGAGCGATTTCGATTCCGGGATGATCCAGCATTCGCGAAAACATCGCTCCGTAACCGTCGCGAGGCATGAACTGGAAGCTGTCGCCGAAATACCTGTCGTCATCATCCGTGCGAACCGGAATTCGGGCGGCAACGCTCGACGACAATTCAGCAAGATCCCTTCCCCATTGCTTTCTCGTATACCCGCGGAAGAACATGTCGCAAAGACGGTGCCCGACCGAATTCAGCACGACATCCTCGCTACTGCGAAGGGGTGTGCGCGGCTCACGGATCGATTCAAGAAATCCCGGCACATCCGCTTCTTCTAGATCGAGCCCGAATACCGCATTCAAGGTGGTCCGGTTGATCGGAATGGGAAAGTACCGGCCGTCGACGCGTGCCAGCACTCGATGTTCGTAGAACCGCCAATCCGTGAAACGTGACAGCCATGCCATCACTCGGCGACTGTTGGTATGAAAGATGTGGGGGCCATACGGATGTACGAGTACGCCATGGCCATCCTTCTCGTCCCAGGCGTTGCCGCCGATGTGCGATCGGCGATCAATGATCCGTATGGAATACCCGGCATCTGCCAATTGCCTGCCGGCGACCGCACCGGCGAAGCCGGCACCCACGACCAGCACATCTGGAAGGTGATTGGTCACCGTCATACGTTCGCGCCTCGCGGGATACTGACGACATCTGCGGACAATTGCGGATCACAGGAAGTCTCTGCTGGAAACCGTCGCTGCGCTGCAACCAGTTCGATGAGCTGCTGCTCCAGGTTGCGCACGAACCGCGGCGTGTCGAACAATACTCCCGTTTCGCGTACCACTTCCAGACGTTCCCGAAGGCGCAGGCAGGCCCCGGGCGTGGTCGCGAGTTCGACCGCCCTGTCCTCATAGGCCTGAAGATCGCAGGTAATCAGTTCCGGCAGGCCCGCGGCCGTCAGCAGTGCCCCGGCCATGCGCGAGGCGAAGCAACGCCCCGACCGGGTCAGCACCGGCAGGCTCATCCAGAGTGCATCATTCGCCGTCGTGCCGGCGTTGAATGGAAATGTGTCCAGAAACAGGTCCGGCACCGCGTAGCGCGCGAGGTATTGCTCGGGGGCAACGCGCCCGGCGAAGAACAGGCGCCCCTCGTCGATCCCTCTGGCCTGCGCCTCGCGCCGCAGATTCGCCTCGGACCAGGGGTTGTCCGACAGCAGCCACAACACGCTGCCCGGCACACGACGCAGGATGTTCATCCAGACGTCGAAGACCTCGGCGGTGTACTTGTAGTTGTTGTTGAACGAGCAGAAGACGAAACCTTCCGGCGGCAGGCCGCAGGCCTTGCGCGTCGGCGCGGGCGAGCACAGCCGCCTGCGGTCGCTCACCTGGTAAACGTCGGGCATGTAGAGCGGCTTTTCAGAGTAGTGCTTCGCCTCGTCTTCCGGGATGAGAAAGCGGTCGGCGATGACGTAGTCGATGCACGGCAGCCCGGTCGTGGCGGGCAGACCGAGATAGGTGATCTGGATCGGTGCCGGGCGATGCGCCATCATCTGTGTGCGTGCGCCGCGCGTCTGGCCGTGGAGGTCGATCAGGATGTCGATCTCGTGTTCGCGGATGAGCTGCGCCGATGCCGCTTCGTCGAGCGCATCGATGCGGATGTAATGATCGAAGGCCTTCACCACGCGCTGGCGCAGGGATGAGCCGTCCTCGGGCGACCAGCAGAAGCCATACACTTCGAATCTGTCGCGGTCATGCAGTTCGAAGAGTTCGGCGGTGAGCATGGCCACGGGATGCAGGCAGAAATCCGACGAGCAATAGCCGATGCGGATCCTGTCGTGCCGATAGCCGTCGGCGGGGGCCAGCGCGGGGAGATCGGCGGGAATCTTGCGGAGCGCGTAATTCGTCGCCGCCGCGAGCTGCTCGGCCGGATCGTCGGACAGGCTGATCATCGCGAGGGCCGACGTGGACCGCCGCATCAGTTCCGGATCGACGCCAGCGGGTGCGGAATACACCGACCACAGGCACTGCTTCTCGCGCAGGAACACCCAGTGATGGAGCACGTCCGGCTGGTCGGGATCGAGCGACAGGCTGCGTTCGAGACAGACCAGCGCATCTGCATACTGCTTGCGGCCCTCGCCGAGGCGCCCGCGACTGTTCAGCGCGGCAATCAGGATGGCGCGCTCGTCCGGCTTTTCGGGCGAGGCATGCTGCTCCACCCACAGCCATTGCTCGGCCGCGGCATCCGGTTGCCCCAGGCGTTCAAGGACGAGTCCGAGATTGAACCTCGGCTGCACGAAGCCGGGCGCCAGACGGACCGCCTGCTCGTAGGCTTCGCGCGCACCGGCGACGTCACCCTCGCTGAACAGGGTCACGCCAAGATTGAACCAGGCGAAGTGATCGTAGGCGCTGCGGTTGCGCTTGAGCCAGGTCTGGTAGAGGACGGCCACCAGCCCGCCGAGCCGCGCGGCTTCGAGCTGATTCGCGTAATTCAGCAATTGCGGAAAATCCAGCCTGCGATGCCAGATCAGATTCACGATGCCGGCGTAATCGACGTCCTTCATTTCGCTCAAGATCAAGGCTCCGAAAGTGACGACGCCTCCAGCGATTCAGGGGGAGAGCCCTGAAGCCGCTGAAGGCGTGGCGATGCGACTGACGGTGAAGTCAGCCAGCACGATCAACCGAAGTTGAGCTGCTGGATCTGATCGGTGGTCATCGCCGCGACCTGGGCCGGAGTTAGCGCCTGAACCTGCGTCGAGGTCAAGGCCGCGACCTGGTCGGTGCTCAGACCATCCTTGATCTGGGTCGTCGTCAGCGCGGCGATCTGGCTCGTCGTCAGCTCCTTGATCTGGTCGGTCGTCAGACCGGACTGGATCTGCTCGGTGCTCAGCGCCTGGATCTGGGCGGCGGAGAACTGCACCAGATCCTCGGTCTGCAGGGCGCTCACCTGCTCGGTGCCGAGCGCGCCGATCTGGGTCGCGGTCAGCGCCTTGACCTGACTGGTGGTCAGCGCCTGCAGGTTGTCCGTCGACAACTTGCTGATCTGTTCGGTCGTAAGCGCTGCGATCTGGTTTGCGGTCAGGCCCTGGAGCTGATCGGAGGTCATGGAATTGACCTGCTCGGTGCTCAGTCCGCCGATCTGGGCCGCGGTCAGTGCGCCGAGCTGGCCGGTGCTCATTTCGACAAGGTCGGCCGTCTCGAGCGCCTGCACCTGCGAGGTCGTCAGCGCCGCGATCTGCGTGTACATCAGCGCCTTGACCTGACCGGTCGTCAGCGCCTGAATGTTGGTCGTCGACAAGCCCTTGACCTGCGCGGCGGTCAGCGCGGCCACGTCTTCCGTGTTCAACGCCGCGAGCTGTTCGGTGCTCAGGCTGTTGAGCTGCGTCGCGGTCATCGCCTGCACCTGCGTCGAGCTCAGGGCCTCGACATTCGCGGTCGACAGCTTGGACACCTGATCGGTCGTCAGCGCAGCGATCTGGCTCGCCTTCAGACTGCCCACCTGATCGGTTCCCAACGCGTTCAACTGGTCACTGCCCAGCGACCGCACCTGCGTTGCAGTCAGGGCACCGAGCTGGCCGGAATCCATCGCCACCAGATCGCCGGTTTCGATCGCACCGACCTGATCGGACGTGAGCGCAGCAATCTGGGTGTACATGAGGGCCTTGAACTGGCCGGTCGTAAGCGCCTGGATGTTGGTGGTCGACAAGCCCTTCACCTGCGCGGCCGTCAGCGCCGACACGTCACCGGTGTCCAGTGCCGCGATCTGGTCGCTGCTCAGGCTGTTGAGCTGCGCGGTCGTCAGCGCCTTGACCTGCGTCGCGCTCAGCGCCTGCACGTTCGCCGTCGACAGCGCGGACACCTGGTCCGTCGTCAGCGCCGCGATCTGCGCCGCCTTCAGCCCGGCGATCTGGTCCGTGCCCAGCGCGTTGAGCTGATCGCTCGTCAGCGACTTCACCTGCGTCGCCGTCAGCGCGCCCAGTTGCGCGGTGCCCAGCTTCACCAGATCCTGCGTCTCGATCGCCTGGATCTGGTCCGAGCTCAGCGCGGCCATCTGCGCCGCCGTCAGCGCCATCGCCTGGTCCGAACTCAGCGCCTGGATGTGGGTGGTCGACAGCCC
>SHNC01000275.1:5442-7045 GCA_004295105.1 Betaproteobacteria bacterium | reverse complement strand
CCATCGACGGGGATTCCCAAAGCGCATCCTGAACGTGTTTCCTTGGCCTCGCAGGCCATGGCGTCCGTGTGGGCGACCAGTATTCCATCTTTGAATCGTACCTATGCTGTCCATTGCGTTGTTAGGGGTGGGGGCGGCGGCTACAGTGCGCCCAGTGATTTTTGATCCGCGTCAAAACACCTCGACATCCACATTCATCGCTCCGACCATGCGGTCGGGGTGCCCCACAGAGGAGGCAACAACATGCAGTTCTATCTCAATGGCTACGCCCCTGGTGACCCCGACATCCGCAAGGCGGAGATTGCCGACGAGGTTGACGTCCTGATTGTCGGCAGCGGTCCGGCGGGGGCGCTGCTTGCCGCGCAACTGTCGTCCTTCCCCAACATCCGCACGCGGCTGCTCGAGCGTCGCGACGGTCCGCTGCAGGTCGGCCAGGCCGATGGCGTGGCCTGCCGCACGGTGGAAATGTTCGAAGCCTTCGGCCTGAGCGAGAAGCTGGTGCGTGAAGCCTACTGGGTGAACGAGACCGTGTTCTGGCGTCCGGCGCCGGACGACCGCAACAAGATCGTGCGTACCTGCCGTGTGCAGGACACCGAGGACGGCCTGTCCGAGTTCCCGCACCTGATCGTGAACCAGGCCCGCCTGCAGCAATACCTGCTCGACTACATGCGCAACTCGCCGTCGCGGCTGGAGGCCAACTACGGTCTGGACTTCGAGACGCTGACGGTCGAATCGGAAGGCGACTACCCGGTCAAGGTCACGCTGCGCGATGCCGCCAACGGTGCGCTGCAGACGATCCGCGCCAAGTACGTGGTGGGCTGTGACGGTGCGCGCAGCAAGGTACGCGATGCGATCGGCGCGGTGCCGCAGGGCGACTTCGCCAACCACGCCTGGGGCGTGGTGGACATGCTGGCCGAGACCAACTTCCCCGACATCCGCCTGAAGGCGGCGATCCAGTCCGCGGACGAAGGCAACATCCTGCTGATCCCGCGCGAGGGGGGCTACATGGTGCGCCTGTACGTCGACATGGGCGAGATCGACCCGAACAACCGCGACGCCTTCCGCAATCACACGCAGCAGGATGTGATCGCGGTCGCCCAGCGCGTGCTGCGCCCCTACACGCTCGACGTGAAGAGCGTGGCATGGTTCGCGGTGTATCAGGTCGGCCAGCGCGTCACCGACCGCTTCGATGATGTTCCCGCCGACCAGGCCGGTTCGCGCCTGCCGCGCGTGTTCATCGCCGGCGACGCATGCCACACCCACAGCGCGAAGGCCGGCCAGGGCATGAACGTGTCGATGCAGGACACCTTCAACCTGGGCTGGAAGCTGGCTGCGGTGCTCGAGGGCCGGGCAAAGCCGGAACTGCTGCGCACCTACCACACCGAGCGCCACGCGATCGCCCAGGGCCTCATCGACTTCGACAAGGAATGGTCGAAGATCATGGCCTCGCCGCCGAAGAACCCGGACCATCCGGAGCTCGGCGGGGTCGATCCCGAGGAACTCAAGGCCTACTTCGTCAAGTCGGGCCGCTACACCGCGGGCGTCGCCACGCACTACCCGCCGGCGACCTGCCTGACGGCGGCGGCGACGGATGAGCATCTCG
>SHNC01000275.1:0-5419 GCA_004295105.1 Betaproteobacteria bacterium | reverse complement strand
TTCCACTCGGCGCCGGTCATCCGCGTCGCCGACGCCAAGCCGGTGCATCTGGGCCACGCCGCGCGGGCCGATGGCGCGTTTCGCATCTACGCCTTTGCCGACGCGAGCGGCAAGAAGCTGCGCGCCCTGGCGGACTTCCTGGCCGAATCGCCCGAGTCGCCGGTGCGCCGCTTCACCCCGGCGGGGGCCGACATCGACACCGTGATCGACGTACGCGCGATCTTCCAGCAGGGCCATCGCGACCTGAAGGTGGACGAGCTGCCGTCGATGCTGCTGCCGCGCAAGGGCTGCTTCGGCCTGATCGACTATGAGAAGGCGTTCTCGCCCGATCTGAAGAATGGACCGGACATCTTCGATCTGCGGGGCATCGACCGCGAGCAGGGGGCCATCGTCGTCGTGCGTCCCGACCAGTACGTGGCCAACGTGCTGCCGTTGGATGCGCATGACGAACTGGCCGCTTTCTTCGGTCAGTTCATGATCGACCGCAACTGAGCCAGCGCGATTCCAGTCGGTCTTGTGAGCCGGGATCGACTGGCATGCAAGACCGACCGGTGCCGGCTCAGGCGTCCTTGCCGCCACCTTCCCCAGCCGCGTCGCCGAGCAGTTCCCGGATCAGGCTGCGCAGCCAGCGATTGCCCGGGTCGTGGTGGAAGCGTTCGTGCCAGAACTGCTTCACCGTGTAGCCGGGAAGGCTGAATGGCGTCGGGTAGATCCGGAAGCGGCCGTGTCGGCGCAGCATCTCGCCGAGGCGTGCGGGGATCGTCACCACCAGATCGGTGTGTTCGACGACGAAGGCAACCCCGAGGAAGTTCGGTACGCGCAAGACCACCTTGCGCTCGATGTTCTGCCGCGCGAGTTCGCGCTCGAGGTAGCCATGCCCGGTACCCGAGCTGATGACTGCCGCATGCTCCTCGGCCTCGAACCGTTCCCGGCCCAGCTCATCCCGGATGCGCGGGTGATCGATGCTCGCGAGGCAGACGTAATGCTGTGCGAACAGCGTCTGCTGATAGAAGCCGGCGTCAAGTTGCGGCATGAAGCCGAGCGCGAGGTCCACCTCCCCGGCCTCCAGCATGCGCGCGGTGTCCGGCGACAGATTCGCCACCTCCACCGTCACCCCGGGTGCCACTTGGTGCAGTCGCGCCCACAGGCCGGGCAGCAGCACGAGCTGCGAAATATCCGTCATCGCGATGCGGAAGGTGCGCTGTACGGTGGCGGGATCGAAGACGCTGCGGTAACCCAGCGCCACCTGTAGCGCGTCGATCGCGGTGCGGATCGGGCGCACCAGTTGCTCGCCGAGCGGCGTCGGATCCATGCCGGACGAGGTGCGCACGAACAGCGGATCGCCGAAATGCTGGCGCAGCTTGCCCAGCGCGATGCTCACCACCGGCTGTCCCAGCCCGAGCTGGTCCGCCGCGCGGCTGACGCTGCGCGTCTTGTAGATTTCATCGAAGACTTGCAACAAACGGGTGTCGAGGTTCTGCATATGCGGGTGGAAAATTCGAAATTCGAATCAAGCCTATTCTACCCATAGCATTGAGACATGTATGGAGCCCGAATACAGTGCGCGGCACGGGATTTTTTGACCTTCATCAAAACTCGACAACAGCGGAGACTTACGAAAACCATGACAACAAGAGCCAACACGATGCTTGCGCCGGCGGCCACCGACCCCGCGCGCGAAGCCAAACAGATGCGGACGGTGGTGTGGGTGGTCGCCCTCGCCCTCGTCGGCCTGATCTTCGACGGTTATGACCTCGTCGTCTACGGCGCGGTCGTGTCCACCTTCCTGCGTGACCCCTCGCACCTCGGCGCGGTGACGCCGGCGATCGCCGGCCAGTTGGGCAGCTACGCGCTGTTCGGCGTGCTGGTCGGCGCGCTGCTGGCCGGCTCCGTCGGCGACCTTCTCGGTCGCCGCAAGGTGATGCTGTTCTCCTACGCCTGGTTCTCGATCGGCATGGGCGTCACGGCGATGATGTCGACCGTCGCCACGTTCGGGTTGATGCGTTTCATCACCGGCCTCGGCGTCGGCGCACTGGTGGCGACGACCGGCGCCCTGGTGTCCGAGTACGCGCCCAAGGGCAAGAAGAACCTGTGCAACGCGATCGTGTATTCCGGCGTCCCGCTCGGCAGCCTGATGGCGGCGGGTCTGGCGATCCTGCTGCTCGAACACATCGGCTGGCGCGGCATGTTCTGGATCGGTGCGCTGCCCATCATCACGCTGCTGCCGCTCGCCTATTTCAAGATGCCCGAGTCGGTGGCGTGGCTCGCCGCTCGTGGCCGCATGGACGAGGCGAGGGCGATCGCCGAACGGACGGGTGTCGACATTCCCGAGCCCGAGCAGCCCGCGGTGCAGAAGACTGCCGCTGCGGACGTCGGCAAGGCCGGCTGGGCGGGGCTGTTCTCGTCGTACCCGCTGCCCACCATCCTGCTCGGCCTGATGAGCGCCACCGGACTGATGCTGGTGTATTCATTGAATACCTGGCTGCCGGAACTGATGCTGCGCGCCGGCTTCAACGCCAAGGGCTCGCTGTCCTTCCTGATGGTGCTCAATGGCGGCGCCGTGCTGGGCGCGCTGCTCGGCTCCAAGGTGGCCGACCGCTTCGGCGCGAAGATGGTGGTCGCGGCGTGCTTCGGCATCGGCGCGATGGCGATCTTCATGCTCACCCTGGGCTTCGAGATCGGCCTCCTGCTGGCGATCGTCGCCGTCGTCGGCCTGGGCACCAGCGGCACGCAGACGCTGATCTACGGCCTGGTGGCGAACTACTACCGCACCAACGTGCGTGGCGCCGGGGTGGCCTGGTGTGCCGGTTTCGGTCGCCTGGGTGGTGTCGGTGGTCCGATGCTGGGCGGCTATCTGGCCGGTGGTGGATTCGCGCTCGAGACCATCTTCTACATCCTGGCCAGCATCGGGGTGTTCGGCGGCCTGCTGACCCTGCTGGTGCCGTCGGCCAAAGGCAAGGTGGAAGTGAAGGCCACCGTGATCGAACCGCGGCAGAGGCCGCAAGTCCGCGCGGCATCGATGTACAAGCGCGCGCTGCTGGCGATCGATGCCGGGCGCACCGAAGACTCTTCTTCGACGCTGCAGCGCATCGAGCAACTCGGTCTGATGACCGGCGCCAAGGTGCATGTACTGTGCATCCAGCACAGCCACATCGTGCCGGGCAGCATCAGCCAGGTGTCGCCCGTGGGCCAGACGGTCAACGACGTCGAGGCGGTCGACCACAGGGCGGTGCAGTCGATGGTCGACCGGCTTGCAGCGGCCGGCGTCGATGCGCAGGGCGAGCTGGTGTCGGCGACCGAGCACGACATCGCCGACGTCATCCTGCAGCGCGTGGCCGCGGACGGTGTCGATCTGCTGATCATCGAGCACGAATACCAGTCTGGCCACACCCTGCGCGCGAGCGTCGCCGAGCAGGTGATCCGCCAGCATCCGACGATTTCCATCCTGCTCGCCCGCCCGCCGGCGGCGAGCTGATTTCTCGAGCATCCACCATACACGACCATTGCTCGGGCCATTCGGTCGGGGCACAACCAGGAGACAACGCCATGCAGTTCTATAAAGATGGATTCAGAGGTGGTAACCCTGACATCAAGCAAGCGGCGCCGAACCGTCGCAACCGCGGGATCAACGAACCCTTGCCCTCAAAGGTGGACGTGCTGATTGCTGGCACCGGACCTGCCGGTTTGTGTCTTGCCGCTCAGTTGTCGCGATTCCCGGAGATCGACACCATGATCATCGAGCGCATGCCCAGCAACATCATCAAGGGCAAGGCCGACGGCATCAACACGCGCACCATGGAAATGTTCCAGGCCTTCGGATTTGCCGACAAGGTCAAGCGCGAAACCTACTGGGTCAATCAGACCGCCTTCTGGATGCCCGATCCCCAGAATCCCGAACACATCAAACGAGTCGGCCGGGTGCAGGACGTGGCCGATGACAGTTCCGAAATGCCGCACATCCTGATCAACCAGGCACGACTTCATGAGCTGTTCCTGGAAGTCATGAAGAACTCGCCCTCGCGACTCGAACCCGACTACGGTTGGGAGGTCGTGAACGTGACGGTCGATCCCACGACCGACGATCATCCGGTCACCGTGACGCTGAAGGACGCAACGGGCGTGAACTGGTGGGCAACCCGAACCGTCCGGGCCAACTACGTGGTCGGATGCGATGGTGCGCATTCGGCAGTGCGCAAGTCGATCGGTGGGCAACTGCACGGCGATGCCGCACATCAGGCCTGGGGTGTGATGGACATCCTCGCGAACACGGATTTCCCCGACGTTCGGCAGAAGTGTCTGATCTCCTCCGCCAACGAGGGCAATGTGCTGATCCTTCCGCGCGAGGGCGGCTACATCTTCCGCATGTATGTCGAGCTCGACAAACTCAGGCCGGACGAAAAAGCGGCGCAGCGCAAGCTCACCCAGGAAGACATGATTGCCGCGGCGAACCGCATCATCAAGCCCTACACGATCGACGTGAAGGAGGTGGTCTGGTGGTCCATCTACGATATCGGACACAGCATCACCGACAAGTTCGATGACGTTCCCGAAGGCGAAGATCGCGACCCTCGCGTCTTCACGGCGGGCGACGCATGCCACACGCACTCGCCCAAGGCGGGCCAGGGGATGAACGTGTCGATGCAGGACACCTTCAACCTGGGCTGGAAGCTTGTGCACGTCCTCCAGGGACGCGCCGATGCCAGCCTGCTGCGGACCTACTCCAAGGAGCGTCTGACCGAGGCGAAGCGTCTGGTGGAGACCGACCACAAGTGGGCCCGGGTCATGTCGGCGCCGACCACTGAAGCCGAACGCAATGGAACCGAAGAGCCGCGCATCATTCGCACGTTCAAGGAGAACCTCGAGTTCACCGGCGGCAATGCGGTGAAATATGACCAGTCCCGACTTACTGGTGCCGGGACTCACCAGGCGCTTGCGAGCAGGCTGGAGATTGGCCGTCGCTTCCACTCGGCGCCGGTGGTACGTGTGTCGGACGCCAAGCAGATGCAACTGGGCCATGCCGCGGAGGCGGACGCACGCTGGCGCATCTATGCGTTCGCCGGCAAGGCTGACGGTTCCGACGCCGGCTCTGCGATCCACAAGCTCGCGGACTGGCTGGAAACCAACCCGAGCTCGCCCGTCGTCAAGCACACCCGCGAGGGCGAAGACATCGACGCGGTGATCGACTTCCGCGCGGTGTTCCAGCAAACCTTCGATCAGCTCGCCTACGAGAACATGCCGTCGTTGCTGAAGCCGAAGACCGGAAAGCTCGGCCTGATCGACTTCGAGAAGGTCTTCTGCGTCGATCACAAGGGTGTCGGCGACATTTTCGACATGCGTGGCATCGATCGTGACAAGGGTTGCATGGTGGTGGTTCGTCCCGATCAGTACGTTGCGCACGTCTTGCCATTGGATGGCTTCG
>SHNC01000097.1 GCA_004295105.1 Betaproteobacteria bacterium | reverse complement strand
AGTGCGGAGAGCGTCTCGCGCGGCATGCGGCCGCCGGTATTCGCGATGTAGCGCAGGTGCCCGGTCACGCTCGCCGGCCAGTCGAGCTGTGCGAGCTGTATCCACAGCGGCGGCACCGCGGTGAGGCCGGTGACCTGCTCGCGCACCACCGCATTCAGCACGTCGCGCGGCAGCAGGTAGTTGAGCAGCACCACGCGGGCGCCGGCGTGGAAGGCGGTGGTGAGCTGGGAGAATCCGGCATCGAACGACAGGGGCAGCGCGGCGAGCAGGGTATCGTCGGCGTGATTGCCGAGATAGCGGGCGACGCTGTGCGCACCGACGACCATGTTGCGGTGCGACAACACGACGCCCTTGGGCTTGCCGGTGCTGCCCGAGGTGTACAGGATCGCGGCGATGTCGGTGTCGATGACGCGATGCCCGGCATGCGGCGGCACGTCATCCAGCTCGCTCCAGCGATGCAGGGAGACGCCTTCCATCACCGGCAGTTCCTTCGGCTCGCCCACCACGACGACCTGGCGCAGGTCGTGGCAGGACGCCAGCACCGGCTGCAGCAGGGCGAGGCGCTCGATGCTGGTGACGAGCACACGCACGTTGCAGTCACGCAGGATGTAGCCGACCTGATCGGGCTTGAGCAGCGGATTCACCGGCACGAAGGCGCCGCCGGCAGCAGCGGTGCCGAAGCAGGCGGCGACGAATTCGGGCCGTTTGTCCAGATACACTGCGACGCGTTCGGCGCGGGCGAGCCCCAGCGCCATGAGCCCTGCGGCGAAGCCATCGCATTGAGCGGCGAGCGCCGCGTAGCTCAGGCCAAGCTTGCCGCTGCTCAGCGCGATCCGTTCGCCGGCACGTTCGGCGGAGGCCTGAATGAGTTCGTGAAGCAGGGTCGTGTTGCGCATCGTGGGGCAAGTGGGGGGTGGTATTACGCGAGCCTGAGTATAATGCGCCGGTTTCGACGCCGGTCCGATGCCTGATCATGCAGGCGGCCGCGCGTCCACAATGTGGGGTTTGGAGAGTTGTTCCCTTGAAGATCCAGGAAGAAATCCTGTCGCTGCTCGACGAGACGCTGAGCCTGAACGGCCGCGGCCTGAGCTTCGACGCCGATACCGCGCTGCTGGGCAGCCTGCCCGAGCTCGACTCCATGGCCGTGATCGCGGTGATCCACGCCATCGAGGAGCGTTTCGGCATCTTGGTGCCTGACGACGAGATCGACGGCAGCTCCTTCGCCACCGTCGGCACCGTGGTGGAATTCGTCAGCCGCCTGTCGGCGCACTGAGCGGGTGGTCGGGGCGGGCGGGTCGCGGGCGAGCCCGCTCCTACGACACCGCTACACCGGCCTCGCGCAGGAGCAGGTTCCACCGCCATTCCTCCCGATCGAAGGGCTTGACCGCGATCAGCTCTTAACGAACGGGAAGGCGATCGGCACCAGGGCGAGCACGCCGATACCGAACGTCAGGCTCACCGGCAGGCCGGCGCGCACGAAGTCGGCCATGCGATAGCGGCCGGCCGAATACACCATCAGGTGGGTCTGGTAGCCGAATGGGATCAGGAAGCCGGCGCTCGCCCCGTAGGCGACGATCATCACGAAGGGCGTCGGGTCGACGTCGAAGGCGCGTGCGGTGGTCAGCGCGATCGGAAAAGCCAGCGCGGCGGCTGCATTGTTGGTGACGAGTTCGGTCAGTGCCACCGTCATCAGGTAGACCCCGACGAAGGCGCCCATCACGCCGTAATCGGCGAACGCGGCGCGCATCCAGCCGGCGATCAGCTCGGCGGCCCCGGAGTTTTCCAGCACCTTCGCCATCGCCAGCGACGAGCCTATCGTCAGCAACAGCTCGAACGGAAAGCGCCGCCGCATCTCGCCCAGCGTCAGCAGGCGCGTGGCGAGCAGGCCGGCCATCAGCAGCAGCAGGCCGCTGAACAGCGACAGCCATTCGAGCGCCGACAGCGCGATGACCAGCGCGAAGCCCGACAGCGCCGCGGTGCCCTGCATGGTGGTGAGCTTGGGGCGCACGCCCTGGCCGTTGAGCACGTGGAAGTTGCGGTCGAGGTTGCGGTGCTGGAAGAAGTCCGCTCCGGCGGCCAGCAGCAGGCAGTCGCCCACGCGCAGCGGGATGCGGCCGAGCTGGCCGGCGAGTCGCTTGTCGCCACGGCGGATGCCGACCACGCCGGCGTCGAACATGGTGCGGAAATCGACCTCGCGCAGCGTGCGGTTGGCGAGTTCCGACTGGCTCGAGATCACCACCTCCACCAGGTTGGACTTCAGCAGCTTGTCGGCGCGCGCGCCGAACACCTGCAGGCCGGGGAAGCGCTGCAAGGCCTGCACGCGGCGCACCTCGCCGGTGAACACCAGCAGGTCGCCCTCCTGCAGCACCTCGTCGGGTCCGACCGGCGACACCAGGCGGTCGCCGCGTTCGATCTCGAGCAGGAACAGGCCCTCCAGGTTGCGCATCTGGTTCTGCTCGATGCTGCGGCCGGCGAGCGCGGAGCCCGGCATCACGCGTGCCTCGAGGAAATAGGGGTTGCCGGTTTCGTTGTCGCCGGGCGGGTGTGCCGGCAGCAGGCGGCTGGTGAGCGCCATCACCGCGATGCAGGCCAATGCGACCGGCACGCCGACGAGGGAGAACTGGAACATCTCCAGCGCCGGCAGGCCGGCATTCACGGCGAAGGAATTGACCACCAGGTTGGTCGAGGTGCCGACCAGCGTGGTGACGCCGCCGAGGATGGACGCGTACGACAGCGGGATCAGCAGCCTGGAAGCCGGCTGCAGGCGCTGCCGGGTGACCATGCCCAGCAGGGCGCCAACGACCGCGGTGTTGTTCATGAAGGCCGACAGTGCGGTCGCGAAGCCCGACAGGCGCAGCGTGGCGCTGACGCTGCCGCCCTTCAGCAAGGCCTCGGACAGGCGATCGAGCAGCGGCGAGCGCTCGAGCGTCAGGGATACGAGCAGCAGCAGGATCAGCGTCGCCAGCGCCGGGTTGGAAAAGCTCGACAACAGCGACTGCTGGTCGACCCAGCCCAGCAGGTAGTACAGGCCGGCACAGCCGGAGAACAGCACCGCGGGGCTGAGGCGACCGTGGATCAGCAGTGCGAGCAGCAGCCCGATGGAGCCGAGGACGAGATAGGCCGTCATGCGCGCGCGACCGAGTGAGCGCGGCCGGGTGCTGCCGGAGCCATGGGGCGTGGCGAGGTTGGGCGGACGCCCGCGGCCGGCCTCAGCCGATGAGCCCTTCGGCGACGAAGTGAGGGTTGTCGAAACCGGGTTTGCCGTAGGTGAGCGTGCCACCGGTCAGCCGGGTCACACGTCCGCCCGCTGCGGCAAGCACCGCGTGGCCGGCGGCGATGTCCCATTCCATGGTGCGACCCAGGCGCGGATAGAGGTCGGCCTCGCCGGCAGCGATCAGGCACAGCTTGAGCGACGAGCCGGCATTCTTGAGTTCGGCGACCTTGCGACCGGCGAGGAAGGCGTCGAGCGCGGCGGCGTCGCCATGCGAGCGGCTGGCAACGACGCTGAGTCCTTCGAGCGGCGGCCGGCGGCACTTGATCGGGCGGCGACCGATGCAGTTCTCGATGAAGGCACCGCAGCCGGTGGCGCCGGCATAGGTCTTCTTCAACGCCGGTGCATGTACCAGGCCCAGCACCGGTTCGCCATTCTCGATCAGTGCGATGTTCACGGTGAACTCGCCATTGCGGCTGATGAACTCCTTGGTGCCGTCGAGCGGATCGACCAGCCAGAAGCGCTCGGCGACGTCGGGCACCTGGCCGGCGGCGACGGCCTCCTCGGCCACCACCGGTACGCCGGGCAGCAGGGCGTCGAGTGCCGGGACGATCAGCGCCTCGGCACGTTCGTCGGCCTCGGTGACGGGCGAGGCGTCGTCCTTGCCGCGAACGGCGAAATCGGTGTCATAGATGGCCATCACTACGTCGCCCGCGGCGCGGATGACGGGGATCAGGTGTTCGATGAGATCGAGGCGCTCGGCGCAGGACGCATTCGTCACGGCAAGAATCCGGTTTGAATCAGGGCAGCCGCCATTCTAGCGAGCGCTTTTATGTTCAGCGCGGGTGGAACGCGGTTTAATAGCGGCCTTTCGGGAACTATTTCCTCTTTCTTTCGAAGTTGGTCTCCCGCATTTGTGCGCCACCGGCGAGCATGTGCGTCAGATCGCACAGTCGGGCCTGCCCATGTCCAACATGAACCCCACCACACTCACTCACCTGCAGCGGCTCGAAGCCGAAAGCATCCACATCATGCGCGAGGTAGTCGCCGAAGCCGACAACCCGGTCATGCTGTACTCCATCGGCAAGGACAGCGCGGTGATGCTGCATCTGGCGATGAAGGCCTTCCACCCCGCCAAGCCGCCGTTCCCGCTGCTGCACGTCGACACGCGCTGGAAATTCCGCGACATGTACGCCTTCCGCGACCGCATGGTCGACGAACTGGGCTTCGACCTGCTGGTGCACATCAATCCGGAAGGCGTGGAAAAGGACATCAACCCCTTCACCCACGGCTCGGCGATCCACACCGACATCATGAAGACCGAGGGCCTCAAGCAGGCGCTCGACAAGTACGGCTTCGACGCGGCCTTCGGCGGCGCGCGGCGCGACGAGGAAAAATCGCGTGCCAAGGAGCGCGTGTTCTCGTTCCGCACCGCGGGCCACCGCTGGGATCCGAAGAGCCAGCGCCCCGAGTTGTGGAAGCTGTACAACGCCCGGAAGCACAAGGGCGAGTCGATGCGGGTGTTTCCGCTGTCGAACTGGACCGAGCTCGACATCTGGCAATACATCTACCTCGAAAACGTGCCCATCGTGCCGCTGTACTACGCCGCGGTGCGCCCTGTCGTCGAGCGCGACGGCACGCTGATCATGGTCGACGACGAGCGCATGCCGCTGCGCCCCGGCGAGGTGCCGATGATGAAGAAGGTGCGCTTCCGCACCCTGGGCTGCTATCCGCTGACCGGCGCGGTGGAGTCCGAAGCCGACACGCTGCCGGCCATCATCCAGGAGATGCTGCTGACGAAGACGTCGGAGCGCCAGGGCCGGGTGATCGACCACGATTCGGCCGGTTCGATGGAAAAGAAAAAGCAGGAGGGCTACTTCTAACATGGCACACGTATCGGACCTGATCGCCACCGACATCGAGCAGTACCTGAAGTCGCATGAGAACAAGAGCCTGCTGCGCTTCATCACCTGCGGCAGCGTGGACGACGGCAAGAGCACGCTGATCGGCCGCCTGCTGTATGAATCGAAGATGCTGTTCGAGGACCAGCTCGCCGCAGTGGAAGCGGACTCGAAGAAGTGGGGCACGCAGGGCGACGAGATCGACTTCGCGCTGCTGGTCGACGGCCTGGCCGCCGAGCGCGAGCAGGGCATCACGATCGACGTGGCCTACCGCTTCTTTTCCACCGACAAGCGCAAGTTCATCGTCGCCGACACCCCGGGCCACGAGCAATACACCCGCAACATGGTCACCGGCGCGTCGACGGCCGACGTCGCCATCCTGATGGTCGATGCACGCAAGGGCATCCTGACCCAGACGCGCCGCCACAGCTACCTGGTGTCGCTGCTGGGCATCCGCCACATCGTGGTGGCGATCAACAAGATGGACCTCGTCGATTACTCGGAAAAGACTTTCCGACACATCGTCGAGGATTTTTCCGTTTTCGCGCAGCAGCTCGGCCTGAAGAACGTGACCTTCATCCCGATGTCGGCCTTCAGGGGCGACAACATCATCGAGCCCAGCAACGCCATGCCCTGGTATCACGGCACGACGCTGATGGGCTACCTCGAGACGGTCGAGATCGACGATGCGCGCATGCAGCGCGAGCCCTTCCGCCTGCCGGTGCAGTGGGTCAATCGCCCCAACCTGGATTTCCGCGGCTTCGCCGGCCAGGTGGCGAGCGGCGTCATCCGCCCGGGTGACCGCATCCGCGTGCAGCCCTCGGGCAAGCAGAGCACGGTGGCGCGCATCGTCACCCGCGACGGCGATCTGCCGCAGGCGGTGGCGGGGCAGTCGATCACGCTGACGCTGGCCGACGAGATCGACATCTCGCGCGGCGACGTGATCTCCACCGTGGACGCGCCGGCCGAGGTCGCCGACCAGTTCGAGACCACGCTGGTGTGGATGCACGACGAGCCGATGCTGCCGGGGCGCCCCTACCTGATGAAGATCGGTGCCAAGACGGTGACGGCCACCGTCACCAGCATCAAGCATCAGGTGAATGTGAACACGCTGGAGCACATCGCCGCCAAGAAGCTGGAGCTGAACGGCATCGCCGAGTGCAACCTCAGCCTCGACCGTCCGATCGCCTTCGACGCGTACGCACACAACCGCGATACCGGCGGTTTCATCCTGATCGACCGCCTGTCAAACAACACGGTCGGCGCCGGCATGATCAACTTCGCGCTGCGCCGCGCGCACAACATCCATTTCCAGCACGTGGATGTAGACAAGGCGGCGCGCGCCGCGATGAAGGGGCAGAAGGGCTGCGTGCTGTGGCTGACCGGGCTGTCGGGCGCGGGCAAGTCGACCATCGCCAACATGGTCGAGAAGAAGCTGCACGCGATGGGCCGCCACACCTACCTGCTCGATGGCGACAACGTGCGCCACGGCCTGAACAAGGATCTCGGCTTCACCGACGCCGACCGCGTCGAGAACATCCGTCGTGTCGCCGAAGTGGCCAAGCTGATGGTCGATGCCGGCCTCATCGTCATGACCGCCTTCATCTCGCCCTTCCGCTCCGAGCGTCGCATGGCGCGCGGGCTGCTCGAAGCCGACGAGTTCGTCGAGATCCACGTCGCCACGCCGCTGGCGGTGGCCGAGGAGCGCGATCCCAAGGGCCTGTACAAGAAGGCGCGGCGCGGCGAGCTGAAGAACTTCACCGGCATCGACTCGCCCTACGAGGCGCCGGAGACACCCGAGGTACGCATCGACACCTCGACCTGCACCATCGAGGAAGCCGCCGACCAGGTGCTGGCATATCTGGAGCAGCATGGGCTGATCGTCGGGCGCGAGGCCTGATCAAGTCATCGCCGGCAAGGTTCGCGGCCAGGCCCCCGCCTACGGGCGCGCGTCACCGCCGCC
>SHNC01000195.1 GCA_004295105.1 Betaproteobacteria bacterium | reverse complement strand
TCGTTCAACAATGCGCTGCGCGCCGCGCTGCGCGAGGACCCCGACGTGATCCTGGTGGGCGAGATGCGCGACCTCGAGACCATCCGCCTGGCGCTGACCGCGGCCGAGACCGGCCATCTGGTATTCGGCACGCTGCACACCTCGTCGGCGGCGAAGACCATCGACCGCATCGTCGACGTCTTTCCTGCGGCGGAAAAGGACATGGTGCGTTCGATGCTGTCGGAGTCGCTGCGCGCGGTCATCTCGCAGACGCTGCTGAAGACGAAGGACGGCCAGGGCCGCGTGGCGGCGCACGAGATCATGATCGGCACACCGGCCATCCGCAACCTGATCCGCGAGAACAAGATCGCGCAGATGTATTCGTCGATCCAGACGGGCCAGAACGTCGGCATGCAGACGCTGGACCAGTGCCTGGCCGACCTCGTGCGGCGCAACGTGGTGTCGGCCGCCGAAGCGCGCGTGCGCGCGCAGAACAAGGACAACTTCGCCGGCTGACCGGGCGTCCGCCGACGCCCTTGCGATGGCGCCGGCCAGACGCGGGCAGCGGCGAGGCCGCTGCGGCCCCGCCAGACGACACGCACGGCCGCGCGCGCGGCCAGGAGCTCGAAATCATGGAACGCGACCAGGCCCTCAAGTTCATGCACGACCTGCTGCGGCTGATGCTGCAGAAGAAAGGCTCGGACCTCTTCATCAACGCCGGCTTCCCGCCCGCCATCAAGGTCGATGGCCGCATCATCCCGCAGTCCAACCAGCCCTTGCTGCCCCAGCACACCGCGGAGCTGGCGCGGGCGATCATGAACGACCGCCAGGCCGCCGAGTTCGAGGCCACGAAGGAGTGCAACTTCGCCATCTCGCCCGCAGGCATCGGCCGTTTCCGCGCCAATGCCTATGTGCAGCAGGGCCGCGTCGCGCTGGTGCTGCGGACGATCCCGCAGAAGATTCCGACCTTCGACGAGCTCGGCCTGCCGGCGGTGCTGCGCGACGTGGCGATGACCAAGCGCGGCCTGGTGATCTTCGTCGGCGGCACCGGCACCGGCAAGACGACCTCGCTCGCGGCGATGGTCGATTACCGCAACCAGAACTCCTATGGGCACATCATCACCGTCGAGGATCCGATCGAGTTCGTGCATACGCACAAGAACTGCATCGTGTCGCAGCGCGAACTCGGCATCGACACCGACTCGTGGGAGAACGCGCTGAAGAACACGCTGCGCCAGGCGCCCGACGTCATCCTGATGGGCGAGATCCGCGACCGCGAGACGATGGACTACGCCATTGCCTTCGCCGAGACCGGCCACCTGTGCCTCGCCACGTTGCACGCCAACAGCGCCAACCAGGCGATCGACCGCATCATCAACTTCTTCCCCGAAGACCGCCGCCAGCAGTTGCTGATGGACCTGTCGCTGAACCTGCGGGCGCTGATCTCGCAGCGCCTGCTGCCGATGAAGGAACGCAAGGGCCGCGTACCGGCGATCGAGGTGATGCTGAACTCGCCGCTGATCGCCGACCTGATTTTCAAGGGCGAAGTGCCGGGCATCAAGGAGATCATGAAGCGCTCGCGCGAGCTCGGCATGCAGACCTTCGATCAGGCCCTGTTCGACCTCTACGAAGCCGAACTCATCACCTACGAGGACGCGCTGCGCAATGCCGACTCGGTAAACGACCTGCGACTGCAAATCAAGCTCAACAGCAAGCTCGGGGAACGCGACGTCAACGCCGGCATCCAGAACCTGGGCATCGTCTGAGTTCCGCACGCGCGGCCGGATGCCATCGGTGTGCGCCGCCGGGCGACGCAGCGGCAACGCGGCAGCCGAGAGCCGGAACGCCGCCCTCCGCCGCCCTGGCGAGGAAGTGGCGCCCCTTCAGGCTGCGGCCCCCGGCCCGGCCGCCGCGGTCTGCGGACGATCGCGCATGCTGCCCGCCACCATGCGGTATTCCAGCAGGCGGCACTCGAGCGCGCCATTGAACAGTGGCGTGCGCCGGCTGGCCTTCAGACCGATCAGCTTCGGCAGCGCCGGATCGCCGCTGAAGAAGAAGCAGCGCCAGCCGCTCCAGCGCTGTTTCAGCGCGTCGCCCAGGCGCGGATAGAACGCTGCCAGCGCCTCGGCTTCGCCGATGCGCACGCCGTAGGGCGGATTGGTGACCATCACGCCGGCCGCGGCCGGCGGCGTGCGCTCGAGCAGGTCGGCACGGTCGAGCGCCACGCACTCGGCCAGGCCGGCGGCATCGAGATTGATGCGCGTGCGTCGCAATTGTTCGCCCACGATGTCGGAGCCGAAGATGGCCAGCGGGCGCGGCGCCTGGCGACGCTGCTCGGCGGCGCGGCGCAGCGCCGCCCAGGCCGCACGATCGAGGTGGCGCAGCCGCTCGAAGCCGAAGCGCCGGCCGAGCCCCGGTGCGATGTCGAGCGCGATCTGCGCAGCCTCGAGCAGGAAGGTCCCGCTGCCGCACATCGGGTCGAGCAGCGCCTCGCCGGGCTGCCAGCCGGTCAGGCGCAGGATGCCGGCGGCGAGGTTTTCCTTCAATGGCGCCTCCACCGCGGCGGGCTTGAAGCCACGCTTGTACAACGGCTCGCCGGAAGTGTCGATGTACAGCGTGGCGGTGTCCGCCGTCAGGAAGGCATGGATGCGTACCGCCGGATCGGCGGTATCGACGCTCGGCCGCCTGCCTGCGACGGTGCGGAAATGGTCGCACACCGCATCCTTGATGCGCAGCGTGATGAACTCCAGGCTCTTCAACGGCGACTTCTGCGCGGTGACGTAGATGCGGATGGTGTCGTCGGCGGTGAACCACTTCGCCCAGGTCACGCTGTAGGCGAGCTTGTAGATGTCGACCTCGGCGCGGTAGCGGCCGCGCGCCACCTGCCACAGCACGCGCGTGGCGATGCGGCTTTCGAGGTTGGCACGGTAGCAGGCCGTCCAGTCGCCGCGCCACATCACGCCGCCATGCACCGCTTCCGCACCGGCTGCGCCGAGGGCACGCAGTTCGTCGGCGAGCAGGGATTCGAGGCCGCGCGGACAAGGGGAAAAAAAGGATTCGGCCATGACAGGCTCCGAGCTGGGATGGGCGCATTGTAGCCTGCGCCGCCGACGACCCTCTGCGCCCACGTCGGCACGCCCGCCACCGACGCACGCGCCGATGCGCGCTTCTGGCATCATTCCGAACACGCAACGCACCTGCCCCGTGCCCCTTGGAAATCGCTTCGGAACCGATCCGCCGTGACCGCGCAAACACAGCCCCGCTTCGGCCATCGCATCACCGGTGTATTGCTCGCCGGCGGCCAGGGGCGTCGCATGGGAGGCGTCGACAAGGGCCTGGTGAGCTTCGACGGCCGGCCGCTCGCGGCGCACGCGCTCGCCCGCCTCGCCCCGCAGGTCGATGAACTGCTGATCAATGCCAACCAGAACATCCCCACCTGGCAGGCCTTCGGCTACGCGGTCTTCAGCGACGACATCCCCGGCCATGCCGGACCGCTGGCCGGCCTGCACGCCGCCCTCGGTCGCGCCACCCACGCGCTGGTCGTGACCGCGCCCTGCGATGCCCCCTTCCTCCCCGGCGACCTCGTGTCGCGCCTGTTCGCAGCGTGGCAGGACGCCGGCGCCGATGTCGCGGTGGCGAGAACCTTCGACCAGTTGCACCCGGTGTTCTGCCTGTGCCGCCGCGATCACATCCTGCATCTGGACGCCTTCCTCGCCGCTGGCGGCCGCAGGGTCGACCGCTGGTACGCAGGACTCAGGGTGGTCGAGGTCGCCTTCGACGACCAGCACGCCGCCTTCGTCAACATCAACAGCCGTGAAGATCTGGCGCGCGCGGCACCCGGTGCCGGAGGCGACGCCTCGCGCGACTGAGGCGGCCTGCGCAGCGGCCGTACGACGGCGCCCGCAGGCTATTCAAAACGGGTAGCCAGCAGGGCGCGCTCAGGACAATAATGACCGGCCGACCGCGCTTTCGGCGGGTCCGGCAAGCGACTTCGAAACATGCGAACGACCGTCCGCGCACGGACACAAGGAGCATCTCGATGCCGAACAGCGCCACCGCGCGTCACACGGGGAAGGGCAGTCGCCGCCTTCCGGCCTGCCTGCTGGGATCGTTCGCGGTGTGGGCCTGCGCCCTGTGCCCGAGCGCGATCGCCGACGACTACCGCTACACGATCCAGCGCGGCGACAACCCGTGGAACATCACGCAGCGCTTCCTGAAGGACGTCGCCTATTGGCCACGCATCCAGGAATACAACCAGATCGCCGACGCCACCGCGCTGCGGCCCGGCACGATGCTGCGCATCCCGGTCACCTGGATGCGCGCGATTTCGCAGGCGGTCACGATCGCCGACGTACACGGCAAGGTGCTGCTCGAGCACGGTCGCGCCAGCACGACGCCTGCCAGCGCGGGCATGGCGGTTGCGCCAGGCACCATCCTGCGCACCGGGAGCGATGCGAGCGTGTCGCTGCAGTTCCCGGACGGCAGCCGCACCCTCATCGGTCCGAGCACGGTGTTGCGCCTGGTCGAAGTGCGGCGGCTCGCCGCATCTGCGGGGCAGCAGGTGCGGTTCGAACTGCAGCAGGGAGAAATGGAGAATGAGGTGACGAGCCGCCCCGGCAGCGGCGGACGCTTCGTCATCGAGGCGCCGGCGGCGACGGCGGCGGTGCGCGGCACCCGCTTCCGCGTCGCCGCCACCGCCGGCCGAATGCGCAATGAAACCCTGCAGGGCACGGTCGCGCTACGGAACCGCAAGGGTATGACGCTGCTGCCCGCCGGGGCCGGCTCATATGCGCACACCGGCAAGGCTCCGAGCGCCGCACAGGCCCTGTTGCCGGCACCGGTGCTGGACGCCCTGCCAGCGCGCATCGAGCGGCTGCCCGCGCGCCTCGAGATCCCGGCCGTGGCGGGCGCGAAGGCTTATCGCAGCCAGTTTGCACCCGGCGACACCCTTGCGGCGGTGCAATCCGATCGCAGCAGCACGACTGCGCATGTCCTCAGTACCGACGACCTGCCCGACGGCGTGCATCGCCTGCGGGTGCGCGCCATCGACGGGCAGGGCCTCGAAGGAGTCGACGCCGAGCGCACGATCGTCATCGACGCGCGCCCCGAGCCGCCCTTCACCACCGAGCCCACGGCCGATGCCTGGGTGGTCGATGAACGTCCTGCGTTCCGCTGGTCGAAAAGCAGCGAGCCCGCCCGCTATCATTTCCAGCTCGCGGCCGATCGCACGTTCCGCGCGCCGCTGACGGACAGGGCCGGGCTCGAACAGGCGGAATGGATCGTCGAGCAACCGCTCGCACCGGGAGACTATTTCTGGCGCGTTGCCCTCGAGACCGCCGCGGAAGGCCGTGGCCCCTTCTCCGACCCGCAGCGCTTCACGCTCCCGCCGCCGGGGCCGCAGCCGCAGCCGCCCGACGTCGACGGTGACCGCATGGAGCTGCGCTGGCGCGCAGGCGATGCCGGAGAGCGCTACCAGGTACAGACGAGTCGCGACCCCGCTTTTGGCACGACCGAAATCGATCGGATCACCGCCGAACCGCGGCTCTCGCTGCCGCGACCCGAGCCCGGCATCCTTCACCTGCGGGTGCGCACGCTGGCCGCCGACACGCCGCCCGGCCCCTGGGGCAAGGCACAACAGGTCGAGATTCCGCACGATCACTGGCGCGCCCTGCTGATCCTGGTGCCGGCATTGTTCCTCGCGCTATGAACGCAGGGCGTCTTGCGCGCGCGGCGGCGACAAGGGGCGTCTGGCTGGCCGCCGCGCTCCTCGCCGGCCTCGCCGCGCTGACGCAGCCCGGACCGCTGCAGCGGCTCGACCTCCTCCTCTACGACGCGCTCGAACCGCTGGCGCGACCGGCAGGATCCGCACCGCAAGCGGCGATCATCGCCATCGACGAGGCCAGCCTGGTCGAACTCGGGCGCTGGCCCTGGCGCAGGGACCTGCATGCCGCCGTGCTCGACCGGCTGACCGACGCCGGCGTGGGTGCCGTCGGCATGGCCGTGCTGTTCCCGGAGCCCGCCGAAGGCGACATGGTGCTCGCGCGGGCATTGGAACGGGCCGGCAACGTGGTGCTGGCGGCCGCGCCTGGCGCGCTGCCCGGCGGCCACGGCGTGCGCGACCTGTTGCCGACCGGCACCTTGATCGAGAAGGCGGCCGCCATTGGTCATGTCGATGTCGAGGTGGATGCCGACTCGCTGGCGCGCCGCAGCTTCGAACGCGCCGGTACCGACGCCCCGTCCTGGCCTGCGCTGTCGCTCGCGGTGCTGAACAGAATGCCCTCGCCCCGCGTGCAACCGCCTGACACCGTCACGATCGCCACCGGCGCCGGCACGGCGGCCTGGATGCGCGCCGGCGAGATGTTGCTCCCCTACCCCGATGCAGGCCTGCGCCCGCCGCGCTACTCCGCGCTCGACATCGTGCAGGATGCGGCGCTCGCCGCAAGCCTGCGCGGGAAAGCAGTCTTCATCGGCACGACCGCCGCCGGGCTCGACGCCGGCCTCGCCACGCCGGGCGCAGCGCATGCTTCGCCGATGCCGGCGGTGGAGTTCCATGCGCGCGCCTTCGAGGCGGCACGAAACGGCCAGCTCTATCGAAGCACCGACCGCGCCACGCAGGCGGTCTTCACCCTGCTCGCACTCGTCCTTCCGCTGCTCGCCTGCCCGCTGCTCGGCCCGCGCGGCATCGTCGCAAGCGCTGCCTTCGTGTTCGCGCCACCGCTGGCCAGCGGCATCATCCTGCATGCCGCGCGTCTGTGGATTCCGCCCGCAGCGGCGATGGCAGGCTTCGCCCTCGGCTACCTGATGTGGTTCGCGCTGCATCTGAAACAGATTCGGGGCTCGCTGCAGCGCAGCCGCCTCGGCGCCGAAGCGACCCTGCGCTCGATCGCCGATGCCGTGATCACGGTGGACGGCGCGGGGCGCGTCGTGTTGATCAACGCGGTCGCCGAGAAGCTGGCCGGCGTCACCATGGACCAGGCCCGAGGACGCGGTGCGGTCGACATCCTCGCCGCCTGCTGTGCCGAGGCCGACGAGATCGGCCGGCGTCTCGCCGCCTGCCTGCGCGGCGGCGAGACGCTGCGCATGCCCGAAGCGGTGAACTGGCG
>SHNC01000065.1 GCA_004295105.1 Betaproteobacteria bacterium | reverse complement strand
GGCGCTTTCGCTGATCCAGGAAGCGATCGCCGCCGCCGGCTACGAGCCGGGCCGCGATGTGCTGCTGGCGCTGGACTGCGCCGCCAGCGAGTTCTACAAGGACGGCAAGTACGAACTGAAGGGCGAAGGCCTGTCGCTCACCTCGGAAGGCTTCACCGACTACCTGGCCACGCTGGCCGACAAGTTCCCCATCGTCTCGATCGAGGACGCCATGGCCGAAGGCGATTGGGCCGGCTGGAAGCACCTGACCGAGCGCCTGGGCAAGAAGGTGCAACTGGTGGGTGACGATCTCTTCGTCACCAACACCCGCATCCTGCAGGAAGGCATCGACAAGGGTATCGCCAACTCGATCCTGATCAAGATCAACCAGATCGGCACCCTGACCGAGACCTTCGCCGCCGTGGAGATGGCCAAGCTCGCCGGCTACACCGCGGTCATCTCGCACCGTTCGGGCGAGACCGACGACTCGACCATCGCCGACATCGCGGTCGGCCTGCGCGCCATGCAGATCAAGACCGGTTCGTTGTCGCGTTCGGACCGCATTTCGAAGTACAACCAGTTGCTGCGCATCGAGGAAGACCTCGGCAGCACTGCGACCTATCCGGGCACGCGCGCCTTCTACAATCTGCGCTGACGGCCGCCGGGGCGCCACATGGCATGACATGCGAAGGCCGGCGGCGACCCCGCCGGCCTTTTCGTGCGCTGCCGGTCGCAAGTTGCCCCGTCGCCGGGTCGGTTCCGGACCGTTTATCGATTCATATGCTCCATCCCATGCGCTGGCCTGTCCTGATCCTCTTCGTGCTCGTCGTGGTCCTGCAGTATCCGCTGTGGCTGGGAAAGGGCGGCTGGCTGCGCGTGTGGGAGGTGGATCGCCAGGTACAGGCGCAGCGTGACGAGAACCTGCGCCTTGAGCAGCGCAATGCCAGCCTGGATGCCGAAGTGCGCGACCTCAAGTCGGGCAACGACGCCATCGAGGAGCGCGCGCGCTTCGAGCTCGGCCTCACCCGCCAGGGGGAGATCTTCGTGCAGGTGCCGCAGGGAAAATGAGGCGTACCCTGCGGAAGCAGGCGAGCCGGCCCGTGGCCGGCTCGTTCAGTTGACGCCGTGCTTACAGTCGCTCGGAAATCGACTCGCGCTGCTCGAGCTCCTGCTCGAAGGCCAGCAGCTCGCAGCCGAGCGCGTCCCGCGCCGAGACCATTCCGACCGGGCGCCCATCGACGACGACCGGCACATGACGGAAGCCGCCCTCGTTCATCATGTGCATCGCGTGCCCGAGCGGGCGATCGGGCGTGATCGTCTGCGGGTTGGCGGTCATCACGTCGGCAATCCTCGTTGTCTCCGGATCGCGTCGCGCGGCGAGCACGCGGAAGAGCGCGTCGCGCTCGGTGAAGATTCCGGCCAGCCGGCCGTCGCGCACCACCATGACCGATCCGACGCGCTCGGCCGCCATCCGTTCGGACGCCTCGCGCACGCTCAGGTCACCATTCGCAGTCAGGATCCTCTGACCACGTACTACTTCCGCTATCGTTCGTGTCGGCATGGGGTGTCTCCTCCGGGAAAGATGCTGCGTATCTGAAGCCTAGATCGCCGACGTGACATTGGCGAGACGACCGGGCGCCAGCGGTCGGGGTTGCGGACGGGCGGCGCCAGGCCGAACCGGATCAATTCGCTGCCAGCAGCGTGCGCGCGCCGTCGAAACGCGGCTTGAAGTAGCGGCTGTCGAGGCGCTCCACACGCACCGATCCCCGGCTGGACGGCGCATGCACGAAGCGGCCGTCGCCGATGTAGATGCCCATGTGCGAGTAGCTGCGTTGCATGGTGTTGAAGAACACGAGGTCGCCCGGCTGGAGTTCCCCGGCTGCGATCGGCCGGGTGCGTTCGGCGATCTGTGCGGCGTTGTGCGGCAATCGGCGCCCGCTGACCTGTTCGACGATGTAGGCCACCATGCCGCTGCAATCCAGCCCGGCTTCCGGATTGCGGCCGCCGAAGCGGTAGCCGGTATCGAGCAGGCCGAGGGCATAGAGCACGATTTCCTGTGTCTGTGCGTCGCTGTCGAGGATGAAATAGCTGCGACCGGCGGATTCGACGCCCGCCGCTGCGCCGCGTGGCGGCGTGACGGTGCTGCATCCGCTGACGAGTGCCGCGAGCGCAAGCGTGGCGGCTGCCGCCGTCGATGCTCGATGGCTGCGTCGCTGCTGACAGCGGTCGTCCGGCGCCGCGGCCAAGGCGCAGGCCGGAGGGTGGATCGGCGATGCCGGATTCATCGCGGCAAGGCTGCGGGCATTGGAGAGGCGTGGCGCTGTCATGCCGCGAAAGATAGGACAGGACGAAGCGGGCGTCCACCGTGGGGCGCGACTGGCAGCACGCTGCCGGCGGGAAGCCGTTCGAGCCGCTTCCAGGCCAGGGTGCCGCGATCGAACGCCCGGCGCAATCGGCCACGCACGTCGCCTGCAGAGGCTGCAGCCGCGCCTTCAGTCGAGCAGTTCGATGCGCCCGGTGACGCTGACGCCGACCTGGCTTTCGCCGCCTTCCATCGGTGCGGCCATCGCCTCGGCGGCCATCGCCGGAGCGGCGCGCATGCGCGCAAGGATGGGCGGATGCGCGCCGCTCTCGGCGATGCTCATCTGATGCAGGCGGTAGCGCCTGCCCAGCGTGCCGGCGATCAGTTCGGCGCGCTTCTCGAAGGCGCGCAGAGCATCGACGGTGGCTTCCTCGGCGGCCTTGCGCCGCGTGTCGGGCGCGGGTTGCATGACGACCTGGCCCAGCGCCAGGGTCGACTGCAGCTTGCCGATCAGTTCCGAAATGGCGCCCACGTCGCGCCCCTCGAGCCGGATCTCGGCGCGCATGCGCCAGCTCTCGATGCGACCCCGTCCATCCTTGCCATACACCGGCCAGGTCGAGGTGCCGGCGCTCTGCGTCTTCACGCTCGCGTAGCCGCGGGCGGTGTCGAGCGCGCCGGCGATCGTGCGATTGACCTCGCGCGCCAGCGCCGCGGCGTCGGCTCCCGAGCGTTCCGCATAGAGCATGGCCACCACCAGGTCGTTGGGTGCGCTACGGCTCGCCTCGGCGCTGAACTCGACGCTGCGGATCTCGGCGGCGTCGGCTGCGCCGGCAGGGAAAGGCGCAGCGAGCACGGCGCAGAGTGCGCCGGCCAATATGCGGATGCGAAGCTTCATGACGGAGGTCCTCGTTTGCCGGAGCGGGTACGACGCGAACCGGCGACTGCATCTTCTTCTCAGCCGCCGCTGCCGCGAATCGGGAATGCGCCGATTTATACCGCATCCTCGCGCCGATTCGCAGCGCGAGCGTGTAAGCGCGTGTGCGACGGCGGATGTCGCCCCCGAACGCGGGGCCGGGAACGATGTCGCCGTCGGCAGCGGTTCGCATTGACCGGTGCCGTTTCGCTGGGCATTCTGCGGGGCTCAGCTTTCGATGCCCCCCAATCGATGAACCCCCGCATCCTCGGTGCCCTCCTCGTCGCGATCTCGGCGGCAAGCTTTGGTGCGATGGCGATTTTCGCGCGCTACGCTTACGCTGATGGCGCGGACGTCATTGCGGTGCTGTTCCTGCGGTTCGCCATCGCCTCGGCGCTGATGAGCGCCTACATGGTGGTGGCGCGTCGGCGCTGGCCAAGCGGGCGCAATCTGGCGATGCTCGCGGTGATGGGCGGCGTGGGCTACGTGGGGCAATCGTTCGCCTTCTTTTCCGCACTGAATCACGCTTCGGCGGGGCTGGTGGCCCTGCTGCTGTACCTGTATCCCTTCCTCGTCACGGTACTGGGGGCGCTGTTCCTGCGCGAGCCACTGGGCGCGGGGCGTGTGCTCGCGGTACTCGCCGCGCTGGGCGGCACCGCACTGACGCTGGGTGGCGGCATTGCCGGCGAGCCGCTCGGCGTGGCACTCGGCCTCGCTTCGGCGCTGCTCTATTCCGTGTACATCCTGACGGGCAGCAGGGTGCTGGCCACCGCCGATGCACTGGGGGCCGCGACCGTGGTGATGATCGCGGCCGCAGTGGTGTTCGGTGCCATCGCGCTGGCGACGGCGCCGCGATTTCCAGCGGCGCCCGCGGGATGGGCCGCGGTGCTGGCGATCGCGGTGGTGTCCACGGTGATTGCGATGGGCGGCTTCTTCGCCGGCATCCGCCGGCTCGGCGCCGCCGATGCGGCGGCGCTGTCGACGCTGGAACCGGTCGTCACCATCGTGCTGGCGGCGATCTTCCTCGATGAACCGCTGAACGCGATGCAACTGGTCGGCGGCGCGATCATCCTCGCCGCGCTCGTGTGGCTCACCCGAAGCGGAGCGTCGCGCGCGGCGCCCGGCGAGGGCGCGCCGAAAGATGGGCGCGGCGGCGCGAACGCCACCGACAGGGCGGAAGGCCGGGCCTAGCGGCCGGGCTGTTCGAGGGCCGCGCTCGGGTCGAGCGCGTGCAGCTCGGCCTCGTAGCGACGCGCATTCTCCACGTAGTGCGCGGCGTTGGCGCGCAGGATGGCGATGTCCGCATCGGTCAGTTCGCGGATCACGCGGCCGGGCGAGCCGACCACCAGCGAGCGGTCGGGAATGACCTTGCCTTCGGGAATGAGGGCCTTCGCACCGATAATGCAGTCCTTGCCGATCACCGCGTTGTTCAGCACCACCGCGTTGATGCCGATCAGGCTGCCGTCGCCCACGGTGCAGCCGTGCAGCATCGCCATGTGGCCGACGGTGACGTTGGCGCCGACGGTCATCGGCACGCCGTCGTCGGTGTGCAGGATGGAGCCGTCCTGGATGTTGGTGTTGTCGCCGATCGTGATCGGGTCGCGGTCGCCGCGGATCACCACGTTGTACCAGATGTTGACGTTGCGGCCGGCCTCGACCGCGCCGATCACTGTGGCGTTGTGTGCGACCCAGCAGCCCTCGCCGAATCGGGGCGTATGCTCGCCCAAGGCGTAAATGCTCATCATCTCTCTCTTGTCGAACCGGCGCCAGACGACTGGCGCGGGGGCGAAATCATAGCAAGCTCAGGCGCTTAGTGCACATTTCGGGCGCGCGGTGGTGCACTTCGCTGCCCGGACAGGGGCGTCTCCGCGAGCACGGCCGGCGGCAGGGGGCGGCGGAGGCGCGAACGCGGGGTAGCGGCGGGAGGTATCGGTTAGACGGGCCGGCCTGCCGGCGGTGGTGGTAGCATTCCCGCCTCCTGCCCGTCCTCTCCGCTCATGCTCAGTTATCGCCACGCCTTTCATGCCGGCAATCATGCCGATGTCCTGAAGCACGCCGTCCTGCTCGAACTGCTCGATTACTGCAACCGCAAGGACAAGCCCTGGTTCTACATCGACACTCACGCAGGCGGCGGCTGCTATGCATTGGACAGCGAGCAGGCCGGCAAGACGGCGGAGTTCGGCGACGGTATCGGCCGGTTGTGGGAGCGTGAGGATCTGCCCGAGATGCTGGCGCGCTACGTGGCGGCGGTGCGGCAGTTCAACCCGCATGGCCGGCTGCTGTTCTACCCGGGTTCGCCGGCGCTGGCGATGACGCGCGCGCGCGCGCAGGACCGGCTGCGCCTGTTCGAGCTGCATCCGGCGGATTTCGACTCGCTGCAACGCACCTTCAACGGCGAGGTCGAGCGCGTGCAGGTACGCAAGGCCGACGGCTTCGGCGCGCTGAAGGCCCTGTTGCCGCCGCCCTCGCGCCGCGCGGTGGTGCTGATCGATCCGCCCTACGAGGTCAAGGAGGACTACCGCCGCGTGATCGACACGTTGAAGGATGCGATCAGGCGCTTCCCCACCGGCACCTATGCGTTGTGGTATCCGATGCTGGCGCGGCCCGAAGCGCGACTGCTGCACGAGCGCCTCGCCGGTCTCGGCGTCGAGAGCTGGCTCGACGTGCGGCTGGCGGTGAAGCGTCCGCCCCGGGACGGCTTCGGCATGTTCGGCAGCGGCATGTACATCGTCAATCCGCCCTGGGTACTGCCCGAACGTCTCGAGGCGACGCTACCCTGGCTGGTGAAGACGCTGGGGCTGGACGACGGTGCCGGCTTCGACCTGGAGCACGCGATCGCATGAAGCCCGATACGTTGCAGGCACTGCGCGACGCCTTGCGTGACTTCGCTGCGCAGCGCGACTGGGAACGGTTCCATACGGCCAAGAACCTCGCCATGGCCCTGTCGGGCGAGGCAGGCGAGGTGATCGAGCATTTCCAGTGGCTGACCGCCGAACAGTCGGCGGCGCTGGATGCAGCGACGCGCGAGGCGGTCTCGCTCGAGCTGGCCGACGTGCTGCTTTACCTGGTGCGGCTGGCCGATGTGCTGGACATCGATCTTGCCGATGCGGCGCAGCGCAAGCTGGCGATCAATGCCCGGCGCTACCCGGTGGACAAGGCGCACGGCCGCGCCGACAAGTACGACAGGCTGGGCTGATCCCGGCCGGGACGGAGCGGCGGCGAGGCGCGCGTGGAACTGCAGCACATCAGTGAATTCGAGAAGGCGGTCGAAGGCAGTCGCGGCGAGCTCGTGCGCTTCGGCGTGAGCTTCCTTTTCATGGTCGGCGTGATGTTCTTCGCCGCAACGCACGGGGCCGGGCAGGGCGAGCTGACACTGGTGATGGCGGCCATCGTCGCCACCTACATGGCGATGAACATCGGCGCCAACGACGTTGCCAACAACGTCGGCCCGGCGGTGGGTGCGAGGGCAATCAGCCTCGTCGGCGCCCTCGCCATCGCCGCGGTGTTCGACATCGCCGGTGCGCTGGTTGCGGGAGAACGGGTGATCGAGCGCATGCGCAGCGGCATCATCCAGCCCGACCTGCTCACCGATCCGCAGATCCTCGTGTGGATCATGCTGGCGGCGCTGCTGGCAAGCGCGGTGTGGATCAACATCGCCAGCGCCCTCGGGGCGCCAGTGTCGACGACGCACGCCATCGTCGGCGCGATCATGGGCGGCGGCATCGCCGCGCACGGCATCGACATCGTGAACTGGCCGGTGATGGGCCGCATCGTCGCGAGCTGGGTCGTTTCGCCCGTGCTGGGCGGCGCGCTGGCGGCGATGTTCCTGTACTTCATCAAGCGCAGCATCACCTATCACGCCGACATGGCGGCGGCGGCACGGCGGGTCGTGCCGGCTCTGCT
>SHNC01000150.1 GCA_004295105.1 Betaproteobacteria bacterium | reverse complement strand
CCCCACGCTGCGCCGCCTGATCGGCGCGGACAAGGATGGCGCCCAACTGCGCGTGCAGGCCATCCGCGAAGCTATGCGCCCGCTGCGCCTGGGCGGTGCGCTGAAGGTTGCGGCGGGAGTCACCACCATCGACGAGATCCTGCGCAACACGCCGCCGGCGAGGGCGCGGTAAGGACGGCCAATGAGGCGCCAATGCCACAGCAAGAAGTCCTATCCGTCGCCGGAGACGTTGAAGGACGGCGCTTTCGGGGTCTGAAGCCCGGGCGCGCAAACAGCGCTGCAAGCTGACGCCCCGCCACCGATCCGCAAGTGATCGGTGGCGGGGCGTTACATATCTGGGGCGCTCATCGACAGTTCGTGGGGAACTGAGGCCGTGATCGCCCTCGCGCAACTTGAGTTGCCCCGGAAACGGACGAAAATTGCATTCCTTACTTCATTACTTTTGAGACCGTCATGCTGGCCAAGCGTACGAGCAAGAACCAGATCACCCTACCAAAGGCCATCGTTCAGACGGCGGGCGAGGCGGACTACTACGACGTCACCGTTCAGGACGGCAAGATCGTGCTGAGACCGGTTCGCCTGCAGCAGGCCGACGCGGTACGCGCCAAGCTGGAGGAACTGGGCATCACGCAAGACGACGTGGGCAATGCCATCGCCTGGGCGAGACAGCGGGCATGAGCGTTCCGCGTGTCGTTGTCGACACCAACTGTCTTGTCAGTGCGCTGATCTTCTCGCGGGGCAAGTTCGCTTGGCTGCGGGAGGCCTGGCAGGCCAGACGCTTTGTCCCCCTGGCCAGTCACGACACGGTCAGCGAACTGCTGCGGGTCCTCGTTTACCCCAAATTCAAGCTGACTCGAAACGAGCAGGAAACGCTGCTGGGCGAATTCCTGCCCTACGTCGAGACGGTCAAGATCGGCACCACACCGGGTGGCCTGCCCGACATCCGCGACGCGGACGACATCATTTTTCTGGTGCTCGCTGCCGTGGCTCATGCCGATGCATTGGTCGGTGGCAACGGTGACATTCAGGCCGTCAAGTCGCAGTTTCACATTCCCATTCTCTCGGTGGCCGAATTCGCCGACTGGTTGCAAGCGCACCCACGCCAGCCCGCAAAAAAGAGCGGTCACCGCAGCCCAGGCCGGTGACACGCACAAGAGGCCCAGCAGTCTGACTGCCCTCGCACCGGTCACTTGCGGATCGGTGACGGGACGTTGTTCACTTGGGGCGGTCGTCGTGACTGTGCAAGCGCTCAGCAGGCAGGCCGCCGGACTGAATGCAGGAAACGCAGGGGAGGCCACATCCTCACGCTCACCGTTTGCCCCTACCTTGCCGAGAGCCTCGCTCGATGCTGCAGCCAAGGACGCGACGCCTGCAGAGGTCGGGCGAATCGTCAGGACCATCGTTGGCCAGGCTCGATCGCCATCAGAACCTGGAACAAGGCCAGCGGCAGCCGCTGCGCCAGCATCCTGGCCTATAATCCGGGCTCATCCACCGATTCGATCGCCGCATGCCCATGCCCGCCCGCCGCCTTGCCATCTTCCGCGCACCCGTGCGTGCGGGTGGCTGTGTGCGTGCGCGCTGCATGATCTCGCCGCTGCGCGATCTCGCGACCCAGCTCGCGTTCAAGGTCACAGGGTCTCCCGCCGTGCTTTCCCAGGCCGTGCGGGGCCACCACCGGAGCTGACGCTCCACCCCCGCACGGCACTTGCCCGGGACGCGCACGGCGCGCCTCCGGTTCAATGTGCAGCCGCGCGGGGCCTCGTTCCGACTCCCGCTCCCAGACCGCTTCTGCGGTACGGCCCCGGTCCATCCGGAGCGTCCGTCCAAGGGCATTTCCCGCAAAGCTGCCTCCTTGACACCGCGCTGCATGCGCGGCGTCGCGAAGCACGAGGGTGATGCAATGGTTCTCACAAGAAGTTTCGTCAGGGCGAAGCGGCCCTGTACCGATGGATTCCGCTGGTTCGTCCGCCAGTTCGGCGAAGGCGGCAACTACCAGCAGATGCTCGACGCCATGGTGGCGGCGGGCCGGGTCGGCGATGCCTGCTGGCTGCTCGAGCAGTTCGGTCCCACCGACGAGGTGCGCACGGTCGATGTGATCGAGGACGACGCGATCGTGTTCGCCGGCACGCTGGAAGTGCGCGGCAATGCGGACGTGCAAGGCGTCGTCCGCGTCGGCCGTTCGCTGCACGTCGGCGGCGGCCTGCGCGCGGGCGGCGATGTTAACGTCGGCGCCGATCTGCGCGTGGAAGGCGGCGTGCGCGCCGAAGCTCGCCTGCAGGTCGGTGGCGACCTGCGTGCCGGCTGGGGTGTGGACTGCGCGGGCGAGCTGCGCTGCGACGGCGAACTGCGCACCGGCTGGGACCTGCACTGCGCCGGCCCGCTGCGCATCGCCGGCAACGCCTTCGTCGGCCTCGATCTGCGCGCCGACGAGGGCGTGCGCTGCGGCAAGGGCGTGCAGGCGGGCGGCGATATCCAGGTCGGGACCAGCCTGCACGCCCGGCAGGGCATCCTTGCTGCCGGATCGATCGAGGCCGGGCTGCATCTCGAAGCCGGCTGGGGGATCAAGGCCGGTGCGGTGATCGCCGCCGCAGGTGCGATCCGCGCCGGCGAGAGCCTCACCGCCGGCGATGCCATCCGGGCCGGCAACGGCTATGGCGTGTTCGCCGGCCTGGACGTGCCGATGGAAGCGTGGGACAGCAGCGCCCGGGTGTGCGCGACGCAACGACCCGATGGCCTGATGAGCGGCTGGTGGGCCGGCCCGGCGGCCTGCTGAAGGGGAAACGGACATGACCGCCATCGCCCTCTGCCCCCGCGCCGCCTTCGCCTTCCCGCAGCCGCCGCCCCTGGGCCTGCTGCGCGCCGCGCTCGCCAGCCGCCTCCGCGCGCTGACGCGCCCGGCGCGCCTGGAACTGCGCATCGACGTGAGCCAACCCGACGAGCGCATCGAAACCGAACTCGACACCCTCCATCGCCGGCTGCACACCCCGGGAGATGCCCTGCACGCGTGCACGCTGCTGCCCGCGCTGCTGCCCAACCTCACCTTCCACCACCGCGAAGCGGACGGCGAGCACTACGTGTATGTCGAGGACAACGCGTGCCGCTGCCTCGCCGGCTACACCGTATTCAACCGCCTGATCGAGGTCGACCGCCGCACCGACCGCCTTGTGCGCTCACCCCACTCCAAGTACGCCCCCGCCTATCAGGGTCGCGGCATCGCCACCGCGGTGTACGAGTGGGCGCTGGGTCGTGGCCTGTGTCTGGTCAGTGGCGCCCGCCAGTCGGCGGGCGCGCACGCGCTGTGGCACGCGCTGGCCCGTCGCCATCCGTTGCGCTGGATCACCCTGCACGCCAGGCGCATGCACGACCTCGGCGACGCCATCCCCTCCGCGGGCCGGGAAGCACTCGACACCCGCATGTTGCTCGCCGGGCAGGGATGGTCCATCGCTGAGCTGCGCGAGCGCGGTCTGCTGCACCCGGCGGCGAGCGCCTAGCGGGCCGCTTCGGATGAGCCGGCCAGAAGGTGCTCCAGCAGCTCGACCCGGTGGCGGTGCGGCGTGGTGATGGCGTAGAAGCGCTCCTGCAACTGGGCAGACTGGCCGAGCCTGACGAGGCTGCCGGAACGCAGCTCGTCCTGCACCACGACTTCCGGCAGCACCGTCAGCCAGCCGCTGTCCCGCGCGATCAGGCGGAGCATCGCCATGTCATCGACTTCGGCGCGCAGCCGCGGCTTCACGCCCGCCGTGATGCACAGGGCATCGAACTGGGGACGCAGCACGTTGCGCGGGCCGGGCAAGGCGATGTCCGCCCCGTCGAGATCCTCGGGAATCCTCAGTGTGCGGCCTTTCCAGATGTCCGCCGGGCCGACCAGCGAGATCGCCTGGCTGCCGAGGAAGCGGCTGAGCAGCGGGCGGTCCTGGTCGGAAGGCCCCGGCTCGTTGGCCAGCACGACGTCGAGCTTGTGCTGCACCAGCCGCACTAACAGCCCTTCCAGCGGGCCGGACTCCAGCGTCAGCGTGACATTGGAGTCCATCAGCAACGGGCGGATCCAGTTTTCCTGGTAGTTGCGCGACAGCGTGGACACACTGCCCACCCGCACCCGCACCATGCCTTCGCTGCGCCCGTCCAGGCGTCCGAGCATTTCCTGACCGAGGCCGAAGATGTTCTCCGAATAGGTGAACACCAGTTGGCCCGTTTCGGTCATCACCAGCCGCCGCCCATCGCGCTCGAACAGCGCCTCGCCGAGGCGCTCCTCGAGCTGCCTGATCTGGGCCGACAGCGCGGACTGCGAGGTGTGCAGTTCCTGCGCGGCGCGCGTCATGTGCCCCGTCCTGGCGACACGCCAGAAATAGAACAGGTGATGAAAGTTCAGTTGCTCGAGGTTCATAATTCTTTTTTTTATATCTAAACGTTCGATTCAATGAATTTTACAGAACGTCTCCTGGCAATCAACATAAAGGCACTTAATTCTCAAGGTCCCGTCATGGAACTCCCGACCTTCCTACCTCTGGCCGGCGCCCTGATGCCGGTCGCCCTGATGTGCTCCGCCCTGCTGCTTTCCCTGGCCGGCAGCTCCAGCGCCGACCTGCCGTGGAAGCGGTTCGGCCTGCTGTCGTGGGCCGCGCTCCTGTGCGCGCTTGCGACGCTGGCCTGGCCGGCGTTCTACCCGGCGGCGGGTTCTTCACCGCATTCGGCCTGGCTGGCGGTCACCACCCTCGGCGCCTGGATCGCCGCGCTGGTGCAACTGCTGGGGACGGTGATCGCCGGCTTCTCGTCGCGCTACCTGCAGGGCGAGCGCGGGCAGTCGCGCTATGTGGCCGCCTTCGCCGGGGTACTCGCATCGGTTCATCTGCTCCTGCTCGCCAACCACTGGCTGGTGCTGATCGCCGCCTGGGCGATGATAGGCGCGGCCCTGCGGCACCTGCTGTGCTTCTACCCGGATCGCCCGTTCGCCCTGCTCGCCGCGCACAAGAAGCGCCTTGCCGACCGTCTGGCCGATGCCTTTCTGCTGGTCGCCGCCGCCCTGGCGTGGCGGGAAGTGGGCAGCGGCACGCTTTCCGATCTGTGGCAGCACGTCGCCCAGGCCGGCGCCACCGTCCCGCTGCAACTCAGCGCGCTGTGCCTCGTCCTCGCGGTGATCCTGCGCACTGCGCTGTTCCCCGCGCACGGCTGGCTGATCCAGGTGATGGAAGCGCCGACCCCGGTGTCTGCGCTGCTGCACGCCGGCGTGGTCAACCTCGGCGGCTACGTGCTGATCCGCTTCGCCCCCCTGCTCGAGGCGGCGAGTGCGGCGCGCTGGCTGCTCGTGGCCTTCGGCCTGGCCACCGCGCTGCTGGCCGGTCAGGTGATGCTGACTCGGGTCAGCATCAAGGTGCGGCTGGCGTGGTCCACCGTGGCGCAGATGGGCTTCATGGCCCTCGAATGCGCGCTGGGGCTGTACACCCTGGCCGCGCTGCACCTGATCGGCCATTCGCTGTACAAGGCGCACACCTTCCTGGCGGCATCGACGATCGTGCAGCACAGCAAGCTGCAGATGATGCGCGGCCACGCCGCGTATTCGCCGGCCAGCCTGCTGTCCGCGCCAGTGCTCGCGTTCGCCTGCATCGCGCTGGTCCAGTCGGTCGTCACGGGCGAATCCTGGCCCTGGTGGTGGAGCGGCTTGCTGGCGCTCGCGTGGGCGCCCCTGCTGTGGCTGCTAGCGCCGCAGGCAGGCACGCTGCGCACGGCCGCATCGGGCGCGATTGCGGGCCTCGCCATGGTCACCGGCCTCGCGGCGGCGGCGTCGCTGGCACACGCCCTGCCGTTCGGCGTGCATGACGCGCCGGACAACCTGGCGGGCGTCATCACCCTGCTCGGCATGGCGGCGATGTACCTGTTCCTGCTCACCCTGCAACTGCGTCCGCAGGCCCTGGCCGCATGGCGGCGCTGGAGTTACGCGGGCTTCTACGTCGATGAGTTCTACACCCGTCTGGCGTTGTGGCTGTGGCCGACGCGCTGGACCCCGGCCGTGCCGGCCGCGCACTTCCCCACGCTGGTGGGTGCAATTCCTCAGGCCGCCGCCAAGTAAATCTCAATCGGAATCCAAAGCCCGGAGCTCCACATGGACACGATCCTTGCCCCCGACCGAAACCAGCAGCCTGGCGGCCATCCCCGGCCGGCGGCGCTCGACGTCGATGAGCGCCTGATGGCCCGCATCGACGCCGCCTGCGAGCAGGCCTGCCAGGCGATCGCGCCGGCCTGGCCGCTCGACCGCGCGATCGCGGTGAATCCGCACTGGGGACGCATCGGCCGGCCGCTGCGCCAGGTCGCCGCGCGCATGGCGGTGCTCGGCGATATCCAGGTCTTCCCGTCGCGCGACTATCTGAAGGAGGCGTGGGACGCCGGCCGCATCACCCGCGCCGATCTCGCGCACGCGCTAGCGAGCCTCCCCGCGGCGCAGGCGGCGGGCCTGACCGCCTCGCAATGCATAGCGGCCTTGCACAAGACACCGAGCCTGCCGCGGCTGCCGCTGCTGATCGACGTGCTCGATGACGATCCGCAACGCCACGCCCGCCTGTCGTGGCGGCAGGCGATCACCCACCAGGTGAGCCAGACCTGCGCTGCCTATTTCGATGAACACCAGGCCGACTGGCAGCCTTCGCGCGCCGACGGCCTGTACGCCTTCTGGCGCGACACCCTCACGCACGACCACGGCATCGCCGTGCTGATGGGACTGCCCGACCTCGGCCGCGCGCTCGACGCGCTCCCGCCCACGCGGGCCGATGCGGAGCGCTGGGTCCTGCAGCGCCTCGGTCTGCCCGAGGCGGTCTGGCCGGAATACCTCGAAGCGGTGCTGCTCACCGTCAATGGCTGGGCTTCGTGGTGCGCCTGGCTGGGCTGGGAGGCGCGGTTGGCGGGCGGCACGGACGCGCATCTGCGCGACTTGCTGGCCATTCGCCTGGCGTGGGGCGCGATCCTGCTCGAATGCAAGGACGACGTCGTCACGCGCAAGGCCTTTGCGGCCCTGCTGGCCGAGTGGATTCATGCGCCCGAGCGGCTGCGGCAGGCAGAGGACATGCTCGTGATCGACGAAGTCTGGCAGCTAGCGCTCGAAGCGGGTTACCAGCGCGAGCTGGCGTGCAAGCTCGGCCAGGTGTCCGCTGCGCCGGCAGCGGCCAGCGCGGACGCCGGCATCGAAGTCCAGGCCGCGTTCTGCATCGACGTGCGCAGC
>SHNC01000272.1 GCA_004295105.1 Betaproteobacteria bacterium | reverse complement strand
GGGGCCGGCGCCGCGGTGGCCGCGGCGGGGGCGACCGGGACAGCGGCGGCGGCACCGCCCGATGTCTCGACCTTGATCAGCACGCTGCCTTCGCCGACCTTGTCACCGAGCGCGACCAGCACTTCCCTGACCACGCCGGCGGCGGACGAGGGCACGTCCATCGTCGCCTTGTCGGATTCGAGCGTGGCGATGGCGTCGTCGACCTTGATCGTGTCGCCCACCTTCACGAACAGCTCGATGACGGGCACCGCGTCGAAGTCGCCGATGTCGGGCACCTTCACCTCGACCACGCCGCCGGCTGCGGGGGCGGCCGGGGCGGGCGCGGCGGCAGGGGCCGCAGCGGGCGCCGGAGCCGGGGCGGCCGCGACCGGGGCTGCGGCGGCTGCGGTGGCGCCTGCCGAGGCCGTCGTCGATTCGAGCTTGATCAGCACCGTGCCTTCGGACACCTTGTCGCCGATGCCGACGAGGATTTCCTTCACCACGCCGGCGGCGGACGAGGGCACGTCCATCGTCGCCTTGTCGGACTCCAGCGTCGCAATCGCGTCATCGACGGCGATCGTGTCGCCCACCTTCACGAACAGCTCGATCACCGGCACCGCGTCGAAATCGCCGATGTCCGGTACCTTCACTTCAATCAGTTGGCTCATGTTCTTGTCTCCTTGCACGCTCAGACCGACATCGGGTTCGGCTTGGACGGATCGAGCTGGTACTTGACCATCGCCGCGGCGACCTTGTCGCGGCCGATCACGCCCTCATCGGCCAGCGCCTTCAGCGCAGCCAGCGTCACCCAGTGCCGATCCACCTCGAAGAAGTGGCGCAGTTGCTCGCGCGTGTCCGAGCGGCCGAAGCCGTCGGTGCCCAGCGTCACGTAGCTGCCCTTGACGAAGGGGCGGATCTGCTCGGCGAACAGGCGGATGTAGTCGGTGGCGGCGATCACCGGACCTTCGCTGCCGGCGAGCTTTTGCGCGACGTGCGAGGTGCGCGGCTCTTCCATCGGGTGCAGCAGGTTCCAGCGCTCGACGTCCTGGCCGTCGCGCGCCAGCTCGTTGAAGCTCGGGGCGCCCCAGAGGTCGGCTTCCACCCCCCAGTCGGCCTTGAGCAGCTCGGCGGCGGCGATCACCTCGCGGAAGATCGTGCCCGAGCCCATCAACTGCACGCGCGGCCCCTTGGCTTCGCCGCCCCGGCGGAACAGGTACAGGCCCTTGAGGATGTCGGCCTCCGCCCCGGCGGGCATCTCGGGATGTTCGTAGTTCTCGTTCATCACCGTGATGTAGTAGTAGATGTCCTGCTGCTCGGCGAACATCCGGCGCAGGCCGTCCTGCACCACCACCGCGACTTCGTACTGGAAGGTCGGGTCGTAGCTCACGCAGTTGGGGATCATGTTGGCCATCAGCAGGCTGTGGCCGTCCTCGTGCTGCAGGCCTTCGCCGTTCAGCGTGGTGCGCCCGGCGGTGCCGCCGATCAGGAAGCCGCGCGTGCGCTGGTCGGCCGCCGCCCAGCACAGGTCCATGGTGCGCTGCAGGCCGAACATCGAATAGAAGATGTAGAACGGCACCATCTGCACGCCATGCACGCTGTAGGCGGTGCCGGCGGCGATCCAGTCGGCCATCGCGCCGGCCTCGTTGATGCCTTCCTGCAGCACCTGGCCGGTCTGGCTTTCCTTGTAGAACATGAGCTGGTCATGGTCTTCGGGCACGTACTTCTGGCCTTCCTGGTTCCAGATGCCGTACTGGCGGAACATGCCTTCCATGCCGAAGGTGCGGCTCTCGTCGGGCACGATCGGCACGATGTGGCGGCCGAGCTGCTTGTCCTTGAGCAGCGTGTTCATGATGCGCACGATCGCCATCGTGGTCGACAGCTCGCGCCCTTCGCCCGAGGCCTTGAGCAGCGCGGCGAAGGTCTCGAGCGCGGGCACGGCCAGCGGCGCGGCCTTGGTGCGGCGCTGCGGCAGGAAGCCGCCCAGATCCAGGCGGCGCTGCATCATGTACTTGTGCTCGGGCGAGCCCTCCTCGAACTTCAGGTAGGGCAGCTCCTCGAGCTTGTCGTCGGGCACCGGCAGGCCGAAGCGGTCGCGGAAGCGGCGGATCGCCTCGACGTCCATCTTCTTCTGCTGGTGGCTGATGTTCATCGCCTCGCCGGCCTGGCCCATGCCGAAGCCCTTGATCGTCTTCGCCAGGATCAGCGTGGGCTGGCCCTTGTGCTCGGAAGCGGCCTTGTAGGCGGCGAAGATCTTGAACAGGTCGTGGCCGCCGCGGTTGAGCTCCCACACCTGCTCGTCGGTCCAGTCGGCCACCAGCGCCTTGAGTTCGGGGGTGTTGAAGAAGTGCTCGCGCACGTAGGCGCCGTCCTTGGCCTTGAACGTCTGGTACTCGCCGTCGCAGGCATCCATCATGCGCTGCTTGAGGATGCCCTTCTTGTCGCGGGCGAACAGCGCATCCCAGGCCGTGCCCCAGATCACCTTGATGACGTTCCAGCCCGCGCCGCGGAACTCGGACTCGAGCTCCTGGATGATCTTGCCGTTGCCGCGCACCGGGCCGTCCAGGCGCTGCAGGTTGCAGTTGATCACGAACACCAGGTTGTCGAGCCGCTCGCGCGCGGCCATGCCGATCGCACCGAGCGACTCGACCTCGTCGGTCTCGCCGTCACCGAGGAAGGCCCAGACTTTGCGCTGCTCGGCGCGCGCCGCGTCGATCATGCCGCGGCTGGCCATGTACTTCATGAAGCGCGCCTGGTAGATCGCGCACAGCGGCCCCAGGCCCATCGACACCGTGGGGAACTGCCAGAAGTCGGGCATCAGCCACGGGTGCGGGTAGGACGAGATGCCCCGGCCGCCCACTTCCTGGCGGAAATTGTCCATCTGCGCCTCGGTGAGCCGCCCCAGCATGAAGGCGCGCGCATACACGCCCGGCACCGAGTGGCCCTGGAAGTAGATCATGTCGCCGTCGTGGGCATCCGAGGGCGCATGCCAGAAGTGCGAGAAGCCCACGTCGTACAGCGCCGCCGCCGACGCGAAGGAGGCGATGTGGCCGCCCACGTTGGTGTGCTTGTTCGCGCGCACCACCATCGCCATCGCGTTCCAGCGAATGTACGAGTGCAGCTTGATCTCCATGTCCGGATCACCCGGGTAGGGCGGCTGCTGCGCGGCCGGAATCGTGTTGATGTACTCGGTGGTGGCCGAGTAGGGGATGTTCACCCCTTCCTGGCGCGCGGTGGCGATCAGCGTCTCGATCAGGAAGTGCGCTCGCTCAGGCCCTTCGTTCTCGATCACCGAGGCGATCGCCTCGAGCCATTCCTGCGTCTCCTGCGTGTCCGTGTCGGCCTTCAGAAGAGCGTTGGTGTTCCCGGTCATGTCTGTCTCCTCATGACGTGTAGTTGGCGAATCCCACCCGGGCTCGGGCGGCGCTGCATTTGCTCGATGGTTGCGCGAGACCAGCCCGGATCGCAGGACGGCTCACGTTTCGTAATATAAAACACGATTTCAGCAGGCGCAATACGGTGTGCGGGTTTTTTTCCTTTCGCCCGGGGGCCGGATGTCGTCGCTGTCGTCCGATACGCAGCATCCAGGGACATGAAGCGCAGCCGGGCATCGGCTCCGCGGAAGGAACAGAATCCCGCTCCCCGCAAGAATGCGGCGCGGCACTACTTGTTGCCGGAGGGAGCTGCATCGGCCGGGCTGCCCCAGCCGTCGTCGTCGCCCCAGCCGCCGTCGCCGCCGCCCGCGCCGCCCTCGACCCGGATCTGGATCGTGTCGAGGTCGACCTTGACCTTGTCGGCGAGGCCGAAGGTCACCAGGCCCGGGAACATCACCAGTGCGACCACCATCGCGATCTGCATGATCACGAATGGAACCGAGCCGCGGTAGATGTCCATCGTCTTCACGCCGGCCACGCTCTTGCGCGTCACGCGGTCGACGAAGTCCTTCGCCGGCGCCACGCTGCGCAGATAGAACAGCGCGAAGCCGAAGGGCGGGGTCAGGAACGAGGTCTGCAGGTTCATCGCCAGCAGCACACCGAACCACACCAGGTCGATCCCCAGCTTGTCGGCCACCGGCGCCAGCAGCGGGACCAGGATGAAGGCGATCTCGAAGAAGTCGATGAAGAAGCCGAGGAAGAAGATCACCGTGTTCACGAACACGAGGAAGCCGATCTCGCCGCCGGGCAGCTTGTCGAACAGGTGCTCGACCCAATGCGGGCCATCGACCGCGGTGAAAGTGAAGCTGAAGATCGTCGAGCCGATCAGGATGAACAGCACGAAGCACGACAGCCGTGCAGTGGATTCGAGGGCGTGCTTCAGCAGCCCCATGTCGAGCTTGCCGCGCGAGATCGCCATGATCATGCCGCCGACTGCGCCCATCGCGCCGCCCTCGGTCGGCGTGGCCACACCGAGGAAGATCGTGCCGAGCACCAGGAAGATCAGCGCCAGCGGCGGGATCAGCACGAAGGTCACGCGCTCGGTGAGGCGCGACAGCAGGCCCATGCCGGTGAGCTTGTTGACCATCGCGGCAGCGAACGCGAACAGGGTGCCGCCGGTGAGCGCGACGACAATGGTTTCGTCGGCCGCCGGCTTGACTTCGGTGCCCTTGAACGCACTCAAGATCTCGCCGTAATGCATGCCGAATGCAACGGAGACGATCGTGACGAACAGGAAGAACACGCCGAGCGAGCGCATTCCCGAGCTGCCGTCGGGCTCGCGATAGGTCAGCGCTTCGGGCGGCAGGGCGGGAACCATGGCCGGCTTGAAGATCGCCAGGCCGATGATGAACAAGACATACAAGCAGATCAGCACGAAGGAGGGGACGAAGGCACCCAGGTAGAGGTCGCCGACGCTGCGGCCAAGCTGGTCGGCGATCACGATCAGCACCAGCGAAGGTGGCACGATCTGCGCCAGCGTGCCCGAGGCGGTGATCGCGCCGCTGGCGATGGCCGGGCTGTAGCCGTAGCGCAGCATGATCGGCAGCGAGATCAGGCCCATCGAGATCACCGCCGCGGCGACCACGCCGGTGGTCGCCGCCAGCAGCGCACCGACGAAGATCACGGCCAGCGCGAGACCGCCGCGGATCGGCCCGAACACCTGGCCGACGGTGTCGAGCAGCTCCTCTGCCATGCCGCTGCGCTCGAGGATCAAGCCCATCAGCGTGAAGAAGGGAATCGCCAGCAAGGTGTCGTTCTGGATGATGCCGAAGATGCGCAGCGGCAGCGCCTGGAACAGGCTGGGCGGCAACATCCCGGCTTCCATGCCGAGGAAGCCGAACAGCAGGCCGCAGGCGGCGAGCGAGAAGGCGACCGGGAAGCCGGTGAGGAGGAAGACAAGCAGCGCCCCGAACATCATCTCCGGGGCGTGGGCGGCGAACAGTTCGATCATTTCTGCACCTCGCCGGCGTCGTCTTGGTGGGTATGCGCCTCGTCTTGCGAGTCGTGCGCACCGTGCAGCAGCGGATTGGACCCCTTGCCCTGCAGGAAGGCGAAGCGCTTGATCAGTTCCGAGATTCCCTGCAGGCCGAGCAGGGCGAAGCCGATCGGCACCAGGGCATACACCGGCCATCGGATCAGGCCGCCGGCGTTGGACGACATCTCGCCCGACACATAGGCGCCCTTCACCACCGGGAGGGCGAAGGTGATCATGAGCCAGCACATCGGCAGCAGGAAAACGACGATGCCGGCGATGTCGATGAACATGCGGGTGCGCATCGACAGTCTGCTGGCGACGACGTCGATCCGCACGTGCGCGTTTTGCAGGAAGGTGTAGCCGGCGCCGAGCAGGAAGACCGCGCCGAACAGATACCACTGGATCTCGAGGAAAGCGTTCGAGCCGAAGTTGAAGGCCTTGCGCGCGACCGCGTTGGCGGCGCTGATCACTGTCGCGGCGAGTACCAGCCAGATGATGAACTTGCCGAAGGATCGGCTCACGGCATCGATGATGCGTGACAAGCGGAGTAGGGTGTCCATGGGGATCGCCTGAGAGCTTGAGTGCATGAGGCGCCGAGCTTGACGGGGCGTGCGCTCGGCGGAACGGGGGGCTTCGGGGAGACTCGATCAGGCGGCCGGACGCTCGTACTGCGCGTCCGGCCGCCGTCCCCTCAAAGTTTCTGGCCGGCCAGGTACCGCGCGTAATTGCCCTCGGCCACGGCCTCCCACTGCACCTGCTCGGCGAGGAAGCGGCTGTAGTCCGGGTAGATCTTCTTCCAGTTGGCGTTCTTCTCGTTCAACTCGGCATAGACCTCGCGCGAGGCCTTGAACGCGGCGTCCATGAAGTCCTTCGGGAACCGCGACAGCTTGGCGCCCTCGGCGATGAGCTGCTTCAGCGCGGACGGGTTGCGGGCGTCGTAGCGCGCCTGGCAGCCAACGTGCGCGGCACGCGCGGCCTGCTCGACGATCGCCTTGTACTCGGCCGACAGGCCGTTCCATTGCTTGTCGTTGATGTAGACCGAGAACTGCGTGCTGCCTTCCCACCATGCCGGGAAATAGTAATTCTGCGCGACCTTGTGCAGGCCGAGACGCAGGTCGTCGGACGGACCGATCCACTCGGCGGCATCGATCGTGCCTTTCTCCAGAGCCTGGTAGATCTCGCCGGCCGGGATGTTCTGTGGCACCGCGCCGAGCTTCGCCAGCACGCGGCCGCCAAAGCCGCCGACGCGGAACTTGAGGCCTTCGAAGTCCTTCACCGACTTTATTTCCTTGCGGTACCAGCCGCCCATCTGGGTGCCGGTGTTGCCGCACGGGAAGTTGATGATGCTGAACTGGGCGTAGTAGTCGCGTAACAGCTTCATGCCGTTGCCCTCGTACATCCACGCCGTCATCGAGCGCGAGGTCATCCCGAACGGAATCGTGCAGTCGAGCGCGAAGGTCTCGTCCTTGCCGAAGAAGTAGTACGGCGCGGTGTGGGCGCATTCGATCGTGCCCTGCTGAATCGCGTCGACCACCCCGAAGGCGGGGACCAGTTCGCCCGCCGGGTGCACCGAGATGACGAACTTGCCGCCGCTCGCCTCGGAAACGTACTTGGCGAAAGCTTCGCTCGCGCCGAACACGGTTTCGAGCGACTTCGGGAAACTCGACGCCAGGCGCCAGCGTATCTGCTGCTGGGCATGGACGATGGCCGGTGCGGTGCCGGCAGCCAGAATGCTGGCCAGGCCGGCGCTCTGCAGGAATTCACGACGTTCCACGATGCCTCCTCCTCGCGTGTGTTTGCTTGTTCTGATCGGGGCTGCCGATGGGAATATGGGGAGCGTCGATCCAGCCTCACGGTGGAC
>SHNC01000216.1 GCA_004295105.1 Betaproteobacteria bacterium | reverse complement strand
TCGCCGGCGCTGGCCGGGATCAGGCCGAGCATCATCTTGAACAGCGTGCTCTTGCCGGCGCCGTTGTGGCCGATGAGGCCGAACAGCTCGCCCGCGCCGACTTCCAGGTCGACGCCGTCCACCGCGCGGATCGCGCCGTAGTGCTTCTTCACGCCGCGCGCGACGATCACGGCCGGCGCGACGTCATTCCGGGCGGGGGAAGTGCTTTCCACGCCATTGGCTCCAGTTCGGGTTGTGTGGTTGCATGCGCGGTTTCGGGTCGACGATGCTCGGCGCGCGCAGCAGCGGGAACTGCTGGCCAACCAGGCGCAGCGTCTGTACCGCCGGACTCGCCAGCAGCAGCTTCATCATCGGGTGCCGCCACGACAGCCGGTCCACCAGGTCGTTGGCCTCGTACTTCACGTCGCCGATGCCGTCGCCGTCGCGGTCCCAGCCAAGGTAGTTGCTCCAGTGGTTGCCTTCCTTGACGCCCCACAATTCGTCGCGCGCGCCGACGTAGCGCACCTGCTCGCGGTTGGCGATGAAGTCGTTGTTCTCGACCTGGTTGTTCTTCGAGCCGGCCCAAAGGTGTACGCCCACCGCGTTGTCGACGATGGTGTTGCCGCGCAGGGTGTTGTACTCGGCGTCGTAGATGAAGAAGCCGCGCTGGTTGCCGGCCACCACGTTGTTCTCGACGACCGCGTCCTGGATCGTGCGCAGCATGATGCCGTGGTCCGAGTTGGCCCACGCGCGGTTGTTGCGCACCACCTGGTCGCGTACCTCCATCAAGGCCAGTCCGCCGCGGTTCATCCAAACGTCGTTGTCCTCCCACAGGTTGCGGTAGGAGTTCATGTAGTGCGTGCCGTAGCGGCTGTGGTGCAGCTTGTTGCCGCGGAAGATGGCATCGTGGGTCACGTCGACGTAGATCGCGTCGCGCACGAAGCTGACGTGGTTGCCGATCACCCGCGCGCGCAGCGTGTTGTAGAGCTGGATGCCGTTGCCGCGCTGCGAACTCTGGTAATCGCGCTTGCCGGTGATGGTGTTGCCCTCCACCCGCACATCGTTCGCCTGCTCGATCCACAGTCCGAACAGGTTGTAGGTCAGGTCGCAGTTGCGCACCACCGCCCGGTGCGCGCCGGGCTGCACGTAGATCCCCGCATTCTGGTCGCGCAGGCTGTCGCCCGAGTTGCTCACGATCAGGCCCTCGAGCGTGACGTCCTCGGCGGTGATGCGGATGGTGTCGCCCTTCATGCCGCCGGTGAGGGTCGGCCGGTTCACGCCGCGCAGCGTCAGCGGCTTGGCGATGCGCAGGTTTTCCTGGTAGCGGGCGCGCTGGATCTCGATCACGTCGCCGGGCGCGGCGCGGTCTATCGCGGCCTGGATGGATTCGCCCGGCGCCACGTGCAGCGTTGCCGCTTGTGCGGCGGCGAACGCGAATGCGGCGGCACCGGCTGCCAGCGCGCTCAGGATGTTCCGCAGCAGGGGGAAACGCGACACGGAAGAGCGCAGCAAGCGATGCGCCATCTCGGCACGACTCACAGCACCAGCAGGCCGGCCGACTTGAGGGCGATGAACAGCACCGCACCGATCATCAGGTTCTTGAAGCCGACGTAGCAGATCATGTCCATCAGGCTGGCGCGCCGGTAGCGGCTTCCCCACCACGGCCCCTCCTTCACGTAGGGCTTGGAGCCCATGCGCACGGCGATCTCGAACACGCTCCAGCCGAACCACCAGCCGATGATCGCGGCCGGCGCGAGCTGGCCCAGCGCCGCCAGCACCCAGGCCAGGCTCACGGCTACCGCCAGCGCCAGACCAGCGGCCTGAATGGCGCGCTGGCGCTGGAAGCCGCTGCGGCTCCACGGCCACAGGTGATCCCGCACTTCGGCGGCGAGTCGTGCCGCGGCGCCGCTCGACGCGTACGGTGGTGTCATCGGTTCGGTCATGCTGCGTGGGTCGACCATGTCTTTGTCCTCCTCGGGGCGACCGGTGGTTCAGGCCTTCTGCGCCGGCACCGGCTTGATCGGGATGTAGTAGCCATCGCGGCCGATCGGCGTCAGCGGCAGGCCGGCCTTGGTGCGACGCTTGCGCTCCTGCGCCAGCGGCGGGCAGGCGTGCTCGTCAGTGTAGAGCACCATGCAGTCGAGGCAGTGCATGCACTCGCGATGATCGATGCGGCCGTGCTCGTCGATCGCCAGCGAGCCGCAGCCCACTGCGCAGGCCTTGCAACTGCTGCACTCCTGCTTGCGCCGCAGGCCGAACCAGCGGAAGGTCGAGGGCATTGCCAGCGCGCCGCCGAGCGGACACAGGTACTTGCAGAACGGACGCTCCATGAAGATCGACAGCGCCAGGATGCCGGACGCGAACAGCGTGTAGGGCCAGCTACGGTTGAACAGCCCCACCAGATAGGTGGTCTTGAACGGCTCGATCTCGGCCAGTTTCTCGGCCAGCCCCATCGAGAACATCGACACTGCCAGCAGCATGAAGAAGGCGGCGTACTTCACCCACTTCAGCCGGTTGTGCCACTTCATCGGCAGTGCGAACTGGAAGCGGCCCAGTCCGACGCCACGCGCCACCTTGTACAGCAGTTCCGACAACGAGCCGAAGGGGCACAGCCAGCCGCAGAACAACCCGCGTCCCCAGACGAAGGTGGTGACGATGATGAAGATCCAGAACAGGAAGATGAACGGATCGGTCAGGAACAGCTCCCATTGCCACTTGAACAGCAGCGAGTGGAACCAGGTCAGCACCTGGGTGATCGACGGCTGCGCGAGCAGGCCGAAGCCGACGAAACCGATGCTGATCACCCACGCGGTGTACTTGAAGGCATTCACCGGCCACTTGTTCTTGCGTGTCGAGCGGCGCGTCAGCGCGTCGCGCTTCGCGTAGACCACCGCGACCGCCACCAGCAGCGCGGCGAACAGCGCGATCTCCACCTTGCGCGCCTTCCACACCTTCAGCCATGGGGCATCGGGCTTCACCACCGTCGGCCGGCCGCCGTCCATGTAGCGCCCGAGCACCCAGTATTCGTCGCTGAAGCTGACGAAGTCGCGATGGCCGGTCTCGCGGTCGAGCTTGTTGGCGAGGAACACCAGGTTCCACGGATAGGCGGCGCTGAAACCCGGGTCGCGGATGATGAAGATCGCCGACTCCTTGTAGTCCGGCGCGCCGGCGGCCTGCAGCCCCCACAGGTTAATGTAGTCGAGGTCGCGGAAGGTGTAGGCGTCCATGTCCTGCGCCACCTGCACGCGGTCGTAGATGCCGCCGCGCACGAAGCCCGAGCCCTTGAACGAATCGCTGCCGCTGGACACGATGAAAATCGCATGCTCGCCGGGCTTCAGGCGCGACATCAGGCTGGCGTAGCCGTCCCTGCCCAGCAGGCTGCGGCCGACCGCCGGGGTGTTCAGGTAGCCGTAGTACATGTCGACGTAGGGCTGGTCGGCACGCGGCATGCCCAGTTGCTCCGGCCGCACGGTCAGGCGGCGCACGCTGCCTTCGTCCACCAGTTGCGCCCAGCTCAGCGTGTCTTCGACCGGTGCGAAGCGGATCTGCGGCTTCGGCTCCACTTTCAGGATGCCCACCTGGCGCGCGATGGCGACGCCCGAGCGCATGATGACCTGGTTCTGGGCGATCACGGTGACGGTGGCCCCGGTGATCGCATCGAGGCCGATCATGCCCTCGCCTTCGTGCGCCTTGCCGATCTCGATCTTGTCGCCGACGAACTTGCCCAGGTACTGCCTGATGAACTTGGTCAGCACGCTCTCGGGAATGCCCAGCAGCAGGATGGGTTCGCTGTGGCGCAGGATCTTCGTGCCGGTGATGATGCCCTTGGTGTCCATGCCGATCAGCGTGATCACCGGCTTGCCCGAGTAGGCCGGGATGTCGACGATGTCGGTGGACAGGAAGGCGTAGCCGACCAGAGTCTTCTGCCCGCCCTCGCTGCGGTAGGCCTCGACGTAGGCGGGCTTGCCCTTGCGCGGCGAGAAGCTGTCGGCGCCGGGAACCACTTCGGCGCAGGGCACATGCCTGCACAGCTCGGGGTCGGTGTTGATCTCGGCGGGCAGCGGTGCCTCGTAGGCACCCTCCGCGGCGATGGCGAGCGGGGACAACAGGGCTGTGGCGGCGAGCAACGCCCCCGCGGCGAGACTGCGCAGGGCGGAGATCGGATTCATGGCGCGGTCCATCAGTAAAGAATGATGCAGTCTAGGAACTGCGTTCGACCCTGTAATTGTTTCGTATCAATTTATCGAAAGGCTCGAAAGAACAGGGGTTTGCGGCACCCAGAAGAGCAAGGGGGCGCAAGGAGGCGTGTGCCCCCTTGCGCCCCCGTCCGACGGCGTCGAGTGTTCAGGCTTCGACGATCATGCGGCTGCGCATCTCCAGATGCAGCGCGTGGCAGAAGTGCGTGCAGTAGCACCAGAACACGCCCGGCTTGTCGGCCTTGAAGGTCACCGACTTCGTTTCCTGCGGGTTGCAGATGAAGTTGACGTTGTATTTCGGAATGGCGAAGCCGTGCGTCAGGTCCTCCACCTTGTCGAGGTTGGTCAGGATGATGGTCACCTCGTCACCGACTTTCAGCTTGAACTCGCGCGGCTCGAAGGCGGGCGCCTGCGAGGTGATCTTCACGGTCACCTTCTTGCCTTCGCGGAACACGCCGGCTTCCTTCATGTCCTTGACCGCGTTCGGGAACTCGTCGAGGTTGTACACCTGCTTGGGCGACAGCAGCTCGCGCTTGAAGATGATGAAGTCGTGCGGTTCGGGGCGCACCGGATGGTCCGCCACCAGGCGCATCTTGTCGCCGGAGATGTCGACCAGTTGTTCCGTCTCCGGATGCAGCGGACCCACGGGCAGGAAGCGGTCCTTCGAGAACTTGCATCCCACGCACAGCCACTTGCCGTCCGCGAACATGGTTTCCGACTGCGAGGCGTTGATGTGGCCCGGCTGGTAATGCACGTCGAGGCGATCGACCACGTACTGCGCCGCCTTGTCGCCGGCATGGAACTTGATTGCGGCGTCGACGTTCCACTTCACGATCTGGCTGTCGAGGAACAAAGTGGTGTAGGCGTTGCCGCGGCCGTCGAAGGCGGTATGCAGCGGGCCGAGGCCGATTTCCACTTCGGCGACGATGGCCTTGTCCAGTTCGGGCAGATTGCCGTCGAACCATTCCAGCACCTTGGTGAGCTCGATCACCGTGGCGGTGGGCGACAGCTTGCCGGCGCAGATGAAGTACTTGCCGTCCGGGCTGGCGTTGACGCCGTGCGGGTTCTTCGGCACCGAGACATAGGCGGTCAGCGCCGTCTTCGGGTCGGCATTGGCAGCCTTGGTGCCATCGACCACCGGCACCTTGGAGGTGCCGTAGGTCTTGAACTTGCCGTCCTTCACCGCCTGCTCGATGCGCGCGATGTTGAAGAACAGGCAGGAGTCGCGTTCCGCCGACATCATGCCCTCGTAGCGCACGCCGCCTTCGGTGTTGTACTGGTTGGTGGCGGCGAGCTTGCCGTCGAAGGAAGTGGCGGCCAGGTCGCAGTTGCCGTCGATCAGCACCTGCCAGCGCACTTCCATGGTTTCGGCATCGACGCAGGAGAACAGCGTGCGGTACTTCTCGGGCGACTCCAGGTCGTGGCCGTCGTTGGGCAGCGGAATGTGGAACTCGGCGCCGCAGAACACGCGCGTGGTGTAGTTGATCGCCGGGTCGACGGGGTCGCGCTTGTCGGGGAAAATGCCGTGGAAGCCCTGCACGTTGGGCAGTTCGGTGATCTTGTCGCAGATGAAGTAGTCGAGCCGGATGCGTGCGATGCGGCTGTTGATCTTGTCGTTGATCCACGCATAGCGGCCGTCGTAGTTGCCGTCCTTGTAAGACGCATGCGTGTGGTGGGTGTCGGCGACGGTGTAGCGGAGGCTGCCGTCGGGCTTGGTCCCCATCACCGCCTTCGACTCGTTGGTGATGCCCCAGCCCACCAGCGCGTCGGGGTTGAAGCAGGGCACACGGTGAATCTCGCGGCCGGACGGAATGCCGAGCACGCGGAAGTCGCCGGTGTGGCCGCCGGACCACAGGCCGTAGTAGGTGTCGAGCTCACCCGGTGCCAGGTGAGGGCCGTTGCCATGCGCCGCGGCCGGTGCCGCGGCGGGGGCCGGTGCGGCCGCCGGCGCGGGTGCCGCAGGAGGGGCCTCCTTGTTGCAGGCCGACATACCGACCGAAAGCCCGGCGCCCGCCAGGCCGGCGAGCGCCGCGGTGTTCAGGAATTTGCGCCGGCTCGGGTCGGGCATCTCGCCGACGGGGTTCATCGTTGCGTCGCTCATGGTTTTGTTGCTCCCGTTGCAGGTGTGTCGGTGCTCGCCGCCTAGTCGGGCCGGGGCATGCAGCCGGCACGCAATGCGAGACTTGGAAAATTGCCTGCGACAATCTGTCCTGTGGCGTTTTGTCGCAGATGGATTCTAGGAAGCGGCACGGATTCGAAACCTTGATGTAAAGCAAGGAAGGTGCAGGGCAGGTGCCACAAAAGACGATTTCAACCCTTCGCGCGGTCCGCGTCCGCCCAGATGATCCCGAACGAGCACGCCCGGTCTGACAAGCCTCCGGCCGACAGCAGCGCCGATCGCCTCCGCCTGCGGCAACTGCGCTGGCTGTCGGTGATCGTCATGGCGCTGATCGCGGCGCTGGCGATGCCGCTGCTCGCGCCCGCACAGCCGGTCCGCCCGCTGCTGGCCATCACGCTGCTGCTGGCGGCGTCCAATCTCGCGCTGCACGCCGGCGCGGACAGGCGGTGGTCGGCGTTCGGCGGTGCCTTCGTGCAGTTGTCGGTCGATCTGCTCGCCTGGGCCGCGTTCCTGTACTTCGGCGGCGGGGTCACCAACCCGGCGATCTCGCTGCTGCTCCCGCTGGTCGCCGTCGGTGCGGCGGTGCTGCCGGCGGCACGGGCGTGGGCGCTCGCCACCTTGGCGGTGCTCATCTATTCCGCCTTGTGGCATTACCACCAGCCGGTACAGCTCGCCGCTGCCGAGACGGCGATGCGCCTCCATCTGGCCGGCATGTGGCTGAGCTTCGCTTTCTCGGCTGTCGCGGTGGTGTGGTTCGTATCGCGCATGAACGCAGCGCTCAGGCAGCGCGAGCACGACCTCGCCGCGACACGTGCCGAGCGGGCCCGCGATGCCTACGTGGTCGGCCTCGGCAAGCTCGCCGCCGGTGCCGCCCATCGCCTGGGAACGCCGCTCGGCACGCTGCGCATCGTGGTCGACGAACTCGCACGACGGCGCGACCTGCCCGCCGATTGCCACGAGGACTTGGCCTTGATGCGCGGGCAGATCGAGCACTGCAAGTCCATCCTCAACAGCCTCACGCGCGAGGCCGGCCAGCAGCGCGCCGAAGGCGGCGGCAAGGTGGCCGCCGGCCTCTGGCTCGAGGCGGCGGTCGAACGCTGGCGTGGGCTGCGCCCGCGCGCGCGCGCCATGCTGACGATGGACGACGCGGCTGCCGCGGCCCGCATCGTCGCCGACGCCAGTCTGGGCGAAGCGGTGCACAACCTGATCGACAACGCTGCCAACGCCAACGCCGCCGC
>SHNC01000290.1 GCA_004295105.1 Betaproteobacteria bacterium | reverse complement strand
TCAGGCGTCCCATCACCGGTCCAGCGAGGAGCGAGCCAGGCAACGCGGTTTGCCGGGTCCGAGCGGTGGGCAGGATTTCTGCGTGCACCTGAAGCCTGGTCAGCCAGGGCCGTGAGTGCAGGCGCCAGCGAGTCTGCAGCCTATCATGTCTCTTTCGCGCCTACTGTCGATTCCACTCCTGGTTCTCGTCGCGACGGCAGGGCCGGTCTATTGGGCGCTGCCCGAGGGTCTCGGGGTGGCGCGCAGTCTGGGGATCGTGACTGGATGGGCGGGCTGTGGATTGTTGCTGGCCAGCCTGTTGCTGATGCTGCGGGAGCCGCGACTTGCGCTTGGCATGGGCGGGCTGGACAGGATGTATCGCTGGCATCACTGGACGGGCATGGCGGCCTATGTGCTGTTGCTCGCCCATCCGTTGTTGCTCGCCGCCGAGTCCTGGCCAACCGATCGTCGGTTGGCCTGGCAAACACTTTCCCCATGGACACAGGGGTGGCCGGTCTGGCTGGGCTGGCTTGCCCTGTTGCTGCTGATGGCGGGGCTTGCCGTCACCTTCGAGAAGCGCATCCCTTATCGTGTCTGGCGGTCGTTGCATGTCGGCCTGGGGCTGGGCGTCATCGTCGGCCTGTTGCATCTCGTGTTGCTGGGGATCGAAGCGCCGATCTGGCCGGCATTCGGACTTGTGGTGGTCTTCCTGGGCTGGCGTATCGTCGGGGAGGATTCCGGGCTGGCTGCCTATCCCTATGTCGTGGAGTCCACGGAGACCGTGGCCAAGGACATGATCGAGGTCGCGCTCAAGCCCTTGGCCGATCCGCTGAGCGTCGCTCCTGGGCAGTTCGTTCTGGTCGCCTTCTTCGCCGGTCCGGGTTACCGGGGATGTGGTGAGTTCCACCCCTTTACGGTCAGTGGGATGCGAGCAGGGGGAATCATCCGGGTGGGGATCAAGGCCCTGGGTGACTGCACCCGAAAAATTCAATCGGTCGGGCCGGGTGTGCCCGCACGTATCCAGGGCGCCTTCGGATGCTTTCTTGCCGAACGGTCGCGCGTGCCCCAGCTCTGGGTGGCCGGAGGCGTCGGCATCACCCCCTTTGTGGCGAAGTTGCGGGACAGGCCGCTCGATCGGCAGACCCTGTTGTTGTACCTCTACCGCACCGAGGAGGATGCAGCCTTTCTGCCGGAGATCCGCGCGATGGCAGCCACCAATCCGCATCTGACTTTCCGCAGCGTGGCCACCGGTGATGGCGTCCCCGACCTCGACCTCATCCTGCCGGATGCGGCAACGTTGACCGACCATGAATGCTACATATGCGGCCCCCCGGCGATGGTCGCCGGCGTCAAGGCCGCCCTGCAACCGAGGGGCATCACGCCCCGGCATCTTCATTCTGAAAACTTCGAGTTCCGCTGATGCGACGCCTGTACCTATCCTCGACCATCGCATTCTGGCTGCTGGTCACAGCGTTCTGGGCCGCAAGCCTCTGGCTTCCTCCGGCGGACGACAGCCTCGTGGTTGCCGCCGAGAAGTCGTATTCCACAGCCGATCTGGCCAGGCATGCCACGCCAGCCGATTGCTGGATGGCGATACGCGGCAATGTCTATGACTTGAGCACCTACCTGCCCGAACATCCGTCACGACCGGAAATGGTCGAACCCTGGTGCGGCAAGGAGGCGACGGAGGCCTACAACACGAAGACCAAGGGGCGGCCGCATACGCCGTATGCGGACACGGTGCTGGTCAAGTATCGAATCGGAAAGTTTGTGATCGACAAGCCGTGATCAGCGATCCGACACGCGATGAGCCGGGCATCGAGGTTCCCCATGTCGCGCGGCGTCGCGCGGCGTCGTTTTGGGGCGATCTACGACGGCAGCACGAACACCGGGGCAAAGCCGCCACCGGGGGTACGGAAGTTGGTCGTCTGCCCGCGATACAGGCGGGCCGCGGTCAACTGGATGCGATCGGCGTAGGCGTAGGCACGGATATCGAGCTTCAGGTCGCTCGCGGCGCCGTCGATGCTGACGCGACGTTCGGAGGGCAGGGCAAGCGCCTGGGCCACGTAACCCCCGGCGACGATGCTGTCCCACACCCGGCGGGTGAGCTTGTCGCCGCGGTAGGCGGCACGGCTGCCGAAGCCCGCCGCCGGCTTGAAGAACAGGGTTCGGCGTTCGCTCCACAGCGCATCGGCGTTTGCCGGCACGACTTCGACCGTCCGCGGCACCCCGTTCGCGAGCGTCGCAACGTGATCCGGGGGGACGCCGAGCCCGGTGAGCGTTTCGCCATCGCTGAACAGCACGAGGTTGCGCTTGTCCGCATACAGCGCATGGGCACGGGGATGGGGCGTCAGCACGACGTCATCGGCCTCGAACGCACGCCGAAGGATGGAGCTTGAAGGCGTCTCGAGCGCGAAGTCGGTCAGGCGGTTGTAGACGAGGTCGATCTGCTGGCCGCGACACAGCAGGCGGTCACCGCGCAGTTCCAGCTCACGCGGATCGGCGATCAGTGCGTCGATTCCGGCACGCTGGAACAAATGCTGGAACAGCAGAAACTCGGGATGAAGATATTGCTCTTCAGGGGTCTCATCCACGATGGCGATGCGCCGCGGCGCGCCGCTGCCGCGCTGCAGGCGCCATTCGTCGACAAACATGCCGAGCCACGTCGCATCGAGCGCGTCGAGATCGGCCGTCGGTTGTGTGAAACCAGCGAATTCCTCGCAGCACGCGCGCTGCGCGCGGGCCAGCGCGCTGCCGAGCAGGGCGCCGCCGGCGTTGGTGTTGATCTCGATGAGCTTGGGCCCGTCCTCGCACAGATGAAAGTCGAACCCCAGGAAGACGCCGCGTGGCCCATGGTTGACGCCGGCCACCGCGGGGCTTCTGGCGAGCACCCGCGCGCGGTAGGCCGGCAATGCAACGGTCGCCTCGACCGCATGCACGATCGCGCGCATGGCAGCGAGATCGTCGCGCGCGATGAAGACCGCGGTGGGCGAGAACAGATGCGGGCGACTGCGCTCGATCTCGGCGGCGAGACCGTGCAGCGCGGGCTCGCGCTCGAGTTGCGCGCGCAGTCTTGTCGCATCCAGGCTGCGGCAGGTGCATTCGCGATTGAGCAAGGCGGCGATGTCGCCTGCCGGGTGTCCCCTGCCGGGTTCGTCACGGATGCCAGCCGCGGCGGTCCCCATTGCCGTGCCTCGGGCGATATCGCTCTTCATCTGGACCTGTGCTCATCGTGTCGATCGGGCCTCGCACAGCACAGGGTACACCCGCCGGCCGTTGGCCGTGGACCCGATCGCAGACGAAGGTTTTCGGCTTGCAGGATTGCGGGCAATGGCACGGCAAGCGCCGCCGTGTGTCGCGCGTCCATCGTTCGTGAGGCTGGATGACAGGATTTGTGACTATTAATTTTTCTGTAACATGGCGAACCTAGCATTCGGGTCGGCTGACTCGGCGCAGCACTCTGCGTCAGAGCCTTTCACGTATTTTCGGAGAATTCGATGAAACGAACCGTTCTTGCTTCTGCGCTCCTGGCTGTCGTCGCTTCGGCGGCCCATGCCGAATCGTTTGTGAAGGTCGACGGCTCCAGCACCGTCTATCCGGTTACCGAGGCCGTTGCTGAAGACTTCCAGAAATCGACCAAGGGTGCGGTCAAGGTAACGGTCGGCATTTCCGGTACCGGGGGCGGCTTCAAGAAGTTCTGCCGCAACGAGATCGATGTCGCCAACGCGTCGCGCCCGATCCTGAAGAAGGAAATGGAAGACTGCGCCAAGGCCGGCATCACCTACTACGAACTGCCGGTGGCGTTCGATGCGCTGACGGTCGTCGTCAATCCGAAGAGCAAGATCACCCAGTTGAGCGTCGCCCAGCTCAAGAAGATGTGGGAGCCGGATGCGCAGGGCAAGGTCACGAACTGGAACCAGGTTGACCCGGCTTTCGGTGATGCGCCGCTGAAGCTGTTCGGTGCCGGTTCGGATTCCGGCACGTTCGACTACTTCACCGAAGCGATCAACGGCAAGTCCAAGGCCTCGCGCGGCGATTACACCGCCTCCGAAGACGACAACGTGCTCGTTCAGGGTGTGTCGCGCGACGTCAATGCGATCGGCTACTTCGGCTATGCCTACTACGCCGAGAACCAGAACAAGCTTAAGCCCGTTGCGATCGTGAACTCGAAGGGCGCCGCCGTGCTGCCGTCGGAAAAGACGGTCATCGACGGTTCGTATAACCCGCTGGCCCGCCCGATCTTCATCTATGTGAACGCGAAGTCGCTGGAAAGGGCCGAGGTTCGTCAGTTCGTCGATTTCTACATGAAGAACGCATCGACGCTGGCGTCCGAGGTCAAGTACGTGCCGCTGCCGGCCAAGGCCTACCAGGCGAACACCGAGCACCTGAACAAGAAGAAGCTCGGCACCGTGTTCGGTGGCGAGGCGGAAGTCGGCGTGACGATCGAAGAACTGATCGCCCGCGAAGCCAAACTGTAAGTCGTAGCGCACCGACTTGCCCGGGTGGCGCTGCCGCCCGGGCGGTTACCCATTTCAGGAGGGAGCCGTGAGCGGATCCCAAGTCATGAGGATGGGCATGTCGTCCATGCAAGCCACGGTCGTCAGCGACCGCCTCTCGAGAAAAGTCTCCCGCAACATTCGGGAGCGTGCGATCGAACTGGTGCTGTTCTTCGCCGCTTCGGTGTCGGTGCTGACCACGATAGGGATCATCTGGATCCTCGTCTTCGAGTCGTACCACTTCTTCGAGAACGTGCCGTTGTGGAACTTCCTGACGGACACCATGTGGACGCCGCTGTTCTCCGAGCCGCGCTACGGCATCCTGCCGCTGTTGCTCGGCACCGTCACGACCTCGCTCGTCGCGCTTGCGGTGGCCGTGCCGCTCGGAACGATCATCGCCATCTACATCTCGGAGTTCGCCTCGGCGCGCGTGCGCGAGACGGTGAAGCCCTTTCTCGAACTGCTCGGCGGGGTGCCGACCATCGTGTACGGCTACTTCGCGCTGACCGTCGTCTCCCCCGTATTGCAGTACTTCTTCCCCTCGCTGCCCGGCTTCTCGATGCTCGCCGCCGGTCTGGTGATGGGTATCGCGATTGTTCCGTACATTAGCTCGCTGTCCGAAGACGCCATGCGCGCGGTGCCGATGAGCCTGCGCGAAGGCGCCTACGCGATGGGAAGCACCCGCTTCCAGACGGCGGTTCGCGTCGTGCTGCCGGCAGCCATCTCCGGCGTGCTCTCGGCCTACATCCTCGGCATTTCGCGGGCGGTGGGCGAAACGATGATCGTTGCCGTGGCGGCGGGCATGCAACCGAACTTCACCATGGACCCCACCGAGCCGGCGCAGACGATCTCGGCCTACATCGTGCAGGTGGCGATGGGCGACCTGCCGCACGGTTCGATCGGCTATCAGTCGATCTTCGCCGCCGGTCTGAGCCTGATGTTGCTGACCCTGTTCTTCAACATCCTCGGTCACATGATTCGCCGTCGCTATCGCGAAGCCTACTGATCCGGATCCAGACATGAACACTCAAGACCTGGCCGCAGTGCGCGGCATCATCCAGTCGAACCGGCGCTGGGACCTGTTCTTCGCCGCCGCCGGCCTCCTTGCCTTGCTCGTCGGCGTGCTCGCCTTCGTGACCCTGTTCGGCCAGATGGTCATGAACGGCTGGGAACGGCTGAACCCCGAGTTCTTCATGAGCTTTCCGTCACGGCGCGCGGCCAATGCCGGCATCCTCTCGGCGTGGGTGGGTTCGTTGCTGGTGATGCTGGTCACGGCTGTCTCGGCCGTTCCGCTCGGTGTCGCCGCGGGTGTCTATCTCGAAGAGTACGCGCCGAAGAATTTGGTGACCGACATCATCGAGATCAACGTCACCAACCTCGCCGGCGTGCCGTCGATCGTGTATGGCCTGCTCGCCCTCGGCGTCTTCGTCTACGTGTTCGGCTTCGGCCAGAGCATCCTCACCGCCGGCCTGACCCTCGGCCTGCTGATCCTGCCGGTGATCATCGTCGCCACGCGCGAATCGCTGCGCGCGATTCCGGTCCACGTGCGCGAGGGCGCCTATGGCTGCGGCGCCACCCAGTGGCAGGTGGTCAGGGACCATCTGGTGCCGTATTCGACGCCGGGCATCATGACCGGCGTGATCATCGGCCTGTCGCGGGCGATCGGCGAGACCGCGCCGATCATCACGATCGGTGCGCTGACCTTCATCGCCTTCCTGCCGCCGTCGCCCATCACCGACACGGCGCCTTTCGTCAACTTCGACTGGTTGTGGTCCGGCTTCACCGTGATGCCGATCCAGATGTTCAACTGGACGTCCCGCCCCGAAGAAGCCTTTCAGCAGAATGCTGCAGCGGCCGGCTTCATCCTGGTGTTCATGACCCTGATGATGAACGCCATTGCGATCTGGCTGCGTTACCGCCTGCGCAAGAGCATCTCCTGGTAAGCCGCTCCGCCCTCCGCAATTGCACAACGAATTCGAGACGTCCTCATGGCCAAGACTGAGCAAGATCTGCCGCTGAAGGCAGAAACGCGCGATTTCAATTTCCACTATGGCGCCTTTCACGCGCTGAAGAATGTGAACCTTCCGGTCGTCGAGAAGCGCGTGACTGCCCTGATCGGTCCGTCCGGCTGCGGAAAGTCGACCCTGCTGCGCTCCTTCAACCGCATGCACGACCTCTACCCGGGCAACCGCTACGATGGTGCCATCGTCTTTCACCCGGACAACACCAACATCGTCGACCCGAAGGTGGATCCCATCGAGGTGCGGATGCGCATCGGCATGGTCTTCCAGAAGCCGAACCCGTTCCCGAAGTCGATCTATGAGAACGTGGCCTACGGCCTGCGGGTCCGCGGCGAACGCAGCCAGAGCGCCATCGATGGGCGAGTCGAGAGCGCCCTGCGTGGGGCGTCGCTGTGGAACGAGGTCAAGGACAGGCTCGACAAGCCGGCCACCGCCCTGTCCGGTGGCCAGCAGCAACGACTCTGCATCGCACGCTGTCTGGCGACGGACCCCGAACTGCTGCTGTTCGACGAGCCGACTTCGGCGCTGGATCCGATCGCCACCAGCAACATCGAAGAGCTGATCACCGAGTTGCGCGAGAGGGTGACCATCCTGATCGTGACCCACAACATGCAGCAGGCTGCGCGCGTTTCGGACTACACGGCCTACATGTACATTGGCGAACTTGTCGAGTACGGCGTCACCGATGACCTCTTCATGCGCCCGAAGAAGAAGGAAACGGAGGACTACATCACCGGGCGCTTCGGCTGATCGTTGAACGGCGATCGGTGAGGGCTGGGGTCGCGGCACGTCGTCCGCCGCGGCCGATGGGGCTTCCCGAGCGGGTGGCCGAGCGGGGCCATGAACGGACCAGACCGGGAGCGATCCAGTGCAGGCAGATTCCCCCTCCAGCGAACCTTCGCGTAGCGACATCGACGCACTTGCCGGCGCTACTGTCGTCGAGTTCGGCGCCTCGTGGTGCGGCTACTGCCAGGCGGCACAGCCGGCCATCGGCCAGGCCCTGACCGCGCATCCGCATGTGCGCCACATCCGCATCGAGGATGGCCCGGGCCGTCGCCTGGGCCGCTCGTTCCGCGTCAAGCTGTGGCCGACGCTGGTGTTTCTGCGTGACGGCCAGGAACTTGCACGGTTGGTGCGGCCCGCGGCAGCCGGCGAGATCCTGCAGGCGCTCGCACAGATCGACGCGAACGGCTGACCGCCTGACCCCGCGCTGAGCGGCTTTTTGCCGCCGCAGCCATCGATGCGACAATTGCGGCCTGTCCCATCACCGTCCCTACCCAT
>SHNC01000231.1 GCA_004295105.1 Betaproteobacteria bacterium | reverse complement strand
GTACTCGATGGCGACCATCGCCTTCGCTGCCTGGGGCGCCGAGGTGGCGCCGACGCCGGACTTGCGCACCCGCGTCGTTGCCAGCAGGGAGGGCTTCGGCCTGGCCGGTGTGATGCTGGCGGCGGCCCTGCCGGGGGTGCTTGCGGGCGATGCGGGCGAGGCCGATGGCCTGGCGCGGCTGGTCTGGATCTTCGTGCCGCTGTTGCTAGCCTGTGCGGCGTGGACCCTGCTCGCCGCGCCGGTCGCACCGCCCCGCAGGGCACAGCCGCTGCCGCTCCTGCGCGGACTTTCCGATGCGCTGCGCAATGCCGGCTTCGCCCGCCTGCTGGCGGTGTTCGCGGTGAACGGAATCGCCGCCGCGGTGCCCTCGGCCACCGTGCTGTTCTTCGTCGCCGACGTGCTGCAGGCGGACCAGCGTGCCGCGGGCGCTTTCCTGGTGCTGTATTTCGCCGCGGCGGCAGCCAGCCTGCCGCTGTGGGTGGTGGTGTCACGCCGGATCGGCAAGCGCCGGGCGTGGCTCGCGGGCATGGTGCTGGCGATCGTGGTGTTCGCCTGGGCAGGCGTGCTCGGCAGCGGCGATCTGTTCGCCTACGGCCTGATCTGCGTGCTCTCCGGCGTCGCGCTGGGCGCCGACCTGTCGCTGCCGCCGTCGCTGCTCGCCGACCTGCTCGCCCGCGCCGATGATGGGCGCCCGGGGGGCGCGCGTGCCGGCGCCTGCTTCGGCTGGTGGAGCTTCGTCACCAAGGCCAACCTGGCGCTGGCGGCCGGCCTGGCCTTGCCGCTGCTCGCGCTGCTGGGCTATATGCCGGGCGCGCGCGACACGGACGCCCTCGCGGGCCTCGCCGCCGTCTATGCCGGATTGCCGGTGGTGCTGAAGCTGGCTGCGGTGGCCCTGCTGTGGCGGTGGCAGCAGGAAATCGAGCCAGCGTCGCAGGCTTCGCCCGCCGGCGCGTTGAAGGAGGTGCGATCGTGATCGGAAGCATGTTGAGGCGATACCTGTTCCTGCTGGCCGGCCTCGTCGGGCTGGCCCTGCTCGGAGGCTGCTCGACGGTGGACATCGACAAATACCGCAACCAGACGCCGGTGCTGGACCTGCGCGATTACTTCAACGGTACGCTCGACGCCCATGGCATCTTCCAGGATCGCTCCGGCGAGGTGGTGAAGCGCTTTCACGTCGTCATCGAGGCGAAGTGGCAGGGCGAGGTCGGTACCCTGGACGAGCGCTTCACCTATTCGGATGGCAGCACCCAGCGCCGGGTGTGGACCATCACCCGTCTCGCCGATGGCCGTTATCGCGGCACCGCTGACGACGTCGTCGGCGAGGCGCGCGGCGAGGCTGCCGGCAACGCGCTGCGCTGGCGCTACGTACTGGCGCTGCCGGTCGACGGCAAGGTGTACAACGTCGATTTCGACGACTGGATGTTCCTGATGGACCCGCGCGTGATGCTGAACCGCTCGGTGATGAGCAAGTGGGGCTTCCGCCTCGGCGAAGTCACGCTGTCCTTCTACAAGCGGGAGGGGTGATGTCGCTGTTCGCGCCGCTGAACCGCCCCATCCGCGACTGGCAGGACCGGCGGGTGTGGATCGTCGGCGCCTCCAGCGGTATCGGCGCTGCGCTGGCGCGCGCACTGGCTGCGCGCGGCGCCTGGGTGGCGGTGTCGGCGCGCAATCGCGCGGCGCTGGCGGCGGTCGCGGCGGATTGCGGCGCGGCGGCGGTGGCCGAGCCGCTGGACGTGACGGCGCCCGATGACTTCACCCGCGTGCGCGACGCGCTGCTGGCGCGCTGGGGCCGGCTCGACCTGGTGGTGCTCAACGCCGGCACCTACCGGCCGCTGCGCGCCTGGGCGCTGACGCCGCAGGCGATCCGCGAGACGCTGCAGACCAACCTCGTCGGCGCCATGGACGGCGCGGCGGCCCTGGCGCCGCTGTTCAGCGCGCAGGGCAGCGGTGCGATCGCGCTGGTCGGCAGTGTCGCCGGCTACGGCGGCCTGCCCAAGGCCGCGGTGTATGGGCCGTCGAAGGCGGCGCTGATCAATTTCGCCGAGACGCTGTACCTGGACCTCGCGCCGCGCGGCGTGTCGGTCTTCCTCGTCAATCCGGGCTTCGTCGCCACGCCGCTGACGGCGCAGAACGATTTCCACATGCCGGCGCTGCTGACCGCCGAACAGGCCGCCGAGGCGATCGTCGCCGGCTTCGGCCGTGGCGCCTTCGAGATCCATTTTCCGAAGCGCTTCACCGGCGTGCTGAAGCTGCTGAGCCTGCTGCCGAGGCGCTTGTACTTTCCGCTGATCCGCAAGGTGACCGGGTCATGAGCAGCGCGTCCGAGAACCGCGCGGCCGACGACGACGCGACGGCTGTCGGGCGGGGGCCGCTGCCGTCGGCGGATCGGCGGGCGGACGCCGGGCCCGCCGATTGCAGCAAGGGTGTGGCTGCGCTGGCGCGCTTCTACGAAACGCTGCAGCCTGCTTCGCTGGCGAACATCGACGAGTTGTACGTGGCCGATGCGCGATTCAAGGATCCGTTCAACGACGTCGTCGGCACGGCTGCGATCGCACGCATCTTCGAGCACATGTTCGCCACCGTGGCGGCGCCGCGCTTCGTCGTCACCACCCGCATCGTGCAGGGCCGGGAAGCGATGCTGGGCTGGGATTTCCACCTGCGGCTGTCGGGCCGCGACACGGTGATCCGCGGCGTGACCCACCTGCGGTTCGACGATGCCGGCCGGGTGGTGCTGCACCGCGATTACTGGGACGCGGCGGAGGAGCTGTATGCCCGCCTGCCGCTCATCGGCGGGCTGATGCGCTGGCTGCGGCGCAGGCTGTCGAGCCGGTGAGTGGGTGAGTGGGTTCGACTCTGGATCTCGAGCGATCAGGGTGCCCAGAATCCGGTCCTGAGGCGGCGGATGCGCTCCGTCCGGATGCGCAACTCGACCTCGCTGCGCTCGGGACTCGGACAGTGCTCGCCTGCTCCACGCATCCGCCGCCTCCGGACCTGCCTTGTTGCGTCTTCTGACGCGCGTCAGACGCCGACGGCGCGCATCCGCGCCGCCTGACCTACTTCGTTGCGCGCTCCGGGGTATGTAGAAGCGCCAAGGAGATCTGTCCGTGGTGCCAGGTTTGCGATCCGTGCCCGATCCTGCTATCCAGCAGCCTTTCGACCCAGTCGATGCCCAGGTCAGCCGCCAGCATGCAAATCGTTCCCTTCCTGTCCCTCGCCTGTCCGCTCGACGGTACGCCCTTGCAGCGCAGCGCTGGGGCGTGGCGCTGCCCGTCCGGGCACAGCTTCGACATCGCGCGCGAAGGCCACACTCATCTGCTGCCGGTGCAGAACAAGCGCTCGCGCGATCCGGGCGACAGCAAGGAGATGGTCGCCGCGCGCCGGCGCTTCCTGAATGCGGGCTGCTACCAGCCGATCGCCGCGGCGGTGGCGCGCACCGTGCTGCAGCACCTGCCGGCGGGTGCCACCGCTGCCTGCCTCGATGCCGGCTGCGGCGAGGGCTATTACCTGCGCCAGCTCGCCGGCGCGGCGGCGTCCGCCGGCGAGGGCACGCTGGCGCTGCTCGGGCTGGACATCTCGAAATGGGCGGTGCTGTCGGCGGCGAAGCAGTTCCGCCAGGCCGGCTGGGTGGTGGGCAGCAATGCCAACCTGCCGGTGCCGCCGGCGACGCTGGATTGCGTGCTGTGCATGTTCGGTTTTCCCGTCCATGCCGAATTCGCTCGCGTGCTGAAGCCGGGCGGGCTGCTGCTGCAGGTCGATGCCGGGTCGGACCATCTGCGTGAGCTGCGCGAGATCATCTACCCGACGCTGAAGCCGGAGCGCCCGGCCGTCGATGGGCCGCCGCCGGCGGGGTTCGAGCGCCTTCCGTGCGAAATCCTGCGTTTTCCGCTGCATCTTGGCGACCAGGGACAGATTGCCGACTTGCTGGCGATGACGCCCCACCTGCATCGCGCCACCGCCGCAGGCCGCGCGCGAGCGGCGGCGCTGAGTGCGCTGGAGGTGACGGTGGAGGTGCGGCTGGCCAGCTTCGTGCGCAAGGCAGTGTGTTGAGCTTGCCGCTCTGGGGATCCGGTGATTGGTCCGACAGCGCAGCGAGAATGCGAGTCTGCCGCCACTGCGCCGGGCAGATGCTCGGGTGCCTGCGTCGATAATAGATTTGTAGAATTACGGACATTTTTTTAATCAATTGGAGCTATCGACGGTCGCGGCTTAAGATTCAGTTCGTCGTCTCACCCACTCAAACACAGGAGCGAATCGAATGGCGATCATCAACAGCACCATCAAGCCCTTCCAGGCCACCGCCTATCACGAAGGCAAGTTCATCCCGGTGTCGGACGAGACCATCAAGGGCAAGTGGTCGGTGTTCTTCTTCTACCCGGCGGACTTCACCTTCGTGTGCCCGACCGAGCTCGGTGACATGGCCGACCTGTACGCCGACTACAAGGCGCTCGGCGTCGAAGTGTACTCGGTGTCCACCGACACCCACTTCACCCACAAGGCCTGGCACGACGCCTCGGACACGATCAAGAAGATCCGTTACCCGATGATCGGCGATCCCACCCATGCCATCAGCCGCAATTTCGACGTGCTGATCGAGGAAGAAGGCCTGGCGCTGCGCGGCACCTTCGTCGTCGATCCGGAAGGGAAGATCAAGGTCGCCGAGATCCACGACCTGGGCATCGGCCGCGACGCCGCCGAACTGCTGCGCAAGGTCAAGGCCGCGCAGTACATCGCGGCGCATCCTGGCGAAGTCTGCCCGGCGAAATGGACCGAAGGCGCCGAGACGCTCAAGCCTTCGCTCGACCTCGTCGGCAAGATCTGACCGCCAGAAAGCAGCGCCGGATTTCCACCCGCCCGGGCGGAATCCAGCGTCAAGCGCACCCGCCGCGGGCGCGCTTGACGATGAATTCCCCGCTCTCAACTTCCCCGTTTCCACCCGAGGAGAACGCCATGCTCGACGCCAACATCAAGACTCAACTGAAAGCCTACCTGGAGAAGGTCACGCAGCCGATCGAGATCGTCGCGTCGCTGGACGACGGCGAAAAGTCGCGCGAGATGCAGGCTCTGCTGAACGACATCGTCGGCCTGACCGACAAGATCACGCTCGTCGAGGTCCGCGACGATGCCGAGCGCAAGCCCTCGTTCGCGCTCAACCGCAAGGGTGTGGACATGGGCATCCGCTTCGCCGGCCTGCCCATGGGGCATGAATTCACCTCGCTGATCCTCGCTCTGCTGCAGGTGGGCGGCCATCCGCCCAAGGCCGAGGCGGAGGTCATCGAGCAGATCAGGGGTCTCGACGGCGACTACCACTTCGAGACCTACATCTCGCTGTCCTGCCACAACTGCCCGGAAGTGGTGCAGGCGCTCAACCTGATGGCGGTGATCAATCCCAAGGTCCGCCACACCATGATCGACGGCGCGCTGTTCCAGGACGAGGTCGATGCACGCAAGATCATGGCCGTGCCGACGATCTTCCTCAACGGCGAGCATTTCGGCCAGGGCCGCATGGAGCTGGGCGAGATTCTCGCCAAGGTCGACACCGGCGCCGCGGCGCGCGACGCGAAAAAGCTCTCGGCCAAGGATCCGTTCGACGTGCTCATCGTCGGCGGTGGCCCGGCCGGCGCGGCCGCGGCGATCTACGCCGCGCGCAAGGGCATCCGCACCGGCATCGTCGCCGAGCGCTTCGGCGGCCAGGTCATGGACACGCTGGGCATCGAGAACTTCATCTCGGTGAAGGAAACCGAAGGGCCGAAGCTGGTGGCGGCGCTGGAAGAGCACGTGAAGCAGTACGAGGTTGACGTGATGAACCTGCAGCGCGCGGCGAAAGTCGTGCCCGGCAGCGAGGACGGCAGCCGTCTGGCCGAAGTGCAGCTCGACAACGGCGCCGCATTGAAGGCGAAGACGGTGATCGTCGCCACCGGCGCACGCTGGCGCGAGATGAACGTGCCGGGCGAGCAGGAATTCCGCGGCAAAGGCGTGGCCTACTGCCCGCATTGCGACGGCCCGCTGTTCAAGGGCAAGCGCGTGGCAGTGATCGGCGGCGGCAACTCGGGGGTGGAAGCGGCGATCGACCTTGCCGGCATCGTCGCCCACGTCACGCTGCTCGAGTTTGCCGAAGACCTGCGTGCCGACGCGGTGCTGCAGAGAAAGCTCTACAGCCTGCCCAACGTCACCGTGATCAAGAGCGCGCAGACCACCGAAGTGACCGGCGAGGACAAGGTCAGCGGCCTGATGTACAAGGACCGCGTGTCGGGCGACACGCATTGGCTTGAACTCGAGGGCATCTTCGTGCAGATCGGCCTGCTGCCCAACACCGACTTCCTCAAGGGCACGCTGGAGCTGACTCGCTTCGGCGAGATCATGATCGATGCCAGGGGCCACACTTCGGTGCCGGGCGTGTTCGCCGCCGGCGATTGCACCACGGTGCCGTACAAGCAGATCGTCATCGCCATGGGCGAGGGCTCGAAGGCGGCGCTGTCGGCCTTCGACCACCTGATCCGCACGTCGGCACCGGCGTAATCCCGGCGACCGGCAGGAGCGGGCTCGACCGCGACCCCGCGGGCATCGATCGCGGTCATGCGCCGCTCCTTGCGCTGCGGCGGCAGCGCTCCGAGCACCACTTCACCTGCTCCCAGTCGTGCGCCCATTTCCTGCGCCAGGCGAAGGGGCGCCCGCAGTGCGCGCAGGTCCTGGTCGGCAGGTCGGCCTTGCGGCGCATGCCCATTCACCACTCCAGGCTGAGCTGACGGTCGGCGCCCGCGCGGCGGGGGCGCCGCGCTTCCGGGCGCTTGCGCGAGCCGTGTTTTTCGACGATCGCCGCCTTGGCGGCACGCACTTCGGGCTGCGCGCGCAGCGCATGCACGCGGGCCTTGGCGGCGCGGGTGGCGTCTTCCAGGTCGACGAGCGGGGCGGCGATCTCTTCGCCCACGCGCACGCCGCAGCGTTGCTGGATGTCGGCCGGCATGCGCCAGGGCTCGAACAGCCAGGCGTCGGGCACGCAGCGCATCGCCGGCAGCCAGCGGCGCACGAAGCGCCCCTGCGGGTCGTGGTCGCGCGCCTGCTTCACCGGGTTGTAGACGCGAGTGGTGTTGATGCCGGTGGTGCCCGACTGCATCTGCATCTGGCTCCAGTGGATCCCCGGCTCGTAGTCGAGAAACTGGCGCGCCAGCCATTCGCCGACCGGGCGCCAGTGCAGCCACAGCGGATAGGCCGCGACCGACACCAGCATCGCGCGCATGCGGAAGTTGAGCCAGCCGGTCTCGCGCAGCATCGCCACGCAGGCATCGGCCAGCGGCCAGCCGGTGCGCCCGGCCACCAGCGCGGCGAAATGCGCCGGGTTCCAGTCGGGCTCGCGCAGGCCGTCGTAGCCGGGGTGCAGGTTGCGGAACTCCAGCTCGGGCTCGCTCTCCAGCTTCTGGATGAAATGGCAGTGCCAGTACAGCCGGCTGAGGAAGGCGGTGAGCCCCTTGCGGCGGCGCTCGTCGGCCGGCGCAAGGGCCTCGATTTCTGCGCGCGTGGCCTGCACCACCTCGCGCAGGCTCAGGCAGCCCCAGGCCAGGTAGGGCGACAGCCGCGAGCAGGCGCCGGGCGCCGACAGCGGCGACGAGATGCCGCCGCGGTACTGGCCGCTGCGATCAGAGAGAAAGCTGTGCAGCACCTCCAGCCCGGCCTTGCGCCCGCCCGGCTGGCGGCGTGGTGGATCGTCGTCGGCCAGTCCCAGCTCAGCCGCGCTGGGCGGCGGCGGTTCGGCCCAGGGCAGCGGGGCGAAATCGATGAGTCTAGGGACATCGAGCAAGGGCGCGGCCACGT
>SHNC01000141.1 GCA_004295105.1 Betaproteobacteria bacterium | reverse complement strand
GGTGATGGCGCTGCGCAGTTGGTTCGCCAGCGGCGACGACCACGTCGATGCCGGCCCGGCCGCGGCGGCGGATCCGACGTACCGGACGGAAGCCGGGGAGGACGGGCGTTGAACCACTGGATCGTGCTGCCCGTCCTGCTGCCGGTCCTGGTCGGCACCTTGCTGGTGCTGGCCGCCCGGCGCGATCTGGTCGTCGCCCGCGTGCTGTCGGCGGCGTCGTGCGCGGCACTGCTGGCCCTGGCGCTCTTCCTGCTGGTGTGGACCTCGGAGGAGGGGCCGCAGACCTACGCCCTCGGCGACTGGCCGGCGCCTTACGGCATCGTGCTGGTGCTGGACCGGCTGGCCGCGCTGATGCTGGTGCTGGCCAACCTGCTGGCGCTGATCGTGCTGCTTTACGCGCTCGGCGGAGCGGATCGCGACGGGCGGCACTTCCATGCACTTTGGCAGTTCCAGTTGATGGGCATCAACGGCGCGTTCCTGACCGGCGACTTCTTCAACCTGTTCGTGTTCTTCGAGGTGCTGCTGATCGCCTCCTACGGGCTGATGGTGCATGGCGGCGGGCGCGCGCGGCTGAAGGCGGGGGTGCAGTACGTCGCCGTCAACCTCGTCGGCTCGACCCTTTTCCTGTTGGCGGTGGGGCTGATCTACGGGGTCACCGGCACGCTCAACATGGCCGACCTGGCGGCGCGCGTGCCCGAGGTCGCAGCCGACGACCGGGCGCTGCTGCATACCGGCGCGCTGCTGCTGCTGCTGGTGTTCGCGGTGAAGGCGGCGCTGGTGCCGGTCCATTTCTGGCTGCCCGGCACCTACGCCAATGCGCCCGCCCCGGTGGCTGCGCTGTTCGCGATCATGACCAAGGTCGGGGCCTACGCCATCATCCGGCTGTTCACGCTGGCCTTCGGCGACGATGCCGGCGCCTCGTCCTGGCTCGCCGCGCCCTGGCTGATGCCGGCAGCGATGCTGACGCTGCTGCTGGGCATGGTGGGAGTGCTGGGGGCGCACTCGCTCGGACAGCTCGCCGGCTTCTCGGTAATCGCATCGATGGGCACGCTGCTCATGGCGGTCGGCCTGTTCACCGCGCAGGCCCTCGGCGCAGCGCTCTACTACCTGGTGCATTCCACGCTCGCCGCGGCGGCGCTGTTCCTGATCGCCGATCAGGTGGCCATGCGGCGCAGCCGCGCCGGCGATCGTCTCGCCCTGGCGCCACCCGTCGCCCAGGCACCGCTGCTGGGGGGTCTGTATTTCGTCGTGGCGATCGCGGTGTGCGGCATGCCGCCGCTGTCCGGTTTCATCGGCAAGCTGCTGATCCTGGACAGTGCGCGCACTTCGGTGAGTGCCTCTTGGATCTGGGGCCTGATCCTCGGCACCTCGCTGCTGGCGATCGTCGGTTTTTCCCGCGCCGGCAGCCTGGTGTTCTGGAAGAGCACGAGCGTGAGTGGCGGGGAGCGCGAGGAGGGCGGGGAGGCCAGCGCTCGCCGGCGCGCGGATCGCAGTGCGGCACCGTTCGTCGCGGCCATGGTCCTTCAACTGGGTTCGACGGCGATGCTGCTCGCCGGCGTGGTTGCGCTGACCGTGTTCGCCGGCCCGGTGAGCGAGTGGCTGGACGAGACCGCCGCCGAGGTGCACGAACCCGCGCGGTATGTCGATGCGGTGCTGGGTGCCGCTGCGGGGAACGAGTGATGGACGCGCCCGCACGACCCGGCGCATCGCGCGATTCTCGCCGCGGCTGGTTGCCGCACCCGGCCATCAGCATCGTGCTGGTCTGTTTCTGGCTGTTGCTGCAGAACGAGTTCAGCCTTGGCCACCTGCTGCTCGGTCTTGCGCTGGGTCTGCTGGTGCCACGGCTGACGGCCGGCCTGTGGCCGATGCCGCCGCGCATCCGGAGCTATCGCAAGGCTGGCGCCTACCTGCTGCTGGTGCTGTGGGACATCGCCATCGCCAACGTCACCGTGGCGCGGCTGGTGTTGTTCAGGCGCTCGTCGCGGCTGCGCATGCGCTGGGTGGTGGTGCCGCTCGAGCTGGTCGCGCCCGAGGCCATCGCGGTTTTCGCCGCCACCATCACGCTGACGCCCGGCACGGTGAGCTGCGACCTGTCGGCAGATGGCCGTTGCCTGTTGGTGCATTGCCTGGATGCCGGCGATGCCGACGCCGCGGCGCGCGCCATGAAGGACCGCTACGAGGTCCGATTGAAGGAGATTTTCGGATGAGTGATGCCGGCTTGCTCGACCACGCGCTCGCGTTCGGCTTTGTCGCCTTCGGGCTTGCGCTGCTGTTGAACCTGCTGCGTCTGGTGAAGGGGCCGACGACGACCGATCGGGTGCTGGCCGTCGACACGATGGTCATCGACGTGATCGCGCTGATCGTGCTGCTCGGCATCCGCCAGTCCACCCAGGCCTATTTCGAGGCCGCCTTGCTGTTCGCGATGTTCGGTTTCGTCGCGACGGTTTCGTTCTGCCGTTTCATGCTGCGTGGCAGGCTCGTCGAGTGAGGAGGGGCGCGTGAGCCTGCTTGCGGAAATCGCCGTATCGGTGCTGATCGTCATCGGTGCGAGCTTCGCCCTCGTCGGCTCGTGGGGCCTGCTGCGGCTGCCGCACCTGATGGCGCGGCTGCATGCTCCCACCAAGGCGACCACGCTCGGCGTCGGGAGCGTGCTGCTGGCGTCGATGGTGTACTTCTTCGCCATCGGCAAGGGCGTGTCGATGCACGAACTGCTGATCGTGCTGTTCCTGTTCCTGACCGCGCCCATTTCGGCGAGCTTTCTCGCCAGGGCTTACCTGCGCGCGCATGTCGCCCCCGATGTGTTGCCGCCGGCCGGCGAACAGGGCTGGGCGACCTTCGCTCGCCGGTCCGACGATGCGCATGACGCGCCCGCCACGTCGGCGACCCGTGCGCCCCCGCAGGACTGATGGCCCATGGCGCGGGCCGGCGGGTGCGGCACGGCGCGCCGGATCAGGGACCTGCATTCTCCCCGTCGGCTCGCGCCGACCGCGGGCGCTGGCGCATAATCGCGGCTGTTTTCGCACTGCGCCATCCGGCGCCCAGAGGCCCGTCTTGGTTTCCATCCGCAAGAATCCCCCGCAGCCGGCACTCTCACGCATCGTCGGCACGCTCAAGGTCCGCAAGCGCACCGAGGAGCCGGCAGTGGACGAAGCTGGCGCCGAAACGCCGCGCCAGCCCGTACGCCAGGACGGCGCACCTCGACCCGGGGAGCGACCCGCACCCGCAGACGCACCGAGGCCGGACCGCAAGGGCGCGGGGAAGGGTGAGGCGAGGCGGGCCACGAAGGCCGGCGCCGGAAGCGGAGCGAAGGCGGGCGAGCGTGCGGCGGGCGAGCGTGCGGCGGGCAGGTCCGAGCGCAAGGCGGGCTCGCGGCCCGCTGTGCATGAGGAGCGCGGCCCTGGCCAGGCGCGCCCTGCCCGGCCCGCCGCGGAGCCACGTGCCGCGGCGGCGGAAGGCGTGCGCCTGTCCAAGGTGATGGCAGAGCGCGGCATCTGTTCGCGCCGCGAGGCGGACGAGCTGATCGAGCGCGGCTGGGTCTTCGTCGATGGCAGGCGGGTGTCAGAACTCGGGACTCGCATCGACCCGTCGGCCAATATCACCCTCGCCCCCGAGGCCAGGCGCGAGCAGGCCCAACGGGTGACCATCCTGCTGCACAAGCCGGTCGGCTACGTGTCGGGCCAGCCCGAACCCGGTTTCGAACCTGCCGTGAGCCTGATCGGTCCGGACAACCAGTTCGACCGCGACACGGCGCCGCGCTTCCACCCGTCAAACCTCAAGAACCTGGCGCCGGCCGGCCGTCTCGACATCGACTCCACCGGCCTGCTGGTGCTGACGCAGGACGGCCGCATCGCGCGCCAGTTGATCGGCGAGGATTCGAAGATCGACAAGGAATACCTCGTCCGCGTCGAGGGGACGCTGATCGACGATGGCCTGGATCTGCTCAACCACGGCCTGGAACTCGATGGTCGCAAGCTGCGCCCGGCGGAGGTCGAATGGATCAACGATGACCAGTTGCGCTTCGTGCTGCGCGAGGGGCGCAAGCGGCAGATCCGCCGCATGTGCGAACTGGTGGGGCTGCGGGTGACCGGCCTCAAGCGCGTGCGCATCGGCCGCGTGCGGCTGGGCGAGCTGCCGCTGGGGCAGTGGCGCTACCTGCGGGAGGACGAGCGCTTCTGAAATGCGAAGGGGCAGCCGGCCGTGCCGGGCTGCCCCTGACCCCTCTCGTGGCGCCCCGTGACATCGGGGCGATCCGTGTTATCGATTCATGCAGCGACCGCCTGGCCCATCTTCCTCGCTGCAGCCTTCGCGACGGCCGCATCCGCCGCCTTGGCGGCCAGCATGTCGGCCATTTCCTCCGATACGTCGCTCACGGTCGCGAAACACCCTGCGAGCGGACACGCACACCCTGGCGGACACCCGTGCTCGCAAGCACATTCGTTCTGGGTCTCGTCCAGCAGGACCATTTCCTTGACGGCTTCACACCGGCCGACGGGGGAATCGAAAAAGCACATTTCAGCCTCCTCTTCTCTTGCTTCAGGTCTTTCGGTTCGTTCGTGAAAAACCGCACAAATTTTTGTTGTTTTTATGTTACTCCTCGGACGGTGTCTTGCTCGGCAATTTGATCGTCCGTTGACTTTCGTCAACACGCTTTTCTTGCCAATTGAATTGGCGCCTGTCGTAATCCTGCGGCCTTAGACAGCGGCTATCGCGGAACGGGCCGCGCGCGCGCTCCCAGCCCGGCCCCGCGGTCGTCTGCCGGCAGATCTCGTGGCCGTCGAGCTTGCTGCGCCAGACGTGCCAGGGCGCCGGCGCAGCGTGTGCGCAGGCGGCGGCGCCGAGCGCGATCACCAGCGCGATGGCGTGTGCGACCGCACCTGCCGGGGTGGCCATGCCCGTTCGCGGCACCAGCGAGGCGGATCCGTGGCGGCGGCTATTCGGCACGCAGGGCCTCCACCGGGTCGAGCCTGGCCGCCTTGCGCGCGGGCAGCACGCCAGCGGCGAGGCCGATGACGATCGCCACCGCCTCGGCGAGGAGCACGAACCGCCACGGCGTGGTGACCGGCAGCGCCGGCGCCAGCAGGCCGACGAGCTGGGCGATGCCGGCGCCGAGCGCGAGGCCGACGAGGCCGCCGAGGGCGGCCAGCGCCACCGCCTCGCCGAGGAACAGGCCGAGTATGGTGCGCCGGCGCGCGCCGAGCGCCACCAGCAGGCCGATCTCGTTGGTGCGCTCGGCGACGGCGATGGTCATGATCGTGACGATGCCCACCGCGCCCACCAGCAACGAGATTCCGCCCAGCGCACCCACGGCCGCGGTGAGGATGCCGAGGATGTTGGACAGCGTCGCCAGCATGTCTTCCTGGGTGATGAGGGTGAAGTCCTCGCGGCCGTGACGGGCGACGAGGATCTTGCGGATCTCGCCGGTCACGCGCGCGGCCGCCACCCCTTCGGCATAGGTCACGTTGATCTCCATCAGCCCGGTGCGGTTGTACAGCGCCATCGCACGTGCGGTGGGGATGTAGGCGGCGTCGTCGAGGTCGATGCCGAGGAACTGGCCCTTGCGTTCCATCACGCCGATCACGCGGAAGCGCTCGCTGCCGATCTGCACCCGCTCGCCGAGCGGGTTGTCGTTGCCGAACAGCTCCTGCCGGAGGGTGGCGCCGAGCACCAGGAAGGCGCGCGGGTTCTGCGCATCGTCGGGCGGCAGGAAGCTGCCCACCTTCACCTTCATCGCGAAGGCGCGCTGCATGTCGGGCCCGGCGCCGACGATGAAGGTGCGGCGCACGCGGCCATTGGCCCGTACCTCGGAATTGCCGGACACCGACGGCGTCATGCCGGTGACGTAGGGCGCGCGCGTCAGCGCGGCGGCGTCGTCCAGCGTCAGCTCGCGCGCGGTCGATGGCAGGCCGGGGGGGCCGCCCTTGGGGCTGCGGCGGCCGGGCTGCACCGTCACGATGTTGGTGCCGAACTGGGTGAATTCCTTCAGCACGAATTGATGCAGGCCCTCGCCGATGGAGGTGAGCAGGATCACCGCGGCGATGCCGACGGCGATGCCCAGCAGCGTCAGGAAGCTGCGCAGCCGGTGTGCGGTCAGCGCGCGCAGGGCGAGGAGGAGGAAGTCCTGCCAGCGCATCGGCTAACGCTTCATCAATGCCTGCACCGGATCGAGCCGGGCGGCGCGGCGCGCGGGCATGACGCCGAACAGCAGACCGGTGGCCAGTGCGGTGCCCAGGGCGGCGATCACCGCCCAGTTCGGCGGCCACGCCGGCAGCACCGGCCAGGTCAGCCGGACGCCCCAGGCGCCCAGATGGCCAAGCGCGAAACCCGCCAGTGCGCCAGCGAGCGACAACAGGGCGGCCTCGGTCAGGAAGGCGAGGCGGATGTGGCGTGCGCTGGCACCGAGCGCTTTCAGCAGACCGATCTCGCCGGTGCGCTGGGTCACCGCGACCAGCATCACGTTCATCACCAGGATGCCGGCCACCGCCAGGCTGATCGCGGCGATGCCGGCTACCGCCAGCGTCAGCGCGCCGAGGATGCGGTCGAAGGTGCCGAGCACCGCGTCCTGGGTGATCAGCGTGACGTCGAGTTCGCCCTCGCGCCGGGCACGCAGGATCTTCTCCATCTCTCGCTGCGCCGGACCGATGGCTTCGCGGCTGCGCACTTCGACCATGATGCGGAACAGCGAGCTGGTGTTGAACATGGCCTGCGCTGTGGCCACCGGCACGATGACGATTTCGTCGGTGTTCATGCCCAGGCCCTGGCCGGACGGTGCCATGACACCGATCACCCGCAGCCGGTTGTCGCCGATGCGCACCATGCGGCCGACCACCGGCTCGTTGCCGAACAGCTCGCGCCGCAGGGTATCGCCGATCACCGCCACCGCCGCGGCACGGCCGAGGCCTTCGCGCGGCAGGAAGCGGCCCTGGGCGACGCTGTAGTTGCGGATGTCCACGTAGTGGGCGGTGGTGCCCAGCACCAGCACCTCGCGCAGCTTGCCACCGACCGAGATCTCGGAGTTGCCCAGCGACAGCGGCGCGACGCGGGTGACCAGCGGCGCGCGCAGCAGCGCCGCGGCGTCGCTGACGGTGAGGTCGCGCGGGGTGCTGGTGACGAAACTGCCGGCATTGACGCCGCCGGTCTCGTTACGGCCCGGCAGCACGATGACGAGGTTGGCCCCGAGCGCCGCGAACTGGCCGACCACGTAGCGTCGCGCCCCGTCGCCCAGGGCGGTGAGCACCACCACCGCGGCCACGCCGATCGCCATCGCCAGCACCATCAGCGCGGTGCGCAGCGGATAGCCGAGGGCGGCGCGGCTGGCGAAGCGCAGGGTGTCGGCGGGCGTCATCGCGCGCTCATTCGATCGCCGGCAGCGAACTCGTCGCCGTGCGCACGTCATGCCGCAGCTCGCCATCCTCCATCAGCACCTGGCGGCGGGCGCGGGCGCCCATCACCGGGTCGTGCGTCACGACGATCAATGTGGTGCCGGCGGCATTCAGGCTCTCGAGCAGGGCGGTCACCTCCTGGCCGGTGGCACGGTCGAGGTTGCCGGTAGGTTCGTCGGCCAGCAGCATCGCCGGGCGCATGATGGTCGCGCGCGCGATCGCCACGCGCTGGCGCTGGCCGCCCGACAGTTCATCGGGCCGGTGGCTGGCGCGCGTCTCGAGGCCGAAATCCTTCAGCGCGCCGGCGACACGGGCGGCGCGTTCGGCAGGTGGCAGGCCGGCCAGCATCAGTGGCAGGCCGATGTTCTCGGCCGCGGTCAGGCGCGGTACGAGATGAAAGCTCTGGAACACGAAGCCGATGCGCGCGCGCCGCACCTCTGCCTGTTCGTCCGCC
>SHNC01000230.1 GCA_004295105.1 Betaproteobacteria bacterium | reverse complement strand
GCTGGCGAACCCGGCCGATGTGTTCCGCATCCTGAACATCTTTTCGCTCGAGGACGTGCGCACGCTGTACGGCCTCGCCACCGTGTTCCCGCCCGCGCTGGCGCGGCCCGGCCTGCTCGGCGCGGTGATGTTCGCCTGGATCGCGCTGCCGCTGGCGATCGCGGCGTGGAAGTTCCGCAAGTGAGTCCCGCTGAAAGAAGACACACGATGATGAAAACCCCCTGCTCCCTGCCCCTATCCCCGCCCCTTCCCCTGCCCGTTCGCCGTCCCGCTTCCCGCCGGCGGGTCGGCCTCGCCGCGATCGCCGCGGCGGCGCTGCTGCTCGCCGGCTGCGGTGCCGACAAGGCTGGCGGCGGTTCCGTCGTCCCGGTCGAGATCGATGCCAGCACGAGCTGCTCGCTCGACGGCATGGTGCTCGCCGACTATCCGGGCCCGAAGGCGCAGATCCACTACGACGGGCAGCCCCAGCCGGAGTTTTTCTGCGACACGGTGGAGATGTTCTCGATCTTTCTGAGGCCCGAACAAGCGCGCCGCGTCGCCGCGATGTATGTGCAGGACATGGGCAAGGCCGACTGGGACAACCCCAAGGACCACTGGATCGACGCGAGGCAAGCGCTCTACGTCCAGGGTTCGAAGCGTCACGGCTCGATGGGACCGACGATCGCCTCTTTCGGCAGCGAAGCCGACGCGCAGAAGTTCATCGAAACCTACGGCGGCAGGCTGCTCCGCTTCGACGACGTCAAACCCGACATGGTGGCGCTCGACGGCGGCGCCCTGCACGACCAGAGGATGTGAACGATGGATCCGATCTACGACCGCCTGCCACCCGAGGCCGCCATGCAGGCGCAACAGCTCGCCCGCCTGATCTACGAGGCGCGGGAGAACCGGCGGCAGGTCCTCGACGCCGCGGGCGCGCCGGACGAGCAGACTCTGCTGCAGCGCATCGCCGACGGTGACGCCGCCGAACACCCCGCCTATGAACACTACCTCGCCGCCCGCATCCTCGCCGATACCCACCAGGCGGCGCGCGCGGCGCTGAACGAACTCCTGCAGGAGGCGAACCGCTGATGAGCCTGCATCCAGAACTGCTCGCCGCGATCGAGCGCGATTTCGGCGAGCGCCTCGCCGCTGCGCCGCAACTGACCCAGGACGCCCTGCTCGTCACCCTTCCCGGCGGCACGACGCTGACCGTGCGTTACGCCGCGCCCGACGCCTATTCGTTGCACTGGCAGGTGGCCGAAGGCGCCCATGTGCATCACCTGGGCATCGATACCGCGCCCACGCACCCGACGCTGAGCACACGCCCCAATCACCTGCACCTGGCCGACGGGCGCGTGGTGGCCGATCCGCTGACCCGCCCGGAGGCAGCTCCGGCCGTGAACCTGGCGACGGTCCTCCGCGCGCTGCTGACCGATCCGCTGCTTTCGTCATTGGCGACATGAGTCCTCGCGGGTTGCGGCTCGTGCTGATCAACGCCGCGGCGGCAAGCTCGGTGCTGGCCGTGGCGTTGTTGTGGCAGCACGCGTCGCGCCCGTACGACGGCGGCTTCGCCCCGCCGGAAACCGACGTGTGCATCGTTCCGGCGGCTCGAACGAGCGCCGCCCATCCCTACGATCCGGCCTCGGGCCTCGCCATGCACGACGCCCGCCCTGTCCCGGCGGACGCGCGCTGCGCGGTGTGCGGCATGTATCCCTCGCGGTTCCGGCGATGGGCCGCACAACTGATCATGGACGACGGCGGCGCGCTGTTCTTCGACTCCCCGGTGGACCTCTTCCTGTTCCTCGCCGAACCGGCACGGTTCGACGGCGCCGGCCGCATCGCGCAGATCGCTGCGCTCTATGTCTCCGATCATGCCGGACGCGGCTGGGTGGACGCGCGGCGTGCGCTCTTTGTCGCCGGCTCGAGCGCCCGCGGGCCGATGCGCGGGCCGGACCTGCCCGCATTCGCGGACGCAGCGGCTGCAGCGGCCTTCGCGGCGGAACACGGCGGCCGCGTGGTCCGTTTCGACGGCATCGATTCCGCCCTGCTCGCGTCCTTGCGCAACGCAAACCACGCGCGACATTTTCACTGAGACATTCGCCTCACACGGCGCGGCATCGACCGCCAGGCGAGCACCGGTCCCCCGTAAACGCAGGCGGGAGATCCGTGGATCTCCCGCCTGCCTGCATGGTCCCGAGGGATGTGGCTTACTGCAGCTTGGACACCATGAAATCGACCCCGGCCTTGACCTCGTCGTCGGTCAGGGAGGTGCTGCCGCCGCGCGGCGGCATCATGCCCTTGGCGCCGGTGAAGCCCTCGAGCGCATGTTTGTAGAGGATGTCCTTGCCTTGGGCGATGCGCGGCTCCCAGTCGGCCTTGTTGCCGGGGATGGGCGCGCCGGCCACACCGGACGCATGACACAGGGCGCAGGTCTTCTTGTACACGCTCTCACCCACGGCATTGGCGGCGGGCGCGGCGGCGACGGGCGCGGGTGCGGCAGGCGCCGGTGCCGCGGCAGGCGCTGCAGGAGCGGCCGGCGCTGCAGCCTGCTTGCCGGAATCCTGGCCGCCACAGGCCGAAAGCAGCGTCGCGAGCGCTGCTGCAAAAACGAGGATGGACTTGTTCATCGATATTCTCCATGTGGGGTTCTCGCGTCGATACATTCGCGAGAATGGGTCGTCATGCTAACGACCGGATGCCGAGGATTGATTGATTCGAGTCAATTTCCCTGCGCGCGGCGCAGGGGACCGACGCGAAAGGTGTTCAGCGGCCGCTCGGCTTCGTGCGCTGCCGGAAGGTCCACACCGCATTGCCCGCGTAGTGCCACAGCAGCAGCAATGCGGTGGTGACGAGTTGGGCAACCAGGTAGTGCAGCCCCAGCACATCGACGAACAGCTTCATCAGCAACGCCGTCCAGGCGAGTCCGATGGTCGCCACCGCGAAGAAGCGTGGCAGGGCCTCGACGTGGGCACGATCGGTGTCGAACACCAGCAGGCGGCTGAGCGTGTAATTGACGATCGCACCGAGCACGAAGCCCGCGGTTGCGCCAGCGAGGGGGCTGGCGCCAAAGCCTTCGACCAGCGTCAGCAGCAACGCATAGTGCGCCAGCGTGCCAACGGCACCCACGGCGGCGAAGCGGATGAAGCGGACCAGTCCGCCCGGCCGGCTCATCGGGGACGACGCTCCTCGCCGACCAGCATGCGGCGATCCTTGATCACGGCCAGCACGACGCCCTCACGCTCCACCTTGCCGATGATCCGGCCCTTGACCGCGGTGTCGCAGTCCATGTGGGTGGGCGACAGGAAGAAGTCGGCGATCCACCAGTCGCGCGTGACGACCAGCTTCGGATCGAGCCACACGCTGGCCTGCAGCGATTCGGCACAGACCGCGACGGTGTAGGTCTTGTCGGGATGCCCTTCGCGTGCGACGAAGGCATTCAACTCCGCGGCGGCATCGCGCAGGCTGTCGGCCCAGTAGTCCTGCTCCCAGCGGTCGGTGGTGCCGCGCAGGCCGCCGACGAAGCCGTTGTAGGCGACGTATTCGTACGGGTGCAGACGCGCCAGCATGGTCACCTGCCCCGCCACCAGCAGCGCGCAGCCGGCCAGCGCAGCCCAGCGGCCGCGCGGCCAGCGCACCGCGCGCTGCCAGGCGGCAAAAAGCCCGGCGCCGGCGAGCACCGCGAGCGGCGGCAGCAGGAAGGTGAAGTGGCGAATGCCGTTGTACAGCGGCGGCGCGGCCAGCAGCGTATAGACGATGGGGAACAGCGCGGCCAGCACGACCGGCAACCACGGCAACGCCACGCGCCGCCCGGCCGGATCGGCCAGCGACGGCAAGGCGCGCAGCGCGCCGAGCGCCGCCAGCGCAAGGCCGAGCAGGAAGAGCTCCGGCAGACGCACCAGCAGGTAGGCGAGCAGGTAATGACCGGGCGCATCGCCATTGGGCATCACCTGGCCGGCAAGGATCGTGTGCAGCAGGAAGGAGAAGTGCGAGAAGGTGGTCATTGCCTTCCACAGGTTGCCCGGCGACATCACCGCCCATGGCCAGAACAGCCCCATCAACGCGACGGCGATCAGCGCTGCCGGCAGCAGCGCAACGATGGAGCGTCCGAAGGCCGCAGCGCGCGCGCCGGCCGATTCGCCGTCGCGCCAGGCTGCCGCGGCAAGCAGCGTCATGCCCAGGTAGAACAGCGCGAAGACCGCACCGATGCGCAGGCCGAATGCACAGCCCAGTGCGACGCCGAGACCGATCACGTCGCCGCGCGCCGGGTGCGGCAGGCTCGGCGCGACGCGCACGATGTAGTACAGCGACCACACCATCGCGGTGGCGAAGGGCACATCCTTGGTGTGGGTGAACATCGCCCCCGACCACGCGCCGGTGATCAGAAGCAGCACCAGCGCCGCCAGGGCCGCCCATTCCCCCGCGAGGCGGCGCGCAAGCAGCCAGGTGCCGGCCAGCCCGGCCAGGCCGAAGGCGGCCGACAACAGGTGACGCATCTCCCACACACCGGCCACGCTGGCGCCGACCACGCCGCTGCGCTCGATCAGCGCGGCAATGAGGTCGAACAGGCCGCCGTACAGATACAGGTTCTTGTACGCGAAGGCGCGCAGGTCCGTCAGCCCGGAGGCATAGAAGTCGACCAGCAGCCGTCCATAGACGTGCTGCACCTCCTCGTCGTTGCTGATGCCGTGCCGGTCGAACGTCAGCACGATGAACACGGCGGTGGCCGCCAGCAACAGCAGGGCCAGGCGCCTTGCCCATTGCGCGGCGGAACGTGTCTCGCTCGCGGTCGCAGCGGCTGGGTTCGCACCGGCGGCCGCTGCACGCTCGGTGAGGATGTGCCCGGGACGACTCATCGGCTCGACTCGCGAGGACCATCGAAGCCGATGCGCTCGGACACCAGGAACAGCGGCCGCCCCTTCACCTCGGTGAAGATGCGCCCGATGTACTCGCCGAGCACGCCCAGGCTGATCAACTGGATGCCGGACAGGAACAGCACCGACACCATGATGGAAGCGTAGCCGGGGAGATCGATGCCGAAGATGATGGTGCGCACCACCAGCCAGGCGCCATACACGCCAGACAGGCCCGCCATGGCCAGGCCGATCACCGACCACACCCGCAGCGGCAGCGTGCTGAAGGCCGACAGGCCGTCGATGGCGTAACGCAGCAGGCGCAGCATGGACCACGCCGAGGCGCCCGCGGCGCGCTCCTCGGGCTCGAACTCGACTTCTTCCTGGCGGAAGCCCACCCAACTGGTGATGCCCTTCATGAAGCGCGTGCGTTCGGGCAGGCTGTTGATGGCATCGACCACCGCGCGGTCGAAGATGCGGAAGTCGCCACCACCCTCGGCCAGCGCCACCTCCGACACCTTGCGGAAGAACAGGTAGAACGCGCGCGACAACTGCCGCCGCAGCCAGGGATCGGTGTCGCGCGAACGGCGCACCGCGGTGACCATCATCGCGCCCTCGCGCCAGCGCGCCAGCATCTCGGGAAGCAGCTCGGGAGGATGCTGCAGGTCGCCGTCCATCAGCACCACCACATCGCCGCTGGCGGCGCGTAGCCCGGCAGCCATCGCCGCCTCCTTGCCGAAGTTGCGTGCGAAGCGGATCGCCTTCAGCGCCGGGTCGATCGCACACAGGGCAGCGACCTCCGCATAGGTGCCGTCGCGGCTGCCGTCGTCGACGAACACGACTTCGTAGGCCGCCAGCGGCATGGCCTCGAGCACCGCCGAGAGCCGCTGGTGCAGCAGGCCCAGCGAGCCGCTTTCGTTGTATAGGGGGATCACCACCGATAGCCTGGGCTGTGCGGCGGAAGACGGCGCCACATGCGCATGGGCGTCGAGGGAGTCGTGAATCGACACGGGCAAGACGATCCGGAAAGGCGCTCCGCGGCGGGAGCGAGGCGGTGAACGATAAACCATTCCGCCCCGGGGGACTCGAGGGAGCGGCGTTACAGCATTTTGCCGCCGTCCCGACCCCGTCCGCCACACAATCCGTCACCGGTCGCACGCTCCCGATGTCGTCCCGCCGCCGGCGGAGCGCACGGAAGCGCGGCCGCCTGAGCGATACTGCCGGCTTTCCCACTTCAAATCCGTCCCGCATGGCTTCGCCCGATCCCGCCTTGCACCGCCTCCGCCCCATCGTCCTGTGCGCCGACGACTACGGCCTCGCCCCGGGCGTCAGCGCCGCGATCGCCGAACTGATCGCCGCCGGCCGCCTGTCGGCCACGAGCTGCATGACCACGCTGGCCGACTGGCGCCGCGCCGCCGCACCCTTGCGCGAGGTCGTAGCGCGGACGCCCGCCGACGTCGGCCTGCACCTGACGCTGACGGATCAGGCCCCGCTCGGCCACGCCCGAGGCCTGGCCGTCGATGGCCGCCTGCCACCGCTCGGCAAGCTGCTGCCGCGCGCCCTGGCGCGCGCACTGCCCGCCGCGTCCGTCGCCGACGAGCTGCGCGCGCAGCTCGATGCCTTCGAGGATGCGTGGGGCGCGCCGCCCGACTATGTGGATGGCCATCAACATGTGCACGTGCTGCCGGCCGTGCGCGAGGCGTTAATCGCCGAACTGCTGCGCCGCTACCCGGCGGGCCGCGTGTGGGTGCGCGACTGCGTCGAAGCGCCGCTGCGCTGCCTGCAGCGCAGCGAATCGTTCACCAAGGCGCTGTTCATCGCGGCGCTGGGCAGCGGCCTGCGCAGGCAGTTGCGCGCCGCAGGGATTCCGGCCAACGACGGCTTCAGCGGGCTGCACGACTTCGCCACCACGCGCCCCTTCGGCGACAAGATGCGTCGCTTCCTGTCCGCCCTCGGCCCGCGGCCACTGCTGCACGTGCATCCTGGGCGGGTGGATGCGGCGCTGCTCGCCTGCGATGCGCTGACCACGCCACGCGAGGCCGAACTGGCCTACCTCGCCTCCGACGAATTCGCCCGCGACCTTGCCGCTGCCGGCGTGCGGCCGGCACGCTTCGCCGACTTCGCCCGCGGCAGCGCCGCGGTGGCCGACCGGGCCTGAGCTGGCAGACCCTGGCCGGCCCGGCCGGCGGTGACGCCGCCCGCCGGTGCTAACATCGACCGCATGACATCCGCGCCATCCGCCTACGTCGGACGCTTCGCCCCCTCGCCCAGCGGCCCGCTGCATTTCGGCTCGCTGGTCGCAGCGATCGGCAGCTTCCTGGAGGCCCGCAGCCATGCCGGGCGCTGGCTGCTGCGCATCGAGGACGTGGACACCCCGCGCACCTTACCCGGCGCGGCGGATGCGATCATCGCCACGCTGGCACGATTCGGCCTGGAGTGGGACGGCGACATCGTCTGGCAGAGCCGGCGCACGGCGGCCTTCGCCGCCGCGCTCGAGCGCCTGAAGACCTCTGGCGACGCCTTCCCGTGCGCCTGCACGCGGCGCGAGCTGGCCGACTCCGCGCTGACGCGCGATGGTTCGCACCGCTATCCGGGTACCTGCCGCGACGGCCTGCCGCCGGGGCGCAGCGCGCGCGCCTGGCGGGTCCGCGCCACGGGCCTGATCCGCTTCGACGACGCCATCCAGGGCCCGCAGCAGGAAGACCTGGAGGCCGACGTCGGCGACTACATCGTGCTGCGCGCCGACCGCCTGTTCGCCTGCGAGCTCGCGGTGGTCGTGGACGACGCCGACGCGGGCGTGACCCATGTCGTGCGCGGCGCCGACCTGCTCGATTCGACCGCGCGCCAGATCCATCTGCAGCGCCTCCTCGGCCTGTGGACGCCCGCCTACGCCCACCTGCCGGTGGCGACCAATGGCGCCGGCGAGAAATTGTCCAAGCAGACGCTGGCGCGTGCCATCGATGACCATCCGCCTGCAGCGGCCTTCACCGCGGCGCTGTCATTCCTCGGCCAGCGGCCACCGCCGGAGTTGGTGCGCGCGTCGCTGCGCGAGGTCCGCGACTGGGCG
>SHNC01000041.1 GCA_004295105.1 Betaproteobacteria bacterium | reverse complement strand
CGACCGCCATCGTCGGCTGGCTGGCGTTGATCTGCGGCCTGATCTACCTGCTGCGCAATCCGGCCTATCGCGCCTACCACATCTTCAGCCACTGGCAGCCGCCCCGGCCAGGCGCCATCGGCAGCCTGCTGCGACTCGGCGTGCCTATGGGCCTGTCGACCTTCATCGACATCACCTCCTTCACGCTGATCGCGATCTTCGCAGCGCGCCTCGGCGCGGAAACCGTGGCCGGTCACCGCGTCATCGCCAACCTGACCGGCCTGATCTACATGCTGCCGCTGGCGCTGTCGATCTCCACCCTGGTCCTCGTCGGCCAGGCGGCCGGCGCACACGACTGGCGCCGGGCGCGCGCCACCGCAGGCGTGGGCCTGAGCCTGACCGGAAGTTTCGCCGTGGTGATCGGCATCGTCTTGTGGCTGGTGCGCGAGCCGGTGGTCGCCTATTCGAGCACTGACCCCACCGTGCGGGAAGTGGCGCTTGGGCTGGTGTTCTACCTGTGCCTTTACCAGGCCTTCGACGGCCTGCAGACGGTGGCCGCGCATGCATTGCGGGGCTACAAGGTGACGCTGCTGCCGATGGTCCTGCATACGCTGTGCTTCTGGGGTATCGGCCTGAGCGGCGGCTACTGGCTCAGCTTCCATTCGCCCTCGCGGCATGACGCCCCCTCGGTGGCCGGCTTCTGGGAAGGGTGCGTGATGGCGACGTTGGTCGCCACCGTGCTGTTCGGCACCCTGCTGCGCTTCGTCGTGCGCCGCAGCGAAGCGAAGCTGGCAGCGGCCTGATCAGCCGCCCAGCCAGCCGCGGCGCAGGTGTGCCGCCGCGGCGGAAGGTCGCCGCAGCAGCTTCAGCGTCACCGAGTCGGCCGGCTGCGCACCGAGTTCGACCCTGAAGCACATCAGTTCGTCGCGCCGGAAGACATGGATGTCGACCTCGTCGCCGACGGCGTGCCGTGACAGAGCCGCGTCCAGACTGGATGCCGACGCACGCAGGCCGTCGAGCGCCACCAGCACGTCACCCGCGGACATGCCGGCCCGCTGTGCAGGCCCGCCCTCGCAGACGTTGGCAATTCTGGCCTCGCCCGCGGCGAGCTTGATGCCCAGCGTCGGGCCCTTGCCGCCCGGCTCGGCCCGGTATTCGACCCCGAACGACTTGAACAGCCGCGCCAAGGGCGGGTCCTCCGTGCCGGCGACCGTCTCCTTCAGCCAGCGCGACAGGCGCTTGCCCAGCGCCTCGCTGCCATGCCTTGCGCCGACCTCTGCCACCGCGGCGAAGATGCCGTCCTCCTGCACACCCACACCGGTCAGCCCATGGCGCTGCCACAGCAGCCGCATCACATCGTCGAGCGCGGCGCGGCCACCGGTGGCGCTGCGCAACTGCAGGTCGAGCGCGAGCGCGATCAACGCCCCCTTGGCGTAGTAGCTGACAATCGCGTTGGGCGCGTTCTCGTCCTGCCGGTAGTACTTGATCCATGCGTCGAATGAGGATTCGGCCACGCTCTGCTTCAGGCGACCGGGCGTACGCAGTACGTTCGAGATCGTCTTGCCGAGCAGGCCGAGATAGTCCTCCAGGGCAATGACGCCGGACCGCACCAGGGCGAGATCGTCATAGTAAGAAGTGAAACCCTCGAAGGCCCACAGCAGCCGCGTGTAGTTCTCGGCTCCCAGCTCATACGGGGTGAATGCGGCCGGCTTGATGCGCTTGACGTTCCAGGAGTGAAAGTATTCGTGGCTGCACAGGCCAAGGAAGCCCTTGTACCCGTCAGGCATCCCCGGCATTCCCTTCCACGGCAGATCGGCCCGACTGGTCAGCAGCGCCGTCGAGGCGCGATGCTCGAGGCCACCATAACCGTCGCCCACCACCATCGTCAGGAATGCGTAGTAATCCACCGGCGGCGGCGCGCCGAAAAGTTCGATCTGCCATTCGCAGATGCGTCGCAGGTCGGCGGAGAGTCGCTCGATGTCGCAGTCGTGTCGCCCCGTCAGCGCAATGTCATGGCGCGCACCACCCGCCTCGAAATGCGCGAGTGTGAACCGGCCCATTTCCACCGGATGGTCGATCAGTTCGTCGTAGTCGGCGGCTTGATAGACGCCAAAGCCATACGCCCACGCCGCGCCGATGTCGTCCCGCGCACGCGGCAGTGCTGTCACCACACGCCAGTCGCGATACTCGTTGCCCTCAGGGCGCACGATGTCTACGAAGCAGGGCCGCTCCGTCTTGCCGTCCACCGCGACGAACACACTGGTCCCATTGAAGAATCCATGCGTCGCGTCCAGATGCGCCGCGCGCACGGACAGGTCCCAGGCATAGACCTCGTAGGTCAGCGTCAGGGCGGCACCCCGCGGCACCGGATGCGCGCGCCAACTATGCTTGTCGAGCTTGTCGACCGGCACTGGCCTGCCCTGCGCGCTCGCGGCGAGGCTGACGATGTTGCGTGCGAATTCCCGAATCATGTAGCTGCCGGGGATCCAGGCCGGCAGACGGAAGCCCTGCCCCGCAGGGTCCGGATCGGCGACCGTGCACACGATTTCGAACAGGTGGGCTTCGGGGCGATGAGGGCGGATGCGATAACGCACCGGCGGCAATTGACTCGGCATGGGGCGTGGCAAGTTCGATCTCGGACGGGATATCGACAGGATAAGCGCTTCAAGTCGCCCGGCGCCACAGCAGGTGATTACCGATGAAGCTCGCCACGACCTCGTTGCGCTGGTTCAACGCGCGGTACTGCAGACGCGCGATGCCGCGATCGGGCTTGGACTTCGACGGACGCACCTCCAGCACCTGCACTTCCGAATGCAGCGTGTCGCCCGGGCGCACCGGCGCAAACCAGCGCAGTTCGTCGCATCCGGGCGAACCGATGCTGGACTCCTGCAACATGCCACTCTGGATGAAGAGGCGAAAACACAGTGCGAAGGTCTGGAATCCGCTTGCGATCAGTCCCCCGTATGGCGACTGTGCGGCTGCCACCACATCGAGATGAAAAGGCTGGGGATCGTAACGCAGGGCGAAATCGATGATCTCGGCTTCGGTCAGGGTGATCCCCGCCGTCACGAACGTCTGACCGGGCTCCAGATCGTCCAGATAGCGCATGTCCATTTCCGTTGCTCCTCATGGCCTGTGAGAAGGGAACGGTAACGAGCCGCGCACGATGGCGCAAGCCGACACCTCGAGCACAACGCCACAAGCATGCTGACGATGCGCAGAAAGCATAATGCCGGCACGAGGCCGGCATTTCATCGGTGCGTCTGGTGGGCGGTACTGGGATCGAACCAGTGACCCCTGCCGTGTGAAGGCAGTGCTCTACCGCTGAGCTAACCGCCCGATCCGTGAGCGAACTCGACAGGCTCGCCTTGAATCGGTCTTCCCCGAGAGATTCGCCACCCGAGCGGTGGTGGGCGGTACTGGGATCGAACCAGTGACCCCTGCCGTGTGAAGGCAGTGCTCTACCGCTGAGCTAACCGCCCCCGAAAGAAGAGGCCGCATTTTAGGAGGCGATCCCGACGTCGTCAAGCACGGCGACTCGGTACGAAGAAGGATCTTGAGGACGAGTCGCTGGCCGGTCGTACTCATGTTGCCCATCGTTGCCCGGTCGAAGCCATTCCAATCCTGACGGTTCAGTCAGCCTTCTCGGCGATCAGCGCCTGAACAGTGACTTCGGTCGAGCGGACGAGATTCGTTTCGGTCAGGCCGACCAGTTGCCTGGCTGCCCGGCTCGCACCGTCGTAGGCGACATTGCCGACGGCAAGGGCCGATTTCATGCCCTCGAGCAGCGCCTCTGAACCGCCCGGTGCGGACTTTGCCGCATGGGCCAGCTCGAGAGCGAGCGTCTTGTTGAGCGCGCCGACCCGGGCGTCGATGAGTGCGCCGACTCCATGTTGACCATCAGTCAGAATCTCGGACACGTCGCGCGCATAGGCGGCCGACTTCTCGATCAAAGGCTGCACCAAGGCCGCCGGCAGGGACAGCAGTTCCTGCGGACCGTCCATCCTCGCCAGCGTGCTCGTATTCGCCAACGCTTCTTCGATCAGATCGCTGGCGAAGCTCAGGTTCAACGTCAGCAGCCGGTCGAACATTGAGATGAGGCCATCGGTGAGTGTCAACAGCGATTCGATGTGGGCCCGGTTGTTGGCGGCAAATTGCTCGGGGTTCGTCAAGACCTTCATGGTCAATTTCCTGTACCAATGGATTGAACGTTGATGTGAAGCAACAGCAGGATCGAGTCTAATTTTGCCGCATTGCAGCAACTGTGCAAAATAAAAAAGCCCGGTGGAATTCCGGGCTTTTCCAGTTGTTGGTGGGTGCTGACGGGATCGAACCGCCGACATCCAGCTTGTAAGGCTAGCGCTCTACCATCTGAGCTAAGCACCCCGCGCACGGAAGGCGACGAGAGCGGCGCCAGCCCGGCGAAGCTTTTCAGTTTACTGCATCCTTCAGACCTTTGCCAGGCCGAAACTTCGGCACCTTCGCCGCCTTGATCTTGATGTTCTTGCCGGTTCTGGGATTGCGTCCCGTTCGCGCCGCGCGCTCGCCGACATGAAACGTTCCGAAACCGACCAGCGTCACGGAATCCCCCTTCTGGAGCGCTCCTTTCACAGCCTCGATTGCGCCATCCAGCGCACGGCCTGCGGCTGCCTTCGGAATGTCGGCACTCGCGGCAATCGCGTCAATCAGTTCAGACTTGTTCATGTACCCGCCCCCTCTTGGATTACTGCGATCGATTGGTACTACACTGCCGATCCCGCACAAGCCGGCGTCCGCGCGGCATTGAGGAAAACTCGCTTGCCCCTGCAACCTGCGCTGGATTTATAGCGTGCGAAATTTCCATGTGTCAAGCGCATGAAATGCAGCGAGGGCACAACATGCGAAGCATGTTGTGCCCTCGTATCGGCCCAATGGGGCCCCGATGCCGTGGTGCTCAGTGAGCGCGCAGGTTGAGCGAGGTCGCCCCGCCTTCCTCAGATTGGGCTGCAACGGCGGGAGCGACCGCAGGCGGAGCGTCCGGCAGGGGTTCCGGCTTGCGCTCGAGCGCCCGCTCAAGCACCTGGTCGATCCATTTCACCGGAATGATCTCGATCGCGTTCTTGATGTTGTCCGGAATGTCCGCGAGATCCTTCACGTTCTCCTCCGGGATCAGCGCAGTGCGGATCCCCCCACGCACTGCGGCGAGAAGTTTCTCCTTGAGCCCGCCAATTGCCAGGACCTCACCGCGAAGCGTGATCTCACCGGTCATCGCCACGTCGCAGCGTACCGGAATGCCTGACAGGACCGAAACCAGCGCGGTCGAGATGGCGATTCCGGCGGAAGGACCATCTTTGGGAATGGCGCCTTCCGGCAGGTGAATGTGAATGTCGCTCTTCTGGTAGAAGTCGTCCTCGATACCCAGCGAACGTGCGCGCTTACGCACCACCGACAGAGCCGCCTGAATGGATTCCTGCATGACCTCGCCGAGCTTGCCGGTCGTCATGACCTTGCCCTTGCCGGGCAACTGGACCGCTTCCACCGTGAGCAGTTCACCACCCACTTCGGTCCATGCCAGCCCGGTAACCTGACCGATCTGGTTCTGCTTTTCCGCCATGCCGAAGCTGTACTTGCGCACGCCGAGGAACTTGTCGAGGTTCTTGGCATTCACCACGATCTTGCTCGTGCGGCTGCGCAGTACGAGCTGCTTGACGACCTTGCGGCAGATCTTGGAAATCTCGCGCTCCATTCCACGCACGCCCGCCTCGCGGGTGTAATAGCGCACCACGTCGCGCAGTGCCTCCTCGGTCACCGACAGTTCGTCGCGCTTGAGACCGTTGTTCTTCATCTGCTTGGGCAGCAGATAACGCATGGCAATGTTCACCTTCTCGTCCTCGGTGTAACCGGACAGGCGGATCACTTCCATGCGGTCGAGAAGCGCGGGCGGGATGTTCAGGGTGTTGGCCGTTGCCACGAACATCACGTCGGACAAGTCGAAATCGACTTCGACGTAATGATCCTGAAAGGTGTGGTTCTGCTCCGGGTCGAGCACCTCCAGCAGCGCCGACGAGGGGTCGCCGCGGAAATCCATGCCGAGCTTATCCACCTCGTCGAGCAGGAACAGCGGATTCTTGACGCCCACCTTGCTCATGTTCTGCAGGATCTTGCCGGGCATCGAACCGATGTATGTGCGCCGGTGGCCGCGGATCTCGGCCTCGTCACGGACGCCACCGAGCGCCATGCGGATGAACTTGCGGTTGGTGGCCTTGGCGATCGACTGACCGAGCGAAGTCTTGCCGACGCCAGGGGGGCCGACGAGGCACAGGATCGGAGCCTTGACCTTGTCCACGCGCTGCTGCACGGCGAGATACTCGAGGATGCGTTCCTTGACGCGTTCCAGACCGTAGTGATCCTTGTCGAGCACCTTCTCGGCTTCGGCGAGATCCCTGCTGACGCGTGACTTCTTCTTCCAAGGCAGGCCGATCAGCGTATCGATGTAGTTACGAACCACCGTCGCTTCGGCCGACATCGGCGACATCAGGCGCAGCTTCTTGAATTCGGCCTCGGCCTTGGCCAGCGCCTCCTTGGGCATGCCGGCGGCCTTGATCTTCTTGTCCATCTCCTCGAGATCGGCGCCATCCTCACCCTCGCCGAGCTCCTTCTGGATGGCCTTCACCTGCTCGTTCAGGTAGTACTCGCGCTGGCTCTTCTCCATCTGGCGCTTCACGCGGCCACGAATGCGCTTTTCGACCTGCAGGATGTCGAGTTCGGATTCGAGCTGGTTGAGGAGCTTTTCCAGACGTTCGCCGGTGTTGAACATCTCCAGCACTTCCTGCTTCTGCTCGAGCTTCAGCGGCAGGTGGGCAGCGATCGTGTCGGCAAGTCGTCCAGCCTCCTCGATGCCCGCGAGCGACGTCAGGATTTCCGGCGGAATCTTCTTGTTGAGTTTCACGTACTGGTCGAACTGGGCGATGATCGCGCGGCGCATCGCCTCGACCTCGTTGTTGCCCGGCTCCGGCACCGAAACCGGGCTGACCTTGGCGACGAAGAGCTGGCGCAGATCCTCGACGGAATCGATGCGCGCGCGCTGCACTCCTTCGACCAGCACCTTGATCGTGCCGTCGGGCAGCTTGAGCATTTGCAGGATGTCGGCGATACCGCCGATCGAATAGAGATCCTCGACCGCAGGTTCATCCTTGGAAGCCGACTTCTGCGCGACGAGAAGGATGCTCTTGCCCGCCTCCATCGCATTTTCCAGCGCCTTGATCGACTTCGGCCGCCCGACGAACAACGGGATGACCATGTGCGGGAAAACCACCACGTCGCGCAGCGGCAGCAGCGGCAGTTCCATCTGTTCGTTGGAGAGGTCAGCGGGACCCGACATTTTCATTTTCTCTGTTGGAAAGGTCGAACCCATATGCGGGCGCGACCTGGAAATTCAAGCGGCGGGGGGTGACCGGATGAGAATCCGGCCCCGGCGGGCATCAGTTCGAGCCCGAAACCTTCTGCTGCTCGGCGTAGATCAGCAAGGGTTTGGCACCGTCTTCGATGGTGCTCTCGTCCACCACGACCTTGGCGACGCCATCGAGCGTAGGCAGGTCATACATGATGTCGAGCAGGGCCGCCTCGAGGATGGAACGCAGGCCACGCGCACCCGTCTTGCGCTTGATCGCCTTGCGCGCAACCGCGTGCAAGGCCGCAGGCCGGATCTCGAGATCCACGCCTTCCATCGAGAAGAGCTTCTGGTATTGCTTGACGAGTGCGTTCTTCGGCTCGATCAGGATCTGGATCAGGGCTTCCTCATCGAGTTCCTGAAGCGTCGCCACCACCGGCAGGCGCCCGATCAGTTCGGGGATCAGGCCGAACTTGATCAGGTCTTCCGGTTCGACCTGGCGGAAGGTGTCGGTGAGGCTGCTGGCATCGCGGCTCTTCACCTCGGCACCGAAACCGATGCCGACCTTCTCGGTGCGGTTGCGGATGACCTTCT
>SHNC01000142.1 GCA_004295105.1 Betaproteobacteria bacterium | reverse complement strand
TGCCGGCGACGAGTGCGCCGAGCATCATGCCGATCATCGCGTACGAGCCGAGCATGCCGGCGTCTTTCGGCGTCAGCGCATGGTCGCCGATCCATTTGGCGGAGTCCGGGCCCATGAAGCCGGGCAGCACGGCGCCGTAGACGACGAGGTCATAGCCATCGAACACCAGGCCGATGAAGCACAAGGCGATCACCCAGATGACGGTGCTGCGCCGCTTGCGCTCCATCTCCGGGCTGTCCATTGGGGAATTAGATTTCAACACGATACGTCTCCTGCTTAGTTGTGAAACCATGTGGATGACGGCATGGCAGCCCCCATCCGGAAGAAGAAGCGGCGCACCCCGCCGGATTGCGACGCACAGTTCCCCCTCCGGCGCGACAAGCGCGCCGGAAACTGGCGTTCTCCGTTGTTGCGGCCCCGTTCGGGGCGCCCGCGTAATGTTTGCTAGAGCTTGCTTCTGCGTCCTTGGTCCGCGATCAGCCGAGATCGCCACCACCGACCGGCAGCACGACACCGGTGATGTACGAGGCGTCATCGGAAGCGAGGAACAGGATCGCGCCTGCCTGCTCGTCCGTGGTGCCAAAACGCTTCATCAGGCTGGTGTCGATCGACTGGGTGTAGATCTGCTTGTACCAGGTCTTTTCCTGCTTGGTCTGCTTGGCTGTATTGCGCTGGACGCGGCGCGGCGGCGCCTCGGTGGCGCCGGGCGACACCGCATTGACGCGGATCCCACGCTCGCCGGTCTCGAACGCGAGGCAGGCCGTCAGAGTGTTGACGCCGCCCTTCGCCGCGCCGTAAGGCACGCGGTTGACACCGCGTGTGGCCACCGAGGAAACATTGACGATGACTCCATGCTCCTTCTCGAGCATGTAGGGCAGCGCCGCGCGGCAGCACCACAGCGTCGGGAACAGCGAGCGGCGCACTTCGGCCTCGATCTGCTTCTCGTCGTAGAACTCGAAGGGCTTGGTCCAGATCGTGCCACCGACGTTGTTGATCAGGATGTCGATGCGCCCAAAGCGCTTGACCGCCTCGTCCATCACGCGCTGGCAGTCGGCGAACTGCTCGAGGTCGGCAGTCAGCGTCAGCACCTCGGTGACCTTGCCAAGCGAGTCCTGCAGTTCGTGGACGAATTCGGCACGATCCACCAGCACCAGGCGGCCGCCTTCCTCCGCCATCCGCTCGGCGACGCGCAGGCCGATGCCTTGCGCCGCGCCGGTGATGACTGCGACCTTGTTGTCGAAACGCTTGTTCTGCATGGCGAATTACCTGAATGAATGGTTGCGTGGATCCGGGCCGAACTCAGACGCTGGCGGCGAACTTCTCGTAGTGGAAGCTGTTGGGCTCGATCTTGCGTTCGCGCAGGTTGTGTGCAACCGCTTCGACCATGGGCGGGGGACCGCACAGGTAAATGTCTACCTTGCCTTCGTTCAGGTGCGCGGGCTCGATGTGGGCGGTGACGTAGCCCTTCTTCGGATACTTGCTGTCCTCGGCCACGACGCAGACTTCAAACGTGAAGTTCGGCAGCAGCGCCTTGAATGCGTTCAGCTTGTCGAGTTCCACGACGTCGGTGTCGGTGTTGACGCCGTAGATCAGGTGGATCGGGTGCGCGCTGCCACCGTCGGCTACGACCTTGTCAAGCATGGCGAGGAAGGGCGCCAGACCGGTACCGCCCGCCAGCATCAGAACGGGACGCTCGATCGCGCGCAGGTAGAAGCTGCCGAGCGGGCCGGCCAGCTTGATTTCGTCGCCCGGCTGCGCCTTGCCGGTGAGGTAGCCGCTCATCAGGCCATTCGGCACGTTGCGGATCAGGAAGGACACCTCGCCGTCCTTCGGCATCGAGCTGAAGGAATAGGCGCGATGGTGCTCGCTGCCGGGCACGCCCAGGTTCGCGTACTGGCCCGGAAGGAAGGAAAGCTTGCCGATGCCTTCGCCCTGCAGCGTCAGGTTGATGGTGCTGTCCGACAGTTGGCGCACTTCCTTGACGGTGGCCGTGATGGCGCTCTGCTTGATCTTGCACACTTCCGACGAGGCGGGAATGCGCACCACGCAATCGCCCTTGGGGTGCATCTGGCAGGTCAGCACGTAGCCGAGGCCAGCCTCTTCCTCGCTCAGTGCATCCTCGATGTAGAAACCCATTTCGAACTTGCCCGATTCGGCAAAGCTCTTGCAGGCGCCACAGGCGCCGTCGCGACAATCGATCGGGACGTTCACGCCCTGGCGGTAGGCTGCATCGGCCACCGTCTCGGTCGTCTTGCAATCGATGAAGCGGGTGACGCCGTCTTCAAAGTTCAGCGCGATCTTGTAAGTCATGGATACCCCCTCTGCTGGAGATGAGCCTCGATCGAAAACCACCCTCCGGGTGGCGATCAGGCGAAAACCGGCGACAACTCCGGGTGAGAGCTGTCGCCGGCCGCTGACATGCCTGAGCCTGCGCTCCGGCGTCTGCGTCAGATGTGATAGACGTCGATGACGTGGCGGATGTAGTCCGTCTTCAGCACGACCTTCTTCTCCTTGATGAGCGGATTCGCGCCCGAGAAGTCGATGGTGTAGAAGCTCGAGCCATAGAACAGGTCCGTGTGGTTGTAACGGGTGCTCGAGGTATTCCAATTGAAGCGAACCTTCACCACGCTGCCGCTCTGCTCGACGACTTCGACGTTGGTGATGTTGTGCGACGTGCGCGTATCCGGAATCGTCGCGCTCGAGCGCTCGGTGCGGATACGGAACACGCGGTCTTCCAGGCCGCCGCGGTTCGGGTAATAGATCAGCGAGATCTCGCTCTGCGGATCTTCCGTCAGCTCGCCATCGTCGTCCCAGGCAGGCATCCAGAAGGTGGCCTTCTCGTCGTAGCAGGCCAGCCAGTTATCCCAGTCGCGCTCATCGAGGTGACGGGCTTCGCGGTACAGGAAGGCGCACACGGTCTCGTAGGAAATGCTCATTTAAATCGTCTCCTCGGTATTACTGATTGGCAGCCTGCTGTTCGGCGGCGAGCGCCTTCCTCATCTGCTCGAGCCAGTAGGTGTGTTGCGCGACATACAGGCCCTCGTCTTCCGTCTTGACCCCGCTCAGGATCGGCTTCAGGCCGATCTTGTCGGCTTCGGCATCGGCGCCTTCGACCCAGTGCTCGGCACCGCGGGACATGTCGTTCCAGACGAAGTACTTGCCGTTGAAGCCTTCCTGGCAGGCGCGGAACTCTTCCAGGTCGTCCGGCGTCGCCATGCCCGAGGCGTTGAAGAAGTCCTCGTACTGGCGGATGCGGCGGGCGCGGGCTTCAGCGCTTTCACCCTTCGGCGCGATGCAGTAGATCGTGACTTCGGTCCTGTTCACCGACAGCGGGCGGAGGACGCGGATCTGCGAGCTGAACTGGTCCATCAGATAGACGTTCGGGTACAGGCACAGGTTACGCGAGTTGTTGATCATCCATTCCGCGGTGTTCTCGCCGACGCGCTCGGCGAGTTGCTCGCGCACCGGGTACAGCGGACGGTCTTCAGGGTTGTCCCAGCGCGTCCAAAGAAGAATGTGGCCGTTTTCGAAGGAATACGAACCGCCGCCCTTCTTCGCCCAGCCGCCGGCACTCATCGCCTTGATGCCGTCGCCGCCGGCGTCGCGCTCCTTGCGCGATGCCTGGGTGGCGGCATAGTTCCAGTGCACCGCGGTCACGTGGTAGCCGTCGGCGCCGTTCTCGGCCTGCAGCTTCCAGTTGCCTTCATACACATAGGTCGAAGAACCGCGCAGCACTTCGAGGCCTTCCGGCGACTGGTCGACGATCATGTCGATGATCTTGCGCGACTCACCCAGGTACTCTTCCAGCGGCTGCACGTCGGCATTCAGGCTACCGAACAGGAAGCCACGGTAGGACTCGAAGCGGGCGATCTTCTTGAGGTCGTGCGAACCGTCCTGGTTGAAGCTGTCGGGATAGCCGGTCTCGGTCGGATCCTTGATCTTCAGCAGCTTGCCGGAGTTGTTGAAGGTCCAGCCGTGGAACGGGCAGGTGTACGTGGCCTTGTTGCCATGCTTGAAGCGGGCAAGGGTGGCACCACGGTGAGCACAGGCGTTGATGAACGCGTTGAGCTGGTTGTCCTTGTTGCGAGTGATGAAGATCGGCTGGCGACCGATCTTGGTCGTGTAATAGTCGTTGACCTTGGGAAGCTGGCTTTCGTGCGCCAGATAGATCCAGTTGCCCTCGAAGATGTGCTTCATCTCGAGGTCGAACAGTTCCTCATTGGTGAACATCTCCCGCTTGCAGCGGAACAGCCCCTTCTCCTTGTCCTTCTCGAGCAGGGAATCCAAGTACTCGTTGGTTACTTGCATGGCCGGAGTCTCCTTCGTTGTCTGGCAGGTCCGCAGAATAGGGACTGCGCTACTTCGATAATATCCATTTCCTGCACGATCGATATCCGTTTTTTGCATGCGACCGATGAAGAAATGGAATGCACTCTTTACGTTAACGTTAAAGAGCGCGATTCAAATCCGATGAATCGGCTGCCGGACTGACGACCTGGACGCGCCATGGATTTTTTTTATCGGCAGCCCTCTTGCAGAGACGCATGTTATCGCGTATAAAATCTCGAGATATTTTTGATGCGCTTCACCCCGGCCGCACAACAGCCTGAAATGTCAGGAATAATTTGCGGAACCGCACGCAACGAGGGTTTTCCCTAGTAGTCGACGCTCACCACAAGCGCGTTCGAGGGGGTAGCCTTCGTGCTGCAAAGTGAACGTCAGAAATCAAGGCGGCAGATTGGCATTTGTTTATTTTTCAAACAAGAATTGAACCATCCTCGTATCGGCGTCGCATTGCACGTCAATGACCAGGAATTGAAACAGGCTTAGGGGGAGAGGAATCACTGATCCTGTCAAGAATTGCTTCGGTGCAGCAATTCGGAATTCATGCCGCCAAATGGCATGGGAATGAGCTTGCGCCGAAGATGACGCGTTGCCCAATGAAGTCGGGCATCTGCCTTGTCAGGGTATTCCCGCAGATTGTCGTGCGGCGACGCGGGACTTGCATTGACCGGGGTCCCCAGGAGTCTGGTTCGCTCACTGGATGCATTGAGAAACGAGCAGCCGGAACGTAATGATCTGATCGGAAGCGAAGAGCCGGGCGCTTGCCTGCCCCGCCTTCCCCGAAAGCGACTTCGAAGCCGGCGTGCCGGTGACGGGGTCAGAAAGCTTTGAGTTGCAGCGTTTTCGTGGCACGCACCGCTGACAGGCGTGTCGAATCATCGGCGACGGCACATCGTGACCGTTCGCCCTTCACCATCAGAGAGGAGAGTTGATCATGGCACTTACCGGCGTTCTTCGCCCCGGCCACATCGTCATCCGCGTGCTTGACATGGCTGCGGCGCTCAACCACTACGTCGAGGTCCTCGGCCTCATCGAGACCGGCCGCGACGACAAGGGTCGCGTGTACCTGAAGGCGTGGGACGAGCACGATCACCACAGCGTCGTGCTGCGTGAAGCCGACGAAGCCGGCATGGACTACCTCGGCTGGCGCGTCGACTCGCCTGCAACGCTGAAGAAGCTGGCCGCCGATATCGAGGCGTCCGGCCTGTGCACCGAACTGAGCTGGATTCCGGCGGGCGAGCATCCGAAGACGGGCGAGCGTTTCCGTTTCACGGTCCCGACCGGCCATGTCATGGAACTGTTCGCCGAGAAGGAGAAGGTCGGCAACGGGCTGCCCGACACCAACCCGGACGCCTGGCCGGACGGGCTGAAGGGCATGGCGCCCGCCCGCTTCGACCACTGCCTGCTGTACGGCGACGACCTCGATGGCGTCATGAAGCTGTTCACCGAAGTGCTCGGCTTCGGCGTCGCCGAACTCGTGGTGGCCGGCCCGGACAAGTTCCCCATCGGAGCCTTCCTGACCTGCTCGAACAAGGCGCACGACGTCGCCTTCATCCGCCAGCCGGTGAAGGGCAAGCTGCACCACGCGTCCTTCCTGCTCGACAACTGGTACGAAGTGCTGCGCGCAGGCGACATCATCTCGAAGAAGGACGTGTCGATCGACATCGGTCCCACCCGCCACGGCATCACCCGCGGCGAAACGATCTACTTCTTCGACCCGAGCGGCAACCGCAACGAAGTGTTCGCGGGCGGCTACCACTGGTATCCGGACAAGCCGACCATCACCTGGACCGACGACCAACTCGGCAAGGCAATTTTCTACCACGATCGCGTGCTCAACGAGAAGTTCCTGTCTGTCTTCTCCTGATGCATGAAGTTTGCGGTCGGGCCGGCTTGAAGAAGCCGGCCCGAGTCGGCTACGACCGTGGGTTTGCGCCCTGCCGCATCTGATTCAACTATGGCCCCGCAGGGCGACAACGGCTGCAGCAGGCCTCGCTGCTTCTTCCACTACTTTGGGAAACCTGAGCATGAAAGACATCAAGAACTTCATTAACGGTGAGTACGTCACCAACGTCAGCGGCAAGACGTATGAAAAGCGCAACCCGGTCGACAACTCGCTGATCGGCATCGTCCATGAAGCCGGCAAACCCGAGGTGGATGCGGCGGTCGCCGCTGCCAAGGCCGCGCTGCACGGCCCGTGGGGCAAGCTGTCGGTGGTCGAGCGCTGCGCGATGCTCGATGCGCTGGTCGACGAGATCAACAACCGCTTCGACGACTTCCTGCAGGCCGAGATCGCCGACACCGGCAAGCCCGCGCACTTGGCTTCGCACGTGGATATCCCGCGTGGCGCCGCCAACTTCAAGATCTTCACCGACACCATCAAGAACGCATCCACCGAGTCGTTCGAAATGCGTACCCCGGACGGCAAGACGGCGCGCAGTTATGGCGTGCGCGTGCCGCGCGGCGTGATCGCGATCATCTGCCCGTGGAACCTGCCGCTGCTGCTGATGACGTGGAAGGCCGGACCGGCGCTCGCCTGCGGCAACACCGTCGTGGTGAAGCCCTCCGAAGCCACGCCGAGCACCGCCACGATGCTGGGCGAAGTCATGAACAAGGTCGGCATCCCGAAGGGCGTGTACAACGTCGTGAACGGCTTCGGTGTCGACTCCGCCGGCGCCTTCCTGACCGCCCACCCGGACGTTGACGGCATCACCTTCACCGGCGAGACCAAGACCGGTACCGCCATCATGAAGGCGGGCGCGGACGGCATCCGCCCGGTGTCGCTCGAACTGGGCGGCAAGAACGCCGCGCTGGTGTTCGCCGACTGCGATTTCGACAACGCCGTCGCCACCGTCACCCGCTCCTGCTTCGAGAACGCCGGCCAGGTCTGCCTGGGCACCGAACGCGTCTATGTCCAGCGTCCGATCTTCGACAAGTTCGTCGCCGCGCTGAAGGACAAGGCCGAGACGATGAAGCCGGGTCTTCCGTTCGACCCTGACACCAAGATCGGCCCGCTGGTGAGCAAGGTTCACCAGAAGAAGGTGCTGGGCATGTACGCCAAGGCGAAGGAAGAAGGTGCCAACATCGTCTTTGGTGGCGGCATCCCCGACATGCCCGACGAACTGAAGGACGGCTGCTGGGTTCAGCCGACGATCTGGACCGGCCTGCCGGAAACCGCAACCGTGGTGACCGAGGAAATCTTCGGGCCCTGCTGCCACATCCAGCCGTTCGATACGGAAGAGGAAGTGGTCAACATGGTGAACAACAACCGCTATGGCCTGGCGACCTCGATCCACACCCAGGACATCGGTCGTGCGATGCGCCTCGCCAACCAGATCGAAGTCGGCCTGTGCTGGATCAATAGCTGGTTCCTGCGTGACCTGCGCACGCCGTTCGGCGGCTCGAAGCAGTCGGGCATCGGTCGTGAGGGCGGTCTGCACTCGCTCGAGTTCTACACCGAGCTGCGCAACGTGATGGTCAAGTTCTAAGAGGATGGCAGGGACGGGGCCGATGCCCCGTCCACCCTTCTCCTGCCCTGTTTCGCATTTCCGCTCCGCATACCCGATAGAGCCAGCTATGGACCAAACCAAGATCAATCATTACGGCGACGAGCTGTACAAC
>SHNC01000002.1 GCA_004295105.1 Betaproteobacteria bacterium | reverse complement strand
ATCTCGCCATTGAGCAGGATGGAGCGCTGGTGCAGCGGCGCCAGCACGCGGCACTCGGCGGGGATGTCGGCCTCGGTCGGGAACAGGGCCTGAAGTCTGGCCTGCAGCGCGGTCGGGACGGGGTTGGCGGTGGTGGGGATGTCTTTCGCGTTCATGCTTGTCTCACTCCTGTTGTCTTGTGCGGGGCGCATTGCGGTGCGTGCCGGTTCAGGCGGCCTGGCCCGCGGGCCAGGCCAGGCGCAGCAGATTGGTGCTGCCTGGGGTGCCGAAGGGCACGCCGGCAGTGACGACGACTGCATGGCCAGGCGCGGTCAGGCCTTCGCTGCGGCAGTGGTCGAGGGCGACATTGACGATCTCCTCCACCGCGCAAGCATCGGCCGACCGCCGTGAGCGCACGCCCCACACCAGGCACAGCCGGCGCGCGACCGCCTGCGACGGCGTGAGGCCGAGGATGGGCGAGCGCGGGCGCTGGTGCGCGATGCGCAGCGCGGTGGATCCGGACGCGGTGAAGGCCACGGTGGCCGACAGCGGCAGGGTGCAGGCCACCGCCCGGATCGCGGTGCCGATGGCATCGGTCGTGGTGCCCTTGGGATCGGCGGCCACCGCGTCCATCAACTGGCGGTGCAGCGGATCGGCCTCGGTGCGCGCGATGATGCGGCTCATCATCGCCAGCGCATCGGCGGGGTAGCGGCCGGAGGCGGTCTCGGCCGACAGCATCACCGCGTCGGCGCCGTCGAACACCGCGGTAGCGACGTCGGAGGCTTCGGCGCGGGTCGGCGCCGGGGCGGCGATCATCGATTCGAGCATCTGGGTGGCCACCACCACCGGCTTGCCGGCGCGGCGGCACAGCCGCACGATGTGCTTCTGCAGGCCGGGGACGTCTTCCGGCGGCAGTTCCACGCCGAGGTCGCCGCGCGCAACCATGATGCCGTCAGCCAGTTCGATGATGGCTTCCAGCGACTCGAGTGCGGAGGGCTTTTCGATCTTCGCCATCAGCAGTGCCCGATCACCGATCAGTTCGCGGGCTTCGGCGAGGTCCTGCGGACGCTGCACGAAGGACAGCGCCACCCAGTCGATGCCGAGCTCGAGGCCGAAGGCGAGGTCGCGCCTGTCCTTGGCGGTGAGCGCCGACAGCGGCAGCGCGACGTCCGGCACATTGACGCCCTTGCGGTCCGACAGGCGGCCGTCGGTGAGCGCCTCCATGTGCAGCACGCCCTCGTCCTTGGCGACGACCTGCAGTCGCATCTTGCCGTCGTCGACCAGCAGCACGTGGCCGGGCCCGACGGCGGCGATGATCTCCGGATGCGGAATGGCGACACGGCTGGCATCGCCCGGCGTCGGGTCGAGGTCGAAGCGGATGCGGTCGCCGCGGGCGAGGGTGACGCCGCCCTCGGCGAAGGTGCCGAGCCGCAGCTTGGGGCCCTGCAGGTCGATCAGCACGCCGATGGGGCGGCCGATCCGTTCTTCGAGCGCACGGATGCGCTGATACACCGTGCGGTGATCGTCGTGGCTGCCGTGGCTGAAGTTCAGCCGGAAGACGTCGGCGCCGGCCTCGACGAGGGCGCGGAGGGTGGCTTCGTCGGCGCTGGCGGGGCCGACGGTGGCGATGATCTTGGTGTTCTTGCCTGGCATTTGGGGTCTCATGCCGCGTCGGCGGCGCAGGGGTTGCTGGAAAGGGGGCCAGCGGGTGTCGCCGGCACGAACTCTGCACCGAAGGCGAAGCTGCGCGACTGGCCCGGGGCCAGCCGCAGCGCGGCTGCACATTCGGCGCGATTGAAGGCGTCGGTCATCGTCTCGACCGGTTCGATGGCGAGCGCACGGCGCGGATCGCGCGCCAGCGTGTCGCCGGTGAAGACATGGATGAGGCCGCCGCGCTGCCACACCAGGAGCTGCCTGCCGCTGGCGGGGTCGCGCAGGCGGCTGCGCACAAGGCCGTCGCCATCGGGGATGGGGGCGGCGTAGCAGGCATCGATCACTTCGCGCCCGAGCACGCGGGCGACGCGGAAGTCCCCTTGCGGGCCCTCGCCGACCGGTGCGTAGGCGGCCTCGCCCGGCAGCGGCAGCAGACGCGCATCGGTGACGATGCGGCGGGTGGCGGGCACGGTCAGCTCCAGCGTGTCGATCGCGGCGTCACCGAGGCGGAAGTAGGGATGCCATCCTGTGGCATAGGGCGCTGCCTGTTCGCCGACGTTGGTGGCCGTTACCACCAAGCCGATGCCCGTCGCGCCGAATCGCACGCGCACCGTCAGGGCGAGCGCGAACGGATAGCCGGCGTGGTCCTCGGGATCGATGGCACCGCTGAAAAGCACTTCGGCCCCGGTGTCGGATTCGCGCGTGTCGATCACCCGCAGCGCCATGTCGCGCACGAAGCCGTGATACACGATGCGCTCGGCTGCCGGAATGCCGGGCAGCAGGTCGTGGTCGCGGCCGTCGAAGCGGTAGCGGCCATCGGCGACGCGGTTGGTGAAGGGGGCGAGCACGCCGTTGCGAACACCGTTCTGGCTGTCCAGTTCGGCGGCGTCGCGATAGCCGTCGGTCAGCGCCACTGTGTCGCCGCCATCGACGACCTCCCACGCCAGCAGGGTCGCACCGCGCAGCGCGAACACCGCACGGCTGCCGCTGCGCACCTCGCGCAGCTCGACGGCATCGATGCCGGCGAAGTCAATGCGCTGCACGCGGAAGGCCGGCGCGGGCCGCGGTGGCATCGGCGGGCTGTCCATGGGCGGGGCCTCGAGCACGTCCATCGGCCTCAGGCCGCCGGGCGCAGCGCAGCCGCGGCGCGCGCCAGTTCCGTGATCGCCGCCCAGTCGCCGGCACGCACGCGGTCGCCCGGCGTGAGCCACGAACCACCGACGCAGGCGACGTTACGCAGGGCGAGGAAGTCGGGTGCGCTTGCGGCGTCGATGCCGCCGGTCGGGCAGAAGCGCACCTGCGGGAAGGGGCCGGAGAGCGCCTTCAGCATGCCGATGCCACCCGCCTGCGCCGCCGGGAACAGCTTCATCTCGGTGTAGCCGGCCGCCAGCGCGTTGATCACGTCCGACGGCGTCATCACGCCGGGCAGCAGCGGCACCTCGGCTTCGCGGCCGGCGCGCAGCAGCTCGGCAGACGCGCCGGGGCTGACGGTGAAGGTCGCCCCGGCGGCCACGGCGGCCGCCATGTCGGCCGGGGTGACCACCGTGCCGGCGCCGACGATGGCGTCGGGCACTTCGGCACGGATGGCGCGGATGCTGTCGAGCCCGGCCGCAGTGCGCAGCGTCACTTCGAGCACGCGGATGCCGCCGGCGACGAGCGCACGGGCGAGGGGGACGGCATCGGCAACGCGATCGAGCACGATGACGGGCATGACGGGGCTGGTGGCGAGCAGGGTGGGGACGTCCATGAAAGTCTTCTCCGGGTCGGGGTGTTCGGTCAGGGGGGCGGGCGGCGCTGGCGGAAAGGCGCGATCAATTCGTCGGCAGCGGGCCGGGCAGGGTGGTGCCGAAGGTGCTCGCACCCTGTTCGGCGCCGCCGGCATTGGCGCGGGCATTGACGAACAGCTCGCGGCCGACGCCGTGCTGGTTGGCGTCGAGGTCGGCGGTGGCCGGTTCGCGCCGCGCCCATTCGTCGGCATCGACCAGCGCTTCCAGCACGCCAGCTTCGGCATCGAGGCGGATGAGGTCGCCGCTGCGCACGCGGCCGAGCGGACCGCCGGACACGCACTCCGGCGTCACGTGGATGGCGGCCGGCACCTTGCCGGAAGCGCCCGACATACGGCCGTCGGTCACCAGTGCGACGCGATGGCCCTGGTCCTGCAATACCGCCAGGGTCGGCGTCAGCTTGTGCAGCTCGGGCATGCCGTTGGCGCGCGGCCCCTGGAAGCGCACGACGGCGACGAAGTCGCGCGCCAGCTCGCCGCGCTTGAAGGCGGCGATCACGTCGTCCTGGTGATCGAAGACGATCGCCGGCGCTTCGACGATGCGGTGTTGCGGCTTGACCGCGGAGACCTTGATCACCGAGCGGCCGAGGTTGCCCTTCAGCAGCTTGAGGCCGCCGTCCGCGCTGAACGGCTCGGCCGCCGGGCGCAGCACCGCGGGGTCGAGGCTGGTCGGCGTGGCGGGGCGCCAGGCGACGCGCTCACCGTCGAGCCAGGGTTCCTGCGTGTAGTGGTCGAGGCCTTCGCCCATCACCGTCATCACGTCCGGATGCAACAGGCCGGCGGCCAGCAGCTCGCGGATCAGGAAGCCCATGCCGCCCGCGGCATGGAAGTGGTTCACATCGGCGCTGCCGTTCGGGTAGATGCGGGTGAGCAGGGGCACCACGCTCGACAGCTCGTCGAAATCGTTCCAGTCGATGTGGATGCCGGCTGCGGCGGCGATGGCGACGAGGTGGATGGTGTGGTTGGTCGAACCGCCGGTGGCGAGCAGGCCGACGATGGCGTTGGCGATCGTGCGCTCGTCCACCACGCGGCCGATCGGGATGTATTCATTGCCGAGCCGGGTGATCGCCGCCAGGCGCTGCGCTGCCGCCTTGGTCAGGCCGTCGCGCAGCGTGTTGCCGGGATTGATGAACGCGGTGCCCGGCAGGTGCAGGCCCATCACCTCCATCAGCATCTGGTTGCTGTTGGCGGTGCCGTAGAAGGTGCAGGTGCCGGCGCCGTGGTAGGCAGCCATCTCGGCTTCGAGCAGTTCCTCGCGGGTGGCGCGGCCCTGGGCGAAGAGCTGGCGCACGCGCGCCTTGTCGTCGTTGGCGAGGCCGCTCGTCATCGGCCCGGCAGGGACGAAGATCGTCGGCAGGTGGCCGAACTGCAGCGCGCCGATGAGCAGGCCCGGAACGATCTTGTCGCACACACCCAGGCACAGCGTGCCGTCGAATACGTTGTGCGACAGGGCCACCGCGGTGGCCATCGCAATCACGTCGCGCGAGAACAGCGACAGTTCCATGCCGGCGTCGCCCTGGGTGATGCCGTCGCACATCGCCGGCACGCCGCCAGCGAACTGCGCGATGGCGCCTGCGCTGCGTGCGGCTTCCTTGATCAGCGCCGGCATGCGCTCGAACGGTTGATGCGCCGACAGCATGTCGTTGTAGGCGGAGACGATCGCCAGGTTGGGCAGGCGGGCCTCGCGCAGCACCAGCTTCTCGTTCGGGGCGAAGGCCGCGTAGGCATGCGCCTGGTTGGCACAGGAAACACGGGTGCGGGCTGCGCCGGCGTGACCCGCGGCCGCATCGATACGGGCGAGATAGGTTGCACGGGATGTGGCGCTGCGGGCGCGGATACGGGCGGTGACGCGAGCGAGGGTGGAGTCGAGGACAGGATGGACGGACATGAAGCCTCCTTGTGTGGCCGGGTGTTGCCGTGGTGACCAGGTTTCCGTCCCTCGGCGACTGCTGTTGAAGCAAGTGTAGAATTACTACAAACAAGATTGCAAGCTATTTTTGAGAGAAAGTTACAAGCGACATTCTGACCGACGACTTCAGGGGCGCTCGCGAAGCCGGCGCGAAACATGACTCTCCTGGAGTGCCCTTCATATTGTCGGGACGAGTGCCGCAGCAACCGCTGTGTAAGCGAAGTGATGAAAAAACATGTTGACTTGCTACATTCTGGAGTTTTTAATTCGATGTAGCGTTACTACAAACAAGACGATTCAAGAACTTTCCGGCGGTCGTGGCCTTGCGCCAACTGCCGCTCCACACACACCGAACGAGGTTCAAACGTGATCCCACTCGATGCCTTCGACCTGATTCTCTTTGGCGGCAGCGGCGATCTGGCCATGCGCAAGCTGCTGCCGGCGCTGTACTACCGGCACCGTGACAGCGCCGCCGATCCGCAGCGCGCCCGCTGGCGCATCATCGGCGTGGGGCGCGAGCAGCAATCGCGCGACGACTATCTGGCCAACGTCGAGGCTCAGGCGCGCAAGTTCGTCGCCGCCGATTTCGATGAACAGGCCTGGTCCGCCTTCGCCGACTGCCTCGACTATGTCGCGCTCGATGCGCGCGAGGCGGTGGATTACCAGCACCTGGCAGGGCTCCTTGCCGTGGAGCCGGCCAAGGTGAGGGTGTTCTACCTCGCCACCGCCCCCAGCCTGTTCGCGTCGATCTGCGAGAACCTCGGGGCCGCCGGGCTGGTGACGGCAGACAGCCGGGTCGTGCTGGAAAAGCCGCTGGGCCGGGATCTCGCCTCGGCGCGCCAGATCAACGAGCAGGTCGGCGCGATCTTCCGTGAGGACCAGATCTACCGCATCGACCACTACCTCGGTAAGGAAACGGTGCAGAACCTCATCGCGCTGCGCTTCGGCAACATGCTGTTCGAGCCGCTGTGGAGCCGCGCCTGCGTTCGCGACGTGCAGATCACGCTCGCCGAAACCGTCGGCGTGGAAGGGCGCGGCGAGTTCTACGACAACACCGGCGCGCTGCGCGACATGGTGCAGAACCACCTGCTGCAGTTGCTGTGCATCATCGCGATGGAGCCGCCGGCCAGCATCGATCCCGACGCCATGCGCGACGAAAAGCTCAAGGTGCTGCGCGCCCTGCGCCCGATGCAGGCGGAGGACATTGCGCTGCGTACGGTGCGCGGCCAGTACCGGGCCGGGGCGATCGACGGCAAGCCGGTCCCGGCGTATCTGGAGGAAGCCGGCATTCCCGCCGGCAGCCGCACCGAAACCTTCGTCGCGCTGAAGGCGGAACTCGACAACTGGCGCTGGGCCGGCGTGCCCTTCTACCTTCGCACCGGCAAGCGCATGCAGGAGCGTCTGGCCGAGATCGTAGTCAATTTCCGCGACGTGCCGCACGCCCTGTTTCCGTCCGCCACCGGCGAGCGCGCCAACCGCCTGGTGATCCGGCTGCAGCCCGACGAAGGGCTGGAACTGCACCTGATGGCCAAGGTGCCGGGCGACGAGATGCGCGTGCGCCCGGTGAAGCTCAACCTCGACTTCGCCGAGACCTACGGCACGCGCCAGTGGGATGCCTACGAGCGGCTGCTGATGGACGTGATCCGCGGCAAGCTGACGCTGTTCATGCGGCGCGACGAACTCGATGCCGCCTGGCGCTGGATCGAACCCATCCTCGAAGGCTGGGAGCGCGATCCCACGCCGCCGCGCTCCTACACCGCCGGCACCTGGGGGCCCGCCGCCTCCAGTGCGCTGGTGGGTCGTGACGGCCTGAGCTGGCTGCAGGACGCGTGATGATGTCGACCCGCCTGAACCCGCCCGGCCTGAGCCTCGATCTGCCGCCGCACGTCGCGCAGAGCGTCTTCGACGATGGCCAGTGCATGGCCTCGGCGCTGGCCGATTCGGTGGCGGCGATGCTGCGGCTCGGCCTGTGGCAGCGCGGCGATGCCAGCCTGCTGGTGTCCGGCGGGCGCAGCCCGCTGCCCTTCCTGCGCGCGTTGTCGCAGCGCAAGCTCGACTGGTCGCGCGTTTCCGTGTCGCTGGTAGACGAACGCTGGGTGCCGGCGGAGCATGCCGACAGCAATGCCCGCCTGGTGAGGGAGAACCTGCTGCAGGGCGCGGCGTCGGTCGCGCATTTCGTGCCGCTCTACGGTGGCGAGGACTCGCCGGAAGCCGGCCTTGACGCGTGCGAGGGGCGCCTGCGCCGCCTGCAACGGCCGTTCGACGCGGTGGTGCTCGGCATGGGCGACGACGGCCATTTCGCCTCGCTGTTCCCGGGCGTCGCCGATCTCGCCACGCTGCTCGCAGACGGTGCGCCGACGCTGGCGGCAACCCGCCCGGCATCGGCCGCGCATGCACGCATCACGCTGAGCCTGGCGGCGCTGCAGGATGCGCGCAATCTGCTGCTGCAGATCACCGGCGAGCGCAAGCGCGCCGTGCTGGAGACGGCGGCACGCGATGGCGACCGGCTCGCCTTGCCCGTTGCCGCACTGCTGCACCAGACCCGGACGCCGTTGCGGGTATTCTTCAGCCCGATCGAGTAAGGATGGTCGAGGAAAGGGAAATGACAACTGGAATGGACGATCTTTCTACCATGCCGACCCCCGCGGACGACGACGCTGCGGTCGCGCAGGCCAATCCGCTGCTCGGGCGCATCC
>SHNC01000127.1 GCA_004295105.1 Betaproteobacteria bacterium | reverse complement strand
TGGTGAGCCTGTTCCTGATGGGGGCGCAGTCAGCGCTGTTCGGGCCGGTGAAGTACGCCATCCTGCCGCAGCAGTTGCGCGAGGACGAGCTGGTGGGCGGCAACGCGCTGGTCGAGTCGGGCACGTTCGTCGCCATCCTGATCGGCACGCTGGCCGGCGGCATCGTCGTCAGCCTGCCGGACGGCACCCTGTGGGCCTCGGTCGTGGTGGTCGCGCTGGCGCTGCTCGGCTACCTCGCCAGCCGCGGCATCCCGGCCGCGCCGGCGGCAGCACCCGCGCTGCGCATCAACTGGAACCCGGTCACCGAGACCTGGCGCAACCTCGCCTTCACCCGCGGCAATCGCACCGTATTCCTGTCCATCCTCGGCGTATCGTGGTTCTGGTTCTACGGTGCGGTGTTCCTGTCGCAGTTTCCGGCCTATGCGAAGGACGTGCTGGGCGGCAACGAGCATGCGGTGGTGATGCTGCTGGCCGTATTCTCGATCGGCATCGGCATCGGCTCGCTGCTGTGCGAGCGCCTGTCGGGCGGCCACCTGGAGGTCGGTCTGGTGCCGTTCGGTTCGATCGGCATGTCGCTGTTCGCGCTCGACCTGTGGTGGTCGAGCCCGGCTGCGGCGCTCGCCAGCGGCGGCGCCCCGCTGCCGCTGGGCGAGGTGCTGGCGCAACCCGGTACCTGGCGCGCACTGGTCGACCTGGTGGCGATCGGCATGTTCGGCGGCTTCTATATCGTGCCGCTGTATGCGCTGATCCAGAGCCGCAGCCAGCCGGGCCATCGCTCGCGCATCATCGCGGGCAACAACATTCTCAATGCCTTCTTCATGGTCGTGGCCGCCGCCATGGGCGCCGGGCTGCTCGCGGCCGGCCTGTCGGTGCCGCAGCTCTTTCTCGTCACCGGGCTGCTCAACGCGGCGGTGGCGATCTACATCTACACCCTGGTGCCCGAGTTCCTGCTGCGCTTCCTGGTGTGGATGCTGGTGCATACCGTGTACCGGCTGCGCGTGCGTGGCATCGGCAACGTCCCGGAAACCGGCCCGGCGGTGATCGTGTGCAACCACGTCAGCTTCGTCGACGCGCTGGTGATCATGGCCGCCTGCCGGCGACCGATCCGCTTCGTGATGGACCACCGCATCTTCCGCACGCCGCTGCTGCGCTTCGTGTTCCGCGAGAGCCGCGCCATCCCCATCGCGCCGGCGAAGGAGGATCTGCGCATGATGGAGCGCGCCTTCGATCTCGTCGCCGAGGCACTCGCGGCCGGCGAGCTGATCGGCGTGTTCCCCGAGGGACAGATCACCGGCAATGGCGAGCTCCAGCCTTTCCGCCCCGGCATCGCCCGCATCCTCGAGCGCACGCCGGTGCCGGTGGTGCCGATGGCGCTGCGCGGCCTGTGGGGCAGCTTCTTCTCGCGCAAGGACGCACCGGCAATGACGCGGCCGCTGCGCCGCGGCATCTTCAGCCGTATCGAACTGGCGGTGGGCGAACCGCTGGCGCCCGAAGTGGCCACGCCGGCCGCGCTGCAGGAGCGCGTGGCGACGCTGCGCGGCAACTGGTGCTGAGCGGAAGGACGCGATGAAGACCGTGCTGTGGATCGTGGTCGGCGCCGCACTGGGCGTGATGGGCGGGACCGCTGGCGCGTTAGCCGGCGCGGTGCTGGGCGGCATGGTCGCGAGCCTGCTCGCCGAACGGCGCGAGACCGGCGCCCGGCTCGAGGCCCGCCTGGCCGCCGTCGAACATGAGCTGGAAGCACTGCGCGGCCGGTCGGCCGACGCGGCCACGACCATGCGTCGCAGCGCAACGCCCGCAGCCGATCCCGGCGCGGCCGCTGCGCCGGCTTCGGCGGAGGCGTCCGGTGCCGCGCAGCGTGCGATGCGCTCGCCCGTTGCGGATCCGAGCTGGCCGGACCTTGGCGCCGATACACCGCCACAGGCAGCGTCCGCGGCCGCCAAGGGCGCCTCACCGCGCGCGACCGAGGCGGGCCAGGCTGCCGGATCGGGTGCCGAATCGCGACCGCAGATCGATCTCGAGCTGCTATACGCACGCTGGCGCGACTGGCTGTTCGGCGGCAACACGCTGGTACGGGTCGGCATCCTGGTGCTGTTCTTCGGCCTCGCCTTCCTCGCCCGCTATGCGGTCGAGCATGCCCTGCTGCCGCCGGCCCTGCGCGTGCTCGGCTTCGCGCTCGCCGGCGGAGCGCTCGGCGTGCTGGGGTGGCGGCTGCGCGAGCGCCGCCGCGGCTACGCGCTGAGCCTGCAGGGGGGCGGCATCGCGGTGCTGTATCTGACGGCCTTTGCCGCCTTGCGCCTGTACGGGCTGCTGTCAGCCGACGCGACCTTCGGCCTCCTGCTCGCCCTGGTCGGCCTCGCCGCCTGGCTCGCGGTGCGCCAGGACGCACCGGTGCTGGCGATCATCGGCACCGCCGGCGGCTTCGCCGCGCCCATTCTCGCCTCTACAGGTGCCGGCGACCACGTGCAGCTCTTCACCTACTACGCCATCCTCAACGGTGGCGTGCTCGTGCTGGCGTGGCGCAAAGCCTGGCGCGGACTCAACCTGACGGGCTTCGTGTTCACCTTCCTGATCGGCCTCGCATGGGGTGCGCAGTTCTACCACCCTTGGCACTACGCCAGCACACAGCCTTTCCTGATCCTGTTCGCGCTGATGTACGTCGCTGCAGCCGTGGCCTACGCCTGGAAGCGCGAACCCGCGCTGCGCGATCCGGTCGATGGCACGCTGGTGTTCGGTGTGCCGGTGATCGGCTTCGGCCTGCAGGCGGCACTGGTGCACGGCATGCCGGATGCCTTGGCGTGGAGTGCCGCTGCGACCGGTGCCTTCTATCTCACCCTCGGCGCCGTGTTGCATCGCCTGCGCCAGGCCCGGTTCGAGCTGCTGGCGGCGAGCTTCACCGCGCTGGGCATCGCCTTCCTGTCGCTGGCCGTGCCGCTCGCCTTCGACGGGCGCTGGAGCGCCGCGGCCTGGGCGCTGGAGGGTGCCGCGCTGTGGTGGGTGGCGCTGCACCAGCAGCGCCGGCTGGCCAGCGCCGCCGCACTGCTGCTGCAAGCCGGCGCCGGCGTGCTGTTCGCGGCCGACCTGCTGCACATCGATGCGCCACGCGCGCTGCCGCTGCTCAACAGCGCCTTCCTCGGCACCACCATGATTGCCGGCGCGGGCTTTGCCAGCGCCTGGTTCGCGGCGCGTCCGCACACCGGCCAGAGCGCGGCCCGGCAGGGCATCGGCAGCATCCTGCTGGCCTGGGCCTGGCTATGGTGGCTGGGCGGCACCTGGGACGAGATCGTCGCGCACTGTGCCACCGGCGTTCAGCCGGCCGCCCTGCTGCTCACCTTCGCCATCAGCGGTGCGCTGGCCAGCGCCATCGGCGCCAAGCTGCACTGGCCCGCGCTGCAGCAGGGTGCGCTGCTGCCGCTGGCAGGGATGACAATCGCGCTGGCGCAGGTGTTCGGCTACGCCGTGCCACCCTCGGCCAACGGCGGCTGGCTGGCGTGGCCGCTGGGCCTCGCCCTGCATCTGGTCGGCCTGCGCCTGGCCGATCGCGACATCGACACCTCACGCCGCTTCGCGCTCGCCCATGCGGCAGGAGTTTGGGTGCTGGCTCTGGCGCTGTCGCAGGAGCTGGGTCAGCGGCTGGCGCCGCTGGCCTTGGGCGACGGCTGGAAGCTCGGCGGCTTCGCGCTGCCGCCGGCGCTGCTGCTGGTCGCGCTGGCGCAGGCCGCGCGCAGCGATGCGTGGCCGCTCGGCGGCTGGCGCGCGAGCTATCTCGCCGGGGGTGCGGGCCCGGTCGCCGCCGCGCTGGCGCTGTGGTCGGCGGCCATCCACCCCTTCGGCGCCGGCGCGCCCGATCCGCTGGACTATCTGCCGCTGCTCAACCCCATGGACCTGGCGCTGCTACTGGCGCTGGGCGCGGTGGCGCTGTGGCTGCGGCGTACAGGCCACCTGCTGCCCCGCTTCGCCGGTCCGGTGTGGCGCCTGCATGCCGGGCTCGCCGCCGTGGCCTTCATCGCCGCCAATGCTGCGCTGCTGCGCGCGGTGCATCGCTACACCGGCACGCGCTGGGACCTGACGGCGCTGCTCGCGCTCGACGCGACGCAGGCCGCGCTGTCGCTGTTCTGGGCAGTGCTCGGTCTGGGCCTGATGCTGTTCGCCAACCGCCGCGCCAGCCGCACGATGTGGCTCACCGGCGCCGGCCTGATGGTGGCCGTGGTGGGCAAGCTGTTCCTGGTGGACATGGCGGCAAGCGGCGCGCTCGCACGCATCGTGTCCTTCATCGGTGCCGGCCTGCTGTTGCTGGTGGTGGGCTACTTCTCGCCCCTGCCACCGCGGCGGGCGGACCGCGACGACGCCGGCACCCCGGGCTAACGCCCGGCCATCGGACGACGGCGCTCAGCGCAGGCGGCCGAGCAGACCGTCGAGCTGGTCCAGGCTGCCGAAGCGGATGGTGACTTCGCCGGCGCCCTTCTTGTTGGCCTTGATCCTGACCGTGGCGCCGATCGCGTCGGCGATCTCTTCTTCCAGCCGCAGCAGGTCGCGGTCGGGCGGCGGCGCCACCTTCTTCTGCCGCGGATTGAGCACCTGCTGCACCAGACGCTCGGTATCGCGCACCGACAACTGCTTGGCGGCCACCAGGTTGGCGAGCTGGATCTGGTTGGCGCCGTCGAGCGGCAGCAGCGCGCGCGCATGCCCCATGTCGATGTCGCCGGCCATCAGCAGTTCCTGCACCGGCCGTGCGAGGTTGAGCAGGCGCAGCAGGTTGGAGGCGGCCGGGCGCGAACGTCCGACGGCGTCGGCAGCCTGCTGGTGGGTCATGGCGAACTCGTCGATCAGGCGCTGGATGCCGCTCGCTTCCTCGAGCGGATTCAGGTCCTCGCGCTGGATGTTCTCGATCAGCGACATCGCCAGTGCGGCTTCGTCGGGGATCTCTCGCACCAGGCAGGGCACCTCGTCGAGCCCGGCGATCTGCGCGGCGCGCCAGCGCCGTTCGCCGGCAATGATCTCGTAGGCATCGTCGCCCACCGGCCGCACCAGGATGGGCTGCATGACGCCCTGGGCCTTGATGGACGCCGCCAGTTCCTCGAGCGAGCCCGGGTCCATGCGCGTGCGCGGCTGGTACTTGCCCGGCTGCAGCGCGCTGGTCGACAGCGTGCGCAGTTCGCGCTGCGTCACTTCCTCGTCGTGGTCGGCCGCCAGCAGTGCATCGAGCCCGCGGCCCAGGCCCTTCAGTTTGGGTTTGTTCATGTGTCGTGCTGCACTCAGAGCGTCCTGATGCGCTGGATCATTTCGTTGGCGAAGGCCATGTAGGCCTGCGCGCCCTTGGCGCCGCGGTCGAACACCACACCCGGCATGCCGTGGCTGGGGGCCTCGGCGAGACGCACGTTGCGCGGCACGATGGCGCGGAACACCTTGTCGCCGAAGTGCGACTCGAGCTGGGCCGAGACCTGTTGCTGCAGCGTCATGCGCGGGTCGAACATGACGCGCAGCAGGCCGATGATCTTGAGGTCGCGGTTGAGATTGGCATGCACCTTCTTGATCGTGTTGACCAGGTCGGACAGCCCTTCCAGCGCGTAGTACTCGCACTGCATCGGGATGATGACGCCATGGGCGCCGCACAGGCCGTTCAGCGTCAGCATCGACAGCGAGGGCGGGCAGTCGATCAGCACGAAGTCGTATTCCGCATCGAAGCCCTTCAGGGCCTCGCGCAGGCGCTTCTCGCGGTTGTCGAGATTGACCAGCTCCACTTCGGCGCCGGCAAGATCGCGGTTGGCGGGGAGGACGTCGTAGCCGCCGGATTCCGACTGCACCCTCACCTCTTCCAGCGTCGCGAGCCCGACGAGCAGGTGATACACGGACTTTTCCAGGGCGCGCTTGTCCACGCCGCTGCCCATGGTGGCGTTGCCCTGCGGGTCGAGGTCGACGAGCAGCGTGCGCTGTCCGGCCAGGTGCAGCGCGGCGGCGAGGTTGACGCAGGTGGTGGTCTTGCCCACCCCGCCTTTCTGGTTGGCGACGCAGAAGATTCGGGCCATGTGGCTTCAGCTTGTTCCAGTTGCAAAAGGATCGCGCGCGGCGCGGAACCCGGAGTGTACTTCAATGCGGCGCCGCAACATGCCGATCGATGCTCAGTGATGAGCGCAGAGGCGTGGTTAGGAACGTGCCCCGAATCCGGTCAGCCGGCGGGGGATGCGCTCCGTCAGGCTGCGGAACTCGCCCTCGCTGCGCTCGGTGCTCGGACAGTCCTCGCCTGCTCCGCGCATCCCCCGCCGCCTGACCTACCACCTTGCGATCCGCCTGACCTGCCGCCTTGCGGTTCTCGACGCCCGGCGGCATCGCGCGACCTAATTTCATGCCCTGCTGATGACCAGCAGATTACGCTCGGCATCCAGCCCCGGCACCCGCAGCGCGTGGGTCGCGGTCACCGTCCAGCCGGCCGGCAGGGCAGTGATCTCATCGGCCGGATGCACGCCCTTCATCGCGTACAGCGCGCCGCCCGCCGCCACCAGATGGCCGGACAGGTTCACGAAGTCGGCCAGGCTGGAAAAGGCGCGCGAGATCACGCCGTAGGCCGCGCCAACGGGCAGGCGGTCAGAGGTGACCTTCTCCACGCGCTCGTTGATGACACTGAAGTTGCCCAGTTGCAGCTCGATCCGGGCCTGCTGCTGGAAGCTCGCCTTCTTGTTCACCGTCTCGACCGAATTCACGATCAGCCCGCTGCGCACGATGGCCAGCGGAATGCCGGGCAGACCGCCGCCGGAGCCGATGTCGGCGAGGCGCTCGACGCGCTCGAGATGGGGCAGCACCGCCAGCGAATCGAGCAGGTGGTGGGTGATGACTTCGCGCGGGTCACGTATGGCTGTCAGGTTGTAGACCCTGTTCCACTTCAGCAGCAGTTCGCCGAAGGCGAGCAGGCGGTCGACCGTTTCCTGCGGCAGCACCAGGCCGAGCGCGGCGATGCCGTCGGCGAGCTGGCGCGCGTGGGGGGCGAGCGCCCCGCTCACGCCGAGCGCCTCTGCTCGCCCGCCCCCGCGTCCTCGCGCACGCCGGCGCGCGCGGCCAGGTCGCGGCGCTTGAGCCACACCAGCAGCAGCGAAATCGCCGCCGGCGTGACCCCTTGGATGCGGCTGGCCTGGCCGATGGTCTCCGGCTTGTGCAGGTTCAGCTTCTGCTGTACCTCGCGCGACAGGCCGCGCACCTGGGTGTAGTCCAGTCCCTCGGGCAGGCGGGTGGCTTCGGCCTGGGCCTGCCGGGCGACCTCGTCCTGCTGACGGTCGATGTAGCCTTGATATTTGGCCGCGATCTCGAGCTGCTCGACCACCTGCGGGTCGGTTGCGGGGTTGTCCGGCGCACCGGGGAGGCTCATCAGCGCCGCGTAGGTGGTTTCCGGCCGGCGCAACAGGTCGAAGTAGCGGTATTCGCGCTCGAGCGCCTTGCCGACCACGCGCTCGGCCTCTTCCGCCGGGATGCGGTCGGGCAGCGCCCAGGTGGCTTTCAGGCGCGCGGTCTCGCGCTCGATCGCTTCGCGTTTGGCGCAGAACGCTCCCCAGCGCACGTCGTCGACCAGGCCGAGCTCGCGGCCCTTTTCGGTCAGGCGCAGGTCGGCGTTGTCTTCGCGCAGACTCAGCCGATATTCGGCGCGCGAGGTGAACATGCGGTAGGGGTCGGACACGCCGCGGGTGATCAGGTCGTCGACCAGCACGCCGAGGTAGGCCTCGTCGCGGCGCGGGCACCAGGGCTCGCGGCCCTGCACCTGCAGCGCGGCGTTGGCGCCGGCGAGCAGGCCCTGCGCGGCGGCTTCCTCGTAGCCGGTGGTGCCGTTGATCTGGCCGGCGAAGAACAGGCCGGCGATCGATTTCGTTTCCAGGCTGGACTTCAGGTTGCGCGGATCGAAGAAGTCGTATTCGATGGCGTAGCCCGGACGCAGGATGTGCGCGTTCTCCAGCCCGCGGATGCTGCGCACCACCTGCAACTGCACGTCGAAAGGCAGCGAGGTGGAGATGCCGTTGGGATAGATCTCGTGCGTCGCCAGGCCCTCCGGATCGAGGAAGACGTTGTGG